>NZ_KQ031391.1:6523988-6883878 GCF_000966285.1 Pseudofrankia sp. DC12
TGGTCGCCGTGTCGGCGACCACGGTCTTGATGGTGTAGCCGTTGCGGGCCGCGTAGACGACGCCCGCCTCCACCCCGTCGACGAATGTCTTGTTGCCGGAGGACGCCGGTCCGGTGACGTCGGTGAGCACACCGACCGTGATGGTCTTGTTCGCCTTGCCGGAGGCGGTGGCGCTGCCGCCGTCGGACTTCGACGAGCCGCAGCCGGCGGCTAAGAGCATCGCCGACGCGGTCGCGAAGACGCCTAACATGGTCCGTCGTTTGCGGATCATCGGTTTCCCCTTCTTCGTGGTGGTCGGCATGACGACAAGGAATCTGCGCGTGTGTCGGGCGAAGAAGGGGTTGGGATCCGAAATGAAGTAACTTGTGCATCGTGAGCCTTCTGCGGGCCTACGACCTGCGAAGATAGCCCCGCGCATGCATTTGTTGTTCCAGTACGGCTCCTTAGCTTCCGCCCGTCCAAGGCGGGTTTTGAGTATTCCGGGGCCTGGCCGTCGAGGAGACGGCCGTGCCCGTCCGGGGGGAGCGCCACCATCGTTGTGACGCTCGGTATCGGGATCTCGTCAGTCAGGTCGAGCCCGGCCTGCCCCCCGGGCCGTGAGCAGCGGACCCGGGAACAGCCCCGGCGCTGCGGTTCTGGTGGCGGCCTTCGACGGTGTGGCCCAGCGATCCGGATGGCCCCCCGCCACGAGACCGACATCACATTCAGTGACGTTCGACACTTAACCACGAGGCCGCTCGCTGTGTCCACCGAGTACGTGGCGGACGCCGCGGGCGCGTCAGCTGGGCAGACCGATGAGCTCGGCGCAGTTCGCGCGCATGATCCGGTGCACCTCGTCCGGGCTGAAGGCGCCCAGCTCGTCGACGAACGCCGCCGGCTCGGCGAGGCCCTCGCCGTGCGGCCAGTCGGAGCCGAACAGGACCCGCTCCACCCCGATCGTGTCGGCCAGCTTGCGCAGGTCCTCCTCGTAGTAAGGCGTCACCCAGACGTGCTGGCGCAGCGTGTCCAGCGGGTCCTCGGGCACCAGGCGCGGCGCCCGGTTCGCCAGCTTCCGCACGCTCTTGACCAGGGGGTAGACCCAGTCGGAGCCGTTCTCGACGCTCGCCACCCGCAGCGCCGGGTGGCGGGTGAACACGCCGCCGACGATGAGGCTCGCCATGGTGTCGTGGATCGCCCGGTCGGCGATGAGGACGCTGCCGAGCGGGTCCGGCGCCCGGAACGGCGCGAAGTCCTCAGGCCCGCCCCAGGCGGCGCCGACCGTGCCGTTGTAGCCGCTGTCACCCAGGTGGAACGCCACCGGGATGTCCGCCTCGGCGAGCCGGGCCCAGACCGGGTCGTGGGCCCGGTCGCCCAGGGAGCGGCCGTGGTCGCCTCCGGTCGGCACCGGCGCCGGCCGGACGTGCACGATCCGGGCTCCGAGCGCGAGCACCCGGTCGACCTCCTCGACGGCGCCGGCCGGGTCGGCCAGCGAGATCATCGGCGCGGCGAAGATCCGCCCCTGGTAGGCGTAGCCCCAGTCGTCCTCCAGCCAGCGGTTGAACGCGGTGAGGCTCGCCATCGTCGCCGGCACGTCGCGCACCAGCGCCTGCTCGACGCCGCAGCCCAGCGTCGGGAACAGCAGCACCGCGTCGAGGCCCTGCGCGTCCATCGTCATGATCCGGACGTCGCGGTCCCGGTAGGCGGGCGAGATGGGCTCGACCTTCGTCAGGCTGCGCGGGTCGACGCCGGGCGGGATCTGGCCGCGGAACTGCAGGTCGAGGCAGCCCGGGACGATGACCGGGTCGAACGTCGGGTTCGGGATGAAGTTGTTGACCTTGCCCGCGATGACCATCTCGGCATGCGACCCGTCCTGGACGACCCGAACCGCGCGGTGGCGCAGCTTCCGGTCGAGATGGCGGGTGAAGGCGTCGAGCGGCTCGTAGTAGTGGTTGTCGGCGTCGACCGGTCGCGACGCCGCGCTCGTACCCTCGTCGTGGACCATCGGGGGCCTCCATACCGGACGGCTGGCCCGAGCGGCGCAGCGGTCCCCTGGGACACGTTTTACTGCAACGGCGCCAAGACATCTAGATGTATTGGCGAGGTCGCCGGGTCGAGGACCGCCGCGCCGGACCTCCCGTCGAGGCCGGGGCGGCTCACCGCGCCGCCCGCGAACGGTCGCCGCCGTCACGGTCCCGACGTGCCGAGCAAGATCGGCCAGGTGGCGGGACAGCCCCGCCGGACAGACTGGCGCAAGGCGAGCCGGCCGCGAGCCGCCGCGGGGACCGGGCCGGGCAAGCCCGGCGAGACGACAGGAGCAGCCAACCGATGAGCCGCACGACCTACTACACGGCGACGACCCTGGACGGCTTCATCGCCGACGAGCATCACTCGCTCGACTGGCTGCTCACCCAGGACGTCGACCCCGCCGGCCCGATGAACCACGACGAGTTCGTCGGCGAGGTCGGCGCCCTGGTCATGGGCTCGTCGACCTACCAGTGGCTGCTCGACAACCACATCTCCACCGGCGGGACCTGGGACTACCGGCAGCCGACCTGGGTGATGACCAGCCGCGACCTCAAGGCGGTCGACGGCGCCGACATCCGCTTCGCCCGCGGCGGCGCCCGGCCGGTCCACGCCGAGGCGACGGCGGCGGCCGGGGGCAAGGACGTCTGGGTCGTCGGTGGCGGCGACCTCGCCGGCCAGTTCGCCGACGCGGGCCTCCTGGACGCCGTCGTCGTGTCGATCGCCCCGGTCACACTCGGCGCCGGTCGCCCGCTGCTGCCGCGCCGGCTCGACCTTCGCCTCGTCGAGGTCGCGCGCAACCGGGCCTTCGCCTGCGCCCGCTACGACGTCGTCGGCCCACGGCCCTGAACGGGCCAGGGCCGTGGGCCGGCGTTCTGACGGATCGCCGGAAGGCACGGTCGGCTCAGCGCCGCGGCGGCCCGGCCCGTCGCCGCCCGCCCGCGCCCGCCGGGGCCTCGGGCCGACCGGCGAGCGAGAGCTCGTGCAGGCCGTGGATGCGGGGGACCTCGACGTCCGGATGGGCGTCGTAACGGTCGAGCAGGACCGCGCTGATGCCCACGTCGAGGGCGCCCCGGACGTCCTTGGGCAGCGAGTCGCCAACCATGAGGACCTCCCCGGCCGCGAGGCCGACGATCGCGAGGGCGCCGGCGAAGGCGCGTGGGTCCGGCTTCCCGGCCGGGAGCATCGACGAGGCGACCAGGAGGTCGATCTCCTCGGCCAGGCCGACCTGGTGCAGCTTGAGCCGCTGGTGCTCCTCGTCCCCGTTGGTGAACACCGCGACCCTCAGGCCCGCCGCGCGGGCCCGGCGCAGGGCCGGGACGGCGTCGTCGAACGTCGCCCAGCCGGCCCGGTAGCGGGACAGGTAGCCGGCGAAGAGGGCGTCCGCCTCGTCGTCGGTCACGGTGAGCGCGAGGAACTCGCGTACCTGGGCGCGGCGCTGCTCGGTGAAGGTGATCTCCCGCTGCTGGTAGCGCGCGAAGTGCGTCTCGGAGACGCTCGCCCATCGCTCGCTGACCTGCGGGTCGGTGACGCCGTGCCCGGCGGCCCACCCGAGGACGGCGGCGTCGGCCGCCGTTCGCTGATCCACCAGCGCGTCGTCAAGATCGAAGAGCACCCCGCGCAGCACCAGGTGATTCTGACAGCCGGTGCGCGGCAGATCAGCTCAGCGGCGAAGGCCGGTAGGCCGGCGGCCCGGGGTCGGGCCGCCGGCCTTCGGCGATCAGGGGGTGACGTACAGCTTGGCGGCCCGCTCAGAGATCCACGCAGGCGAGCCGGGCACCGGCCTTGCCCGCGTGGCCGGGCGCGGTTTCAGTGGACGTCTCGTGGATGACGATCGACTTGTGCGGGCGGTTGTCGAAGACCCAGTTGACGGTGGACTCGGAGTGCGCGGACCCGCTCGCGTCGGTGGTGAAGTCGAGCCAGATCTCGTTCTGCGGGTTGGCGTAGGCCGGGTCCACTGATGGCTGCTTCGGGTCGACCAGGTGCTGGTAGTGCGAGCCGGCGTCCTCGGCGCTCTGGCCGCAGGCGTTCGAGTGCACGTGCGCGCCGAACCGTTGGTTCGGCGGCAGCCCGCGCACCGCGAGCACGGTCAGCGTGTGGCCGGCGGCCTGCGCCGACACGACGGCGACATCCGCGTCGACCGGCACGCGCGCCGTGTCGTAGGTGATGGCCTTGGCGTCCGGGCTGTACCGGGCGAACCGGGTGAGTACGACCGTCGGCGGGACGAGGACGGGCGGCGGCGACGGCGAGGAGGTCGTCGAGGCCGTGGCCGTGGGCGTCGCCGCGGCGGCCGACGGGTCGGTGGTGGAGCCGCAGCCGGCGAGGGCGAGCGGGACGAGGGCAACGATCATGCCGGCAGTGGCGGCAGACAGTCTGCTGTAGCGCATGAAGTGACTGTGTGTCAGTCGAAGGTAAACGTAAAGTATGAACCTGTGCGCGTCGCGTGATGAATACTGAACGGGAGCGCGGTAGCGGCCCGTCGCGCCCGGACGCCCGACGTGGCGCGAAAATATCTAACCCTTTGTGCGAGGATTGGCCTCATGAGCGTCGCAGCACGGTCCGGGGCGCATCCTGCGCCGGAACCCGCCGGGAGTGGGAACGGCGAGGTCCCGGCCGCGCGGGCAGCCGGCCACGATCAGGCCCCGCCGGCCAGTCACATCGTCACCGAGCTCGGTCTGCGCCTGACCGACGGCGAGGGCGCGTTGCACGGGCACGCGCAGGTGACGCCGCACCTGTGCGTTCCGGGGGCGTCGACGCTGCGTACCTCCGTGCTGGCGACCTGGGCGGACGTCATCGCAGGCACCGTCGTGGGCGAGGCGCTCAGTCCGCGGATCCCGCTCACGCTCGACCTGGAGATCCAGCTGTACGCCCAGGCGCGCAGCGGCGTCCGGATCGGCGTCGTCGCGCGGCTGCTGAAGGTCGGCCGGACGGTGGTCGTCAGCGAGACGCGGTTCCACGACGAGGCCTCGGGCGCGCCGCTGGCGGTCGCGCTCATCTCCTTCATCGCGTCGCCGAACCCGCGCGACGTGTTTCCCGACGGCTTCCCGAGGGCCTGGGGCAACCCTGCGCTGCTGGCCCGGCCGCTCGCCGACCGGATCGGCGGCCGGACCGTCGCGCCTGGCATCGTCGAGGTGCCGCGCCGTCCCGACGGGCTGAACGCCACGGGCGCGATCCAGGGCGGCCTCGTCGCCCTCGCCGCGGAGGAGGCGGCGTCCTCGCTGGCGGCCGGCCCGGTCGTGGTGGAGGCGATGAACGTCCGGTACCTGCGGCCGATCTCGACCGGCCCGGCGCGGGCGGTGGCCGTGGGCGACGGCCGGTTCTCCGTCGTGCACATCACCGACGTCGGCGCAGGCAAGCTGAGCACGGTCGCCACCGTGCGCCTGACCGATCCCGCCTGACCGACCCCGCCCGACGTCGGGCTTCCGGCCGCGCGGACCGGCGGACGACGCGGCCCGGGCGCGGGCGGGCGGAAACGCATACTTTATCCGTTGCACCAAGAGGTGGCGGGCGCCGGGACGTAGGACGGCGCCCGGCCGGCAGAAAGATCCAGTTGTCCCGGCAGGTCAGCCACCAGCGGTCGGATACCCCGCGCTCGTGCCTGCCGGACCCGAACAGGGAGGAACGACGCGTGGAGCTCAAGGGCCTGCGGGCGGTCATCGTTGGCGGTGCCTCGGGCATGGCCAAGGCGACGGCGGAACTGGTCGTCGCGCGAGGGGGCAAGGTCGCGATCCTGGACCTGCCAACCAGCGCCGGACAGGCCGTCGCCGATGACCTCGGCGGCAGTTTCCACGTCTGCGACGTCACGGACTTCGAGGGCGTGGAAGGCGTCCTGGACGCGGCGGTCGGCGCGCTGGGGGGGATCGACGCGGTGGTCAACACCGCGGGCGGCTCCCGGTCGATCCGGACGATCAGCAAGGAGGGGCCGCTGCCCCTGAAGGAGTTCCAGAAGGTCATCGACCTGAACCTCACGGGCACCTTCAACGTGGCCCGGCTCGCCGCCTGGCAGATGAGCAAGCAGCAGCCGAACGAAGACGGCGAGCGCGGGGTGATCATCAACACCGCGTCGATCGCGGCCTTCGAGGGCCAGATCGGGCAGATCGCCTACACGGCGGCCAAGGGCGGTGTCGCCGCGATGTGCCTGACGATGGCCCGCGACCTCGGCTCGCTCGGCATCCGGGTGAACGCCATCGCGCCCAGCCTGTTCCACACCGGCCTGACCGCCGGAATCCCGGAGGAGTTCGAGAAGGTCCTGACGAAGGACGCCGCGTTCCCGAAGCGGATGGGCCGGCCCGAGGAGTACGCCCGCCTGGCCGTCGGCATCATCGAGAACCCGATGCTCAACGGCTCCACGATCCGGCTCGACGGCGGCCAGCGCTTCGCGCCGAAGTAGTCGACCCCATGGGCGCCGCGGCGGGCTTATACATCTAGAGGTTTAGATGGTCCATGGGTAGCATGGCCGCGATGGAGACCACTCCGGACCCGGCCGGGAACCCAGGCGGGGCCGCCAGCCCGCCCGGCGGTGGCCTCGGCCGTCCCAGGAGCCCGCGCGGCGCCCGGCGGTCGAGCCCGGCGCCGGGAGTACCGACGTGACCGGCCTCCCGGCGCCGGGCGCCGACCGCTGGACGTTCGGCGTCGAGCCCCTGCCGCAGACGGTCGAGCTCGCCGCCCGGTTACGTCGCGTAACCGGGCTCGTGCTCTCGATCGAGCACCCCGACCCACGGCTGGACGCGCTCGCCGCCGCCCTCGACGAGGCCGAGCGGCAGCTCGCGCCGCTCGCCCCGGCGGACCCGGAGCCCCGCGTCGGGGCCGCCGCGGCCGGCGACGGACGGCTCTACCTCGACCACTCGCGCCACATCGGCGCGTTCAACCCCGCGTTCCCGGAGTACGAGATCGCCGTCGACGGCGACCGGGCGACCGGCACCGTCAACTTCCCCGTCGCCTACGAGGGCCCGCCGGGCCTGGTTCATGGCGGCTTCCTGGCCCTGTTCTTCGACGCGGCCATCCAGCACCACAACTGCGACGCCGGCGTGGCCGGCAGGACGGCCGGCCTCCAGCTGCGCTACCGCCGCCCCGCCCCGGTGCTGACCGACCTGCGCTTCATGCTGACCCGGTCGCTCGAGGCCGGCCGGATCCACTCGACCGGCGAGCTGCTGGCCGGTGACGTCCGCCTGTGCGAGGCGCGCATGGACGCGGTCCAGGGCGACCGGGCCAAGCTGCCGCCCGTGTCGCCGCGCCGGGCCCAGCCCGGCGCGGCCGGCGCATGTTCCGACGGGATTCCCACGTGAGCTACCCGGGAGCGTTATGTCCACCGATCAGCTGACCGAGCTGGGCTTCTATACCCTGGCAGGCCATTCCGCCACGCCCCGCGACCTGGTCACGGAGGTGCGGGCGGGCGAGGACCTCGGTCTCGGGACCGTCTTCGTCTCCGAGCGGTTCTCGACCAAGGAGGCCGCGGCCCTGTGCGGCGCGGCGGGTGCCCTCACCGAGCGGCTGGGCGTCGCGACGGCGGCCACGAACCACCACACCCGCCACCCGATCGTCACCGCGACCTTCGCGACGACCATGCACCGGCTCACCGGCGGCCGCTTCGCGCTCGGGCTCGGCCGGGGCTTCGACCTGTTCTGGAAGGCCGTCGGGCTCCCGCCGGTGACCGCCGCCCAGATCGAGGACTTCGCCGGCCTGATGCGCCGCCTCTGGCACGGCGAGATGGTCCTCGGCCACGACGGCCCGGCCGGCAAGTACCCCTACCTGCAGCAGGACGCGGACTTCGACGAGGACATCCCGCTGATGATGGCGGCACTCGGCCCGAAGACCCTGGAACTCGCCGGGCGCTGCCTGGACGGCGTCGTGCTGCACACCTTCTTCTCGGGCAAGGCGCTGACCGACTCGATCGCGGCGGTCCGCCGGGGCGCCGAGGCGGCCGGCCGCGACCCCGACAGCATCCGGATCTGGTCGGTGCTGGCCACGATCGGCGACCACGTCGCCCAGGAGCACGTGCTGCGCAAGACCGTCGGGCGCCTCGCCACGTACCTGATCGGGTACGGGGACATGCTGGTCCGGGTGAACGACTGGGACCCGGCGGTTCTCGCCCGGTTCCGCGAGGACGAGCTCGTCAAGGGGTTCCGCGGCGCGTTCGACGCGAAGGCCGACGAGAAGGAGCTGGAGCATCTCGCGACGCTCCTGCCCGACGAGTGGCTGGCGGCCAGCGCCACCGGCACGCCCGAGCAGTGCGCCGACGCGGTGGTCCGCCAGTTCGGCCTCGGCGCGACCGGCGTCGTCCTGCACGGAGTGTCGCCGGACGAGCTGGTCCCGGTCGTCGAGGCCTACCGGAAGGTCCGGCCCGCGGCGGTCTCGGCCCTGCCCGCGAACCCCGGCCGGATGTCGTGACCAGACCGTCAACGAACACCCGGTCGACGAACGCCTCGTCGCCGAGCACTCAGGTGAGGGACGCATGATGAGCGGCAACCTGCCGAACCCGGACCTGGACGAGGTCGCTCCCGGCGAGTGGGTCCTCGACGATCCCGCCGACGTCACCCCGGCGTGGATGACCAGCGTGCTGCGCGCCGGCGGTACCGACCTCGACGTGGCCGGGCTGTCGTACGAGCCGATCGGCACCGGCCAGCTCGGCGCCAGCTACCGGTTCGTCCTGGACGTCCCGGATGCCGGGCCTGACGCGCCGCGGACCGTGGTGCTGAAGATGGCGACCGGGCCCACCGAGATCAGGGACCTGATCGGCCTCGGCTACCGCACCGAGGTCAACTTCTACCGCCTGTTCGCCCCGGCGGCGCGGATCCGGGTCCCGCGCTGCTGGAGCGCCGACATCACCGCGGACGCCCGCCGGTTCACCCTGGTGCTGGAGGACGCCCACCCCGCCTTACCCGGCAGCCAGGTCGCCGGGTGCACCGCCGAGCAGGCCGCCACCGCGGTCCGCAACCTCGCCGGCCTGCACGCGTCGTTCTGGAACGACGAGACCCTCACCGGTGACGGCCACCAGTGGCTGCGCCGCGGCGACGAACGGGCCCTGATCGGCTTCGGGCGGCTGCTCGTCAGGGCGGCCGCCGACTTCGTCGAGCGGTTCCGGGCGGTGCTCCCGCCCGAGGACGCCGACACGCTGACCCGGACCGCCGACGCGATGTCCGGCTGGGGCCGGCGGATCGCCGGGCGCCATTCCCTGATCCACGGCGACTACCGGCTCGACAACCTCCTGTTCGCCGGCGGCGGCGACGTCACGGCTGTCGACTGGCAGTCACTCGAGGTCGGTTTCCCCGGCCGCGACCTGGCCTACTTCCTCTCGACCGCCCTGCCGACCGAGCTGCGCCGGACCGACCAGAAGGCGCTGGTCGCGGCCTACCACGAGACCCTGGTCGGCTTCGGCGTCGCGGACTACTCGCTCGACGACTGCTTCCTGGACTACCGGCTCGGCATGCCCCAGGGACCGCTCATCACCGTGCTCGGCTGCATGTACAGCGCCAGCGCCCCGACCGAGACCTCCGACCGCATGTTCCTGTCGATGGCCACCAACGCCTGCGCGGCGATCCGCGACCTCGGCACCCTGGACCTGCTGTCGTCCTGACCGTCGCCGCGTGCGCCGGGACCAAGGCGACGGACGGACCTTGGTGGTCACGGTTCCTCAGGTCGAGAAGTCGAACGGTCAGGCCAGCGTGTAGCGGATCGGGAGGCACTTGGGGCCGCCGACGAACAGGGTTCGCATGTACTCGGGCTCGCCGGCCAGCTCGACGGAGCGCAGCCGGGGGATCAGCTCGGCGTAGAGGGCGCGGCCCTCCAGGCGGGCCAGGTGGGTGCCGAGGCAGTAGTGCGCGCCGAAGCCGAACCCGACGTGCTTGTTCGGGGTCCGCCCGACGTCGAAGGTGTCCGGGCGCTCGAAGACGTCCTCGTCGCGGTTCGCCGACGGGTAGGAGAGCAGGACCGCCTGGCCGGCGGCGATCGGGACGCCGTGGACCTCGGTGTCCCTGGTCGCGGTCCGCATGAAGTGCTTCACCGGCGACACCCAGCGGATCATCTCGTCGACCGCCGTGGTGATCAGGGCGGGGTCGGCCGCGAGGCGGCGCTGCTCGTCGGGGCGGGTCAGCAGGGCGTGGAGGCGGCGGACCGGGCCGGGAGACGTGGCTGTTCAACCGGTACCCCGGGGCACGCTGCGACATCGAGAGCATCGAGTACTCGTACAGCTTCTCGGCCGATCTCGAGCAGGAGTGGACCTGGAGCGAGCTGTTGCCGGGACAGGCCGAGACCTGCCGTCGTTCCGCCGGCGCTGCGACGAGATCGCCGCCGCCGGCTACACCGGCTTCAAGATCTCCTAGCCGGCGGCGGCCGCCGCGCGCGCGACGCCGTCAGTCGCCACCGGCTCCATCGGAGGCGAGCGTCGCGCGGTCAGACGACGGTGAGGGCGACCTCGACGTTGCCCCGGGTGGCGTTCGAGTAGGGGCAGACCTCGTGCGCCTTCTGTACCAGCGCGGTAGTGGTCTCGCGGCCGAGGCGGGGGGCGTGCACGTCGATCTCGACGGCCAGGCCGAAGCCGCCGTCGGGCCGGGCGCCGATGGACACGCTGACCGACACCTGCGAGCCTTCCAGGTCGGCCTTCTCCGACCCGCCGACGAGCTTGAGCGCGGAGTGGAAGCAGGCGGCGTAGCCCGCGGCGAACAGCTGCTCCGGGTTGGTGGCCCCACCGGTGCCGCCCATCTCTTTCGGAATCCGGACGTCGACCGAGAGCACGCCGTCGTCGCTCTCGGTGTGGCCGTTGCGGCCGTCACCCGAGGCGGTGGCCGTGGCAGTGTAGATCGCTTCCATTGTTCCTCCGATCGCCGGGCGTCGATCGCGTTTCGATCGATCGGGCGCAATCATATTGCACACTAGTTATCGAACGCAAGGATGGATTCGGCCCGTAGATCGCCGTCTGGGTCCTGATGGTCGTGCTGAGGTTCCGTCCACAGCCGCTGACGCGCCGAAACCGCGATCAGGGTCGCGAGGGCGCCGGCGCGACGGGACAGCCGTGGGCCGGGCGGCCGGCGGGCTGCGCCGACCACTCGGCCCACGGATCGGGGCTATCTCCTGGCGAGGTCCCCCGCGCCCTGACCGACCGGTCGCGGTTCGCCCTCGGCGGAGCCGTCGAGGTCCCCGTCGAGCGCCGGCCCGGTCGCGCCCGCGAGCGCGGCGGCAGTGGCGCCAGCCTCGGCAGGCGATCCCGGCTCGGCCGGCTGCTCCGGTGCCGGCGTCAGCAGCGACCAGATGACCGACGCGGTGAGCACGACCCCGATCACGCCGAGCGAGACGGCGATCGGGATGTGCACGACGTCCGTGAGCAGCATCTTCGCGCCGATGAACGCGAGGATGACGGCGAGCCCGGTGCCCAGGTGGTGGAACCGGTCGAGCGCCCCGGACAGCAGGAAGAACAGCGACCGAAGCCCGAGGATGGCCAGCGCGTTCGCCGTGTACACGAGGAACGTCTGGTCGGTCACGCCCAGCGCGGCCGGCACTGAGTCGAAGGCGAACAGCACGTCGGCCGTCTCGACCGCGACCAGGACCGCGAGCAGCGGCGTCGCGACGAGGACGCCGCGCCGACGCAGCAGGAACCGCTGGCCCTCGTACTGGTCCGTCACGGGGATGACACGGCGCAGCAGCCGGACCGCCCTGCTCTGGCCCGGGTCCATGTCGACCTCGCCGGACCCGCGCACCATCTTGATCGCCGTGTAGACCAGGAACGCGCCGAACAGGTAGATCACGACGTGGAAGGCGTTCAGCAGCGCCATGCCGCCGGCGATGAAGGCGAACCGCAGGACCAGCGCGCCCAGCACGCCGTAGAACAGCACCCGATGCTGGTACTGCCGGGGCACCTTGAAGTAGCCGAAGATCAGGGCGAAGACGAACAGGTTGTCGACCGAGAGGCTCTTCTCCAGCAGCCAGGCCGCGGTGTACTGCCCGGCCGCCGCCGGCCCCTGCCAGGCCCAGATGACCAGGGCGAAGCCGAGACCGAGGCTCACCCACAGCGCACTCCACAGCGCCGCCTCGCGGAACTTGATCACGTGGGCTCGCCGGTGCGCGAGCAGATCGAGGGCCAGCAGGGCGACTAGGGCGGCGACGAAGGCTGCCCAGGCCCAGATGGGGACGTGCATGACCGTTCCTCCAGGTGAGTCCGGGTAGGCGGTGGGATCGGCGGCGGACGACAGGTCGGCCGCCGCGGGCCTTGGCCCGGTGCTGGCCGGGGCGAGTGGTTCGGTGTCCCGGCGGGCCGGCTTGGCCTACATCCCATTCAACGGGCCGCGGCCTTGCAGACCCACGGCAGGAACAGTGCGATGTGCGCGACGTTGCCTAGGATTCGATTGCCGACACTCGGCAGGAGGCGGCGGTATCCGGAGCCGTTCGCGGTGGTGATCAAGCGGGACGGAGGGTGACGGGTGCCGGTCGAGGACGAGCTCGACGGCTCGGCGGCGCTGCCGGGAACGAGCCTGACCAGGCTGCCCCGCGCGGCGGTGCTGGCCGCCCAGGACGCCCGGCTGCCGGCCAGCCTGCTCGGCGACTACCTGCCGACGCTCGCGTCGGCCGCCGAGACCGGCCGCCGGCTCGCTGCGGCGGAGCTGGCCCGCTTCCACGGGCTCGGCCAGGCGGCGGCCGAGTCGGGGGCGTCGCTGCGGGCGCTCGTCGACCTCTACCTGTCCGCGACCTGGCGGGCCTGGCCGTCGCTGCCGGCCGTGCGCGCCGCGGGCACCCGCAACGAGGCCGACCGGACGCGGGCGGCGGCTGCCGCCGTCCTGCGGGCGAGCGACGACGCGGTCGCCGCCGTGTGCGAGGGCTACGAGGCGGCCCGGGCCGCGCGAGCCAGGGCCGAGGAGGCACTGCGCCGCGAGCTGATCGACGACCTGCTGACCGGGACGTCGACCGACCCGGGCCTGGTGCTCGAACGGTCGGCCGCCTTCGGGCTGCACCTGGAGGCGCCGCACGTCGTGCTCGTCGCCGCCGGCGAGCGCCGGTTCGTCGACGGCCGCGGGACCAGCCGCGCGGTGGACGCGGCGCTGCGTTCGACCTGCGCCACGGAGCCGCTCGTCGCGGTCAAGGACGGCCTGCTCGTCTGCGTGGTGCCGCAGGAGATCGCCGACAGCACGCCGGCGGATCCGAGCCGGCCGGACTCGCCGGGCGCCGGACCGCCCGCCGCCGGTGCCAGCCAGCCGGGACCAGGCGGGGGCGGCTCGTCGTTCTTCACCCCGTTGCGGAACGCGTCCGCCGCCGCCAGCGGGGCGCCCCGGGCGCTCGGGGCGCTGACCGCGGCGCTGTCGGCGGCCGCCGGCTCACCGCCGTGGCGGGTCGGGGTCAGCCGCCCGCGCACGGGCGTGACCGGCACGCGGATCGGCTTCGCCGAAGCGTCGTCGGTGGTCGAGCTGGCCGGCCGCCTCGGCCTCGTGCGCCAGCCGACCCACGCCGACGACCTGCTGATCTTCCGGGTGCTGCTGCGCGACCGGGAGGCCCTGGTCGAGCTGGTGGACAGCGTGCTGGGCCCGCTGCGGACCGCGCGCGGCGGTGCGGGCCCGCTGCTGGACACGCTGGACGCCTACTTCGCGGCGGGCGCCGTCGCGCTCGCGGCCGCGCGCCGGCTGCACCTGTCGGCACGGGCGCTCACCTACCGGCTGGCGCGCGTACACCAGCTCACCGGGCACGACCCGACCGCGCCGACGGACCGCTACGTGCTGCAGACAGCGGTGCTCGGCGCCCGCCTGCTGGACTGGGACCCGCCGGCCCCCTGACACCGGCGGGGCACCCTGCCGGGCTAGGCCCGTTCTCCGCACGTGCACCCTATGGCCAGGACGAGTGATCTCCTGTCGGCCCACCGTCCGGCAGCCGGGTGTCCGGAGGGTGAAATCTGACAGGATTCAACTTGTTCGATCACAGCGGGTGCGGGTTGTCGGTGCGAGCCCCACTTCATGATCAAAAATGGCACGTCGGGGCATCGAAACCCCATGCGCGGAAGACAGGGCTAGGCCGCCCCGGCGCGGCCCTGAAGGTTGCCGCCGCCCCGCGGTGGTGCCGGTGCGGCGGTCCGCGACCGAGCCTGCGAGGTCACCGCAGCCGGTCTGCGAGTGTCGCGAGTTCGATCCACAGGGCGTCGGGGAGGCGGGTTCCGAGGCTGTTGAAGTAGCGGCTGATCAGGACGGTCTCGCGTTCCCAGGCGGTGTGGTCGACGGACAGGAGCAGGTCGAGGTCGTCGGCGGCGATGTCCAGGCCGTCGGTGTTGAGTGCGTCGGGTGTGGGGATAACGCCGAGCTGTGTGCGGCGCCCGTGGGCGGTGCCCTCGAGCCGTCCGGCGATCCAGGCGAGGACGCGGCTGTTCTCGCCGTAGCCGGGCCAGAGGTAGGCGCCGGTGTCGGGGTGCCGGCGGAACCAGTTGACGTAGTAGACAGGCGGGAGGTGTGCACCGGGGTGGGTGGCGAGGGTGAGCCAGTGGGTGAGGTAGTCGCCGATGTTGTAACCGCAGAACGGGAGCATGGCGAACGGGTCCCGGCGTAGTTCGCCGAGGGCGCCGGTGGCGGCGGCTGTGGTCTCTGAGGAGACGGTGGCGCCGAGGAAGACGCCATGCTGCCAGGAGGTCGACTCGACGACCAGCGGCACGGCAGTGGCGCGACGGCCGCCGAACAGGATGGCCGAGATCGGTACGCCGGCCGGGTCCGCCCATTCCGCGGCGATTGTCGGGCACTGGCTGGCGGGGACGGTGAACCGGGCATTGGGATGCGCCGCCGGGCCCGTGGACTGGGGCGTCCAGTCCTGCCCCCGCCAGTCGGTGAGGTGCGCGGGGGCCTGCTCGGTCAGTCCCTCCCACCAGACGTCGCCGTCGTCGGTGCGGGCGGTGTTGGTGAAGATCGTGTTGCGGTGGATCGTGTCGATGGCGTTGGGGTTGGTCGCGGGGCCGGTGCCGGGTGCGACGCCGAAGAAGCCGGCTTCGGGATTGACGGCGTAGAGCCGCCCGTCCTCGCCGAACCGCATCCAGGCGATGTCGTCACCGATGGTCTCGACCCTCCAGCCTGGGATGGTCGGGACGAGCATGGCGAGGTTGGTCTTGCCGCACGCGCTCGGGAAGCCGGCCGCGAGGTAATGGGCGTTGCCCCGCGGCCCGGTGAGTTTGAGGATCAGCATGTGCTCGGCGAGCCAGCCGGAGTCGCGGGCCATCACCGAAGCGATCCGCAGCGCGTAGCACTTCTTGCCCAGGAGGGCGTTGCCGCCGTAGCCGGAGCCGTAGCTCCAGATCTCCCGGGTCTCCGGGAAGTGCACGATGTACTTGGTGGGGTTGCAGGGCCAGGTGACGTCGGGCTGCCCGGGGTGCAGCGGCGCGCCGACGCTGTGTACCGCGGGGACGAAGAAGCCGTCTTCGCCGAGCTGGTCGAGAGCGGCCGAACCCATTCTGGTCATCACGCGCATCGAGACGGCGACGTAGGCCGAGTCGGTGATCTCGACTCCGAGCGCGGAGATCGGTGAGCCCAGCGGTCCCATGCAGAACGGGACGACGTACATGGTGCGGCCGCGCATGCAGCCCGCGAACGCCCCCTGCAGGGTGGCGCGCATCTCGTCGGGGTCGGTCCAGTTGTTCGTCGGGCCGGCGTCGTCCGGGCTCTTCGAGCAGATGAAGGTGCGGTCCTCGACCCGGGCGACGTCGCCGGGATCGCTCGCGGCGTAGTAGCTGCCAGGCCGCTTGTTCTCGGCGAGACGGATGAAGGTGCCCTTGTCGACCAGTTCGGCGCAGAGCCGGTCGTACTCCGCGTCGCTGCCGTCGCACCAGTGGACCTGGTCGGGACGGGTGAGGTCGGCAATCGCGGTGACCCACCGTGACAGCGCCGCATGCCGCGTCGGTGCCGGCTGCAGGCCCGGGATTGTGGCAGGCATCTCCCACCCCTTTGACAGACTGTTGGTAAGTCGAACTATATTCCTTCTATCTGAAGAACTCGTCAGGTAGTCAAACATGAAGATCGCCAACTGTCGGCGCCCACCCTGGTCGACGGCTGGCCACGCGGCGAGGGAGGACGTGTGACGACGCCGCTGTACCAGCTGAAGGCGGAGTTCTTCCGGACCCTGGGCCACCCGGCGCGCATCCGGGCGTTGGAACTGCTCAGCGAGCGCGAATGGTCGGTGGGCGAGCTCGTGGCCGAGATAGGGCTGGAGACCTCGCACCTTTCTCAGCAGCTCGGTGTGCTGCGCCGTGCCGGCCTGGTGACCACCCGCAAGCAGGGCACCACGGTCTACTACGCCGTCGCGTCCCCGGAGATCGTCTCCTTGCTGGCGGTCGCCCGCTCGATCCTGACCGGCGTACTCAACGAGCAGGCGGAACTGCTTCGCGACCTGCTCGCCACGGAGCCGTGACCATGATCACACGACGCGGGTCCACCGTTCGCGACGACTGCCTGGAACGACGAATCATCTCGAGAGGACCATGGGACTGTTCGCCGCAATCCGACGCGTGGGCCGCATCGCCGAGCCCGCCCCGCCGCCGCCCGGGGCAGCGGCTGCACCGGCACTGCTGCGTGGGTCCCTGCAGTTGCGGCACGTTGACGCCGGCTCGTGCAACGGCTGTGAGATCGAGCTCGGCGGGTGCTTCTCGCCGGTGTATGACGGCGAACGGTACGGCACACGGCTGGTGGCCAGCCCACGCCATGCCGACGGGCTGCTGGTGACGGGAGTCGTCACCCACAACATGGCGCAGGCGCTGCGGGACACGGTGGAAGCCACCCCGCAGCCACGCGTGGTGATCGCCGTGGGCGACTGCGCGCGTAACTGCGGGGAGTTCGCCGGCGGGTACGGGGTGCTGGGGCCGGTCAGCGACGTCGTCGCCGTGGACGCCGAGGTGCCCGGCTGCCCACCGGCCCCGGCGGAGATCATCCAGGTGCTTCGCCAGGTCAGCGGCCGGTGAGTGCCGCCGTTCTCGCCGCGGTCCTCGCCGCGGCGACCGTGCTGGCGTGCCTGGCGGTCCTCACCGTGCCGTCCCGGGCGCTGCCCACGGTCGCCGGCGCTGGGATCGGCGTCGTCGGCGGGGCCGGGGTGGTCTACGGCGTGGCGGCGATCGGCGGTGGGCTCGCGCCGGTGAGCGTCGGTTGGCTGGTGCCGCTGGCCGGGCTGCGGCTGGCCGCGGACGCGACCGGTGGGCTGTTCATGGTGGTGACCGGCGCGGTGGGAGTCGCCGTCGGGATCTACACCGTCGGGTACGCCGCGCACGGCCACCTGGGCCGCACGCCGCTGTCGGTGCTGCCGTTGTTCCTGGGGTGCATGCTCGGCGTCCCGCTGGCCGACTCGGTCACGACGTTCCTGCTCCTGTGGGAACTGATGGCGCTGAGCAGCCTGCTGCTGGTGCTCACCGAGGCGCGCCGCCGCGAGGTGCGAGACGCCGGTCTGTGGTACGCGGCCATGACCCACCTGGGGTTCGTCGCCGTCCTGATCGGCCTCGCCGTGTTCGCCGCGGCCGCCGGCGCGCAGGGATTCCCAGAACTTCGCGCCGGCGCGGCCGGCCTTTCCCCGACCACCAGGACGGCGGTGTTCCTTCTGACGGTCACCGGTTTCGGCTCGAAAGCGGGCCTGGTGCCGCTGCACGCGTGGCTGCCTCGCGCGCACCCGGAGGCGCCCGGACCGGTGTCGGCCCTGATGAGCGCAGCGATGGTCAACCTCGGCATCTACGGCATCCTGCGCGTAGATGTGGCCCTTCTCGGCTCAGGCCCGCGCTGGTGGGGGCTGGTGCTGCTGGCCGCAGGGGCGGTCACGGCGGTGTTCGGCGTGCTCCAGGCGTGCGTCGCGACCGACCTCAAGCGGCTGCTGGCTTACAGCACCAGCGAGAACATGGGCCTGATCTGCGTGGCGCTCGGGACCGCGATGGTGCTCACGGCCTCGGGCGGCACGAGGGTCGCCGCGGTGGCCATGACGGCGGCACTCGTGCATGTGGTGGGCCACGCGGCGTTCAAGGCGCTGGGCTTCCTCGCGGCCGGCGCGGTCACCACCGCGACCGGCCGGCGTGACCTCGACGCCCTCGGCGGCCTCGCCCCACGGATGCCGAGCACCACGGCCGCGTTCGGCGTCGCGGCGCTCGGCGCGTCCGGGCTGCCACTGGGCTGCGGCTTCGTCGGCGAATGGCTGCTGCTGCAAAGCCTCGTCCATGCCCTGCCCGCCGGCGGCACGACGGTCGCGCTCGTCATGCCACTCACAGTCGGCGTCGTCGCGTTGACCACCGGGCTGGGGGTCGCGGCCATGGTGAAGGCGTTCGGGGTGGGCTTCCTCGCCCGGCCCCGCAGCGCCGAAGCGGCGGGCGCGCGTGAGGTCGGCCGGCCGATGGCCGCCGGCATGGGCCTCGCGGCAGTGGCCTGCGGCGTGCTGGCGGTGGCACCCGCCGTCCTGGCCCCCACGGTGTCGCGGGTCCTGCTCGAGCTGCCGGGCGGCCGGGGTACCCCGCGCCCGCAGTTGGGGGTCCTGTTGCGGCTGCCCGGGGCCGGCGGGTCGATGTCCCCGGCGTGGCTCGCCTTCGGCGTCGCCGCCGGGATGCTGGTGGCCTTCTGCGCGACCCGGTGGCGTGCCCGCCGCCGCCCGCCGCCGCGGGCAGCCGAGCTGTGGGCCTGCGGCGGCGGTGCCCTCAACACGCGGATGCAGTACACCGCGACGTCCTTCGCCGAGCCGTTGCAACGGGTCTTCGACGGTGTGCTGCGCCCGGACATCGAGCTGGCGGTCACCCCCTACCGCCAGGCGCCCTACCTGGTGGCGAAGGTCGCCTACCGGTCGCGGCTGCGGGACGCCCTCGAGACCTCGCTGTACACGCCTGTGATCCGGATGGTCGCCGCGGCCGCCCGGATCGCGCGGCGCGCCCACAGGGGCAGCATCCATGTCTACCTCGCCTACGGCGCGGCCGGCCTGATCGTCGCCCTGGTGGTGGCCCGGTGAGCGCCGCCGGCGCGGCCGGCCTGGCGCTGCAGGTGGCAGCGGCCGCGGCCGGCGCGCCGCTGGTCGTCGGCACCATGCGCCAGGTCCGCGCGCGTCTCGAGGGCCGGGCGGGGGCCGGCTGGGCACAGCCGTGGCGCGACCTGCGCAAGCAGCTCGGCAAGCAGCGCCTCGATCCGGCCGGCACCACGGTCGTGTTCGCCGCGGCCCCACTCGTGCTGGCCGGAACCAGCCTGCTGATCGCGGCCATCGTGCCGGCGGTCACCACCGCCTCCCCGCTGGACCCGGCAGCCGACCTTTTCGCCGTGGTCGGGCTGCTCCTGGCAGGCACGGTCGCGCTGGCGTTGGCCGGGATCGACACGGGCACGGCGTTCGGCGGGATGGGCGCGAGCCGTGAGGCCACCATCGCCGCACTCGTCGAACCGACTGTTCTCGTCGCCGGCTTCGCTCTGTCCGTGCCGGCGCACTCGTCGAACCTCGGCAAGATCGTCGCTGCTACGGTCGATGACCCCGGCCGGGTCGCGTCACCCGCGGCCGTGCTCGCGCTCGCCGCGCTGGCCGTCGTCGTCGTCGCCGAGACCGGCCGGCTGCCGGTCGACAACCCCGCCACCCACCTCGAGCTGACGATGGTCCACGAGGCGATGATCCTGGAGTACACCGGACCGCGGCTCGCGCTGATCGAGTGGGCGACGGCGATACGCCTGACCGTGCTGCTGTCACTGCTGGCGAACCTGGCCGTCCCGTGGGGGATCGCGGGCGCCGGGAGCGGAATCGTGGGCCTGCTGGTGGGCCTCGTCGCGGTCGCGGGCAAAGTCCTGCTGCTCGCCGTGGCGCTCGCCGGCGCGGAGGTCTTTCTCGCCAAGCTACGGCTGTTCCGAGTGCCGGAGCTGCTGGCCGGGTCGTTCCTGCTGGGGCTCCTCGCGGTGACCGCCTCCTACTTCCTCGCCACCCCGACGGGCTGACCGGGAGCGCGGATGACGACAGTGGCCTACACCGACCTGCTGTACCTGGCCGCCGGCCTGCAGCTGCTGTGCGCGATCGGAGCGGTCTGGCGCCGCCAGCTCGGCCCCTCGGTACACCTGCTCAGCGTCCAGGGCACGGCACTGGCCGCGATCCCGTTCGTCAGCGGGCTGTACCGCCACGAGGGGCACCTGGTCGCCGTAGCGCTCGCCGTCCTCGTGCTACGCGCCGGCGTGCTGCCCCGGCTGGTCTCGCGGCTCGTCCCCTCGGCCGCCCGCCCGGCCGCCGACTGGACGGACGGTGGCCGGTACATCGGCCGCGGCCCGGACCTCGGCCACCTGCGGGGCACCGGCAGCACCACGCCTCCCGACCTGCACACCCCGGGCGGCCCGGAGGAGACCCGCGAGGCCGCCCCGCTGGTCAGCACCACCGTCTCGCTGCTGCTGACCGCCGCGCTGACGGTGCTGGCCTACGCCGTCAGCCGTCCGCTCGTCAGGCTTGATCCCAGCCCCGCCACTCATGCCGCACCCGCCGCCCTGGCCGTCACCCTCATCGGACTGCTCGTCCTGACGACCCGCCGCCGCGCCGTGTCCCAGGTGATCGGTTTCCTGACACTGGACAACGGGATCGCCGCATTGGCGTTCCTGCTCACCTCCGGGGTCCCGCTCGTCGTCGAGCTCGGCGCGTCACTGGACCTGCTCCTCGCCGTCCTGGTCGTGGCCGCCCTGACCGGTCGCATGCGGACGAAATTCGGCGGCACCGACCTCGCCGAGCTCCAGGAGCTGCACGAATGACCACCACCGCGACCACCGTGTCCACCGCGGTGACGGCCACCCCGTGGGTGACCGCGGCCATGGTCGCACCGCTGCTGGCACCACTGGCCGGCGCCGCGGTCGTCGGCGTCGCCGGCTGGCGCCGCGCGACCGGGTACGCCAGCGTCGCCGCCGCCGCCGCCACGCTGGTCAGCGGCGGAGTCCTGGCCGCCACCGTCGCCGACGGGCATGCGTTCGCGGGCGGGCGGCTGCTGCGAGCCGACGCCCTGAGCGCCGTCATGACGATCGTCATCGGCGCCGTCGCGACGCTCGCCACCTGGGGCAGCATCTCCTACCTCGACACCGAACGCGCCCGCGGACACACCACCCCCGCCCGCGCCCGCGCCTACGGCGTCCTCGTCAACCTCTTCCTCGCGACGATGGCCCTGGCCGTGCTGGCGAACAACCTCGGCGTGGTCTGGGTCGCGATCGAAGGCACGACCGTCGCGACCGCCTTCCTCGTCGGACACCGCCGGACCCGCGCCTCGCTGGAAGCCACCTGGAAATATGTGATCATCTGTTCGGTCGGGATCGCTCTGGCGTTCCTCGGCACGGTCGTCCTGTACTTCGCCAGCGTCCACGCTGGTGCCACGGGCGGGGGCGGCCTGGACTTCGACGCACTCGCCGCGGCCGCCCCCCGTCTCGACCCGGACGTCACCCGTCTCGCCATCGCCCTGCTGCTGCTCGGCTACGGCGCGAAAGCCGGCCTGGCGCCCTTCCACACCTGGCTCGCCGACGCCCACTCGCAGGCCCCGGCCCCCGTGTCGGCGCTGATGAGCGGAGTCCTGCTCTCCGTCGCCCTCACCACCCTGCTCCGCGTCAAAGTCATCTCCGACGGGGCGCTCGGCCCCGGGTTCCTGCGCGCCGGACTGCTCACGCTGGGCCTGGCGACCCTGCTGGTCGCCGCGCTGCTGCTCGTCGGGCAGCGCGACTACAAGCGGATGCTCGCCTACTCCTCGCAGGAGCACATGGGCCTGCTCGCCCTCGCCGCCGCGGCCGGCACCGACCTCGCGATCGCCGCGCTGCTGCTGCACGTGCTCGCGCACGGCCTGGGCAAGGCGGTGCTGTTCCTGTCCGCCGGGCACCTGCAGCTCGCCCACGACTCCACCGCCATCGCCGACGCCCGCGGCGTCCTGGCCCGCGGCCCGCTGCTCGGCACGGTCTTCGCGGTCGGCCTCGCCGCCCTGCTCGGCCTGCCCCCGTTCGCCCTGTTCGCCTCCGAGATGGGCATCGCCCGTGGCACCGCGAACGCGCACCTCGCCGGGCCGCTCGCCGCCGCCCTGATCGCCGTGCTGGTCGCGTTCGTCGCGCTGACCCGCCACGGCATCGACCTCCTGGTCGGACCGGCCGCACCAGACGGGCCGCAACTGCGGCTACGGCCCACCGCCGCGGCGCCGCTGGTCGCCGGCGTCGTGGCCTGCGTCGCGCTCGGCCTCACCGCCGGGCCGCTCGACCACCTCCTGACGACGGCCGGCAGCCTGCTGGCGCCACGGTGACCCGAGCCAGCAGCCAGCACCAGACCGCGCCGGCCACCGCCCGCGCGACACCGGACCGCGCACCATCCGCCCGCACACCCGAGCGAGAGACCCGTGACCGTCCCCAGCCCGCCCCCCGCAGCGCTTCCACGGCCCGCCGGCCGCACCGCCGTCGACGTCTCCGCCACCGAACTGCGCACCCGGACGGAAAGCCTTCTCGCAGACGGCTACCGGCTCGCCCTCGTCGCCGCCCACCACGACACCCCCGCCACCCTCGGTGGCACCGCCCGCCCCTGCGCCATCCGCGTCGTCTACCTGCTGGTGGCCGGACCACCCGACTCCCGGATAGAACTCCACCTCCGCCTCGACCCGGACGCCCCGGCCGTTCCCAGCCTGGCCGAGCTGTCGTTCCCGGCAGGCCGGTTCGAACGTGAGATGCACGATCTCTACGGGATCGAGCCCACCGGTCATCCGTTGCCCCGCCGTCTGGTTCGCCATCCCCACTGGCCGCACCACTGGTACCCGATGCGCGCCGACGCCGGCGAGCCGCCCCCGTTCGGCGACCCCGAAGGCCCCTACCCCTTCCTCACCGTCGAGGGCCCCGGCGTGTACGAAATCCCCGTCGGTCCCGTCCACGCCGGGCTGATCGAACCCGGCCACTTCCGCTTCTCCGTCGTCGGCGAAACCATCCTGAAACTCAAAGCCCGCCTCTGGTTCCTGCACCGAGGAGTCGAGAAGCTCTTCGAAGGCCACCCGCCCGCCGCCAAGCTGCCGCTCGCCGAGCGCATCAGTGGCGACACCGCGGTGGGCCACGCGCTGGCCTACTGCCTCGCCGTCGAAGACGCCCAAGGCCTCGCCGTCTCCCCGGACGCCCAGCGTGGACGAGCGTTCCTGCTGGAACTGGAACGCCTGCACAACCACGTCGCCGACCTCGGCGCCCTGTGCAACGACGTCGGCCACAGCGTCCTGCACGCCCACGCGGGGCGGCTGCGTGAACGCCTGCTACGCCTCAACGCGCGCGTCACCGGCCACCGGCTCCTGCGCGGTGGGGTCCACCTCGGCGGCACCCGGCTGCAAGCCATCCCGGAGCCCGGAGAGCTTCAGGCGGCCGCCCGGGACGCGCAGGAGATCGTCGCCCTCGCGCTCGGCCACAGCGTCGTACGGGACCGGTTCACCGGCACCGCGGTCCTTCCCACCAACGCGGCCCGGGACCTCGGCGCCCTCGGCTACGTCGCCCGCGCCAGCGGCCTCCCGGAGGACGCTCGCCTCGCCCACCCCCACTACGACCTGCGCGGGCACCTACGCGTCCCCACCCACTCCGGCGGCGACGTCCTGGCTCGCTTCCTCATCCGCGCGGACGAAATCGACGCCTCCCTCGCCCTGCTCACCCACCTCGCCGACACCCTCACACCAGGGCCGACCGGCACCTGGCCACCCCCGCCCCGACACACCGGGCCGGCCTCGGGAGTCGGCATCGTCGAGGGCTGGCGGGGCACCATCACCCACCGCGTCGAACTCGACGACAACGACACGCTAACCCGAGTGAAAGTCGTCGACCCGTCCTTCTTCAACTGGCCCGCGCTGCCCGTCGCCCTAGCCGGCACGATAGTCCCCGACTTCCCCCTCGCCAACAAAAGCTTCAACCTCTCCTACGCCGGCAACGACCTATGAAACACCCGCGGCGCCGCGACGCTGCTTTCCCCTCGGGCTGTCTCCAGCAACAGAGCGGGACGGGCAGGGACTGACCTTGACACCGAGAAGAACGAGACGTGAGCGGAGCATTCGTGACCGATTCGACGATCATCTACACACGCACAGACGAGGCCCCAGCATGCCGGTCCAGGAATAGCCTTCCAAATCTCGGGCCTCCGGGCCCTGGCCGAGGCCGACGGCTCCTGTACTCGACTGGAGAACAGGGTGGCGCGGCGTCGCGGCGCCGATTTTCATACCCAACCGGAGATCTTCGGCGGCCGACGGCGCTCGCGGGCGTGATGATCGCCTTCTTGGTATCGAATCCGGTGCACCCAGCCCGCACCATCTAGGGCATACGGGGTTCGCGATCTTGCCGGTTCTGGCCGCCAGGTGCGGCCGAGGCCCGAGGCGGGGCCGGCCACGGCGTGGCGAAGCCCGGACCGGCCGGCTCGGGGGCCGGTCGACCCAGCTCGCGCCGAGGCGGGCTCGCTCGGGACGGCCTTCGATGACGGGTCGTCCCGAGCGCGCTGGCCCTGCGGGCCGGCTAGCTGCGCGGGGGCGGGCTAGCCCCGCGGGTGTACCAGGGTCTGCGTCTCCAGGTAGGCGGCGATGCCCTCCGCGCCCATCTCCCGGCCGATGCCGGACTGCTTGAACCCGCCGAACGGGTTCTTCAGCTCGACGACCGTGCCCGAGTTGATCGCGATGAGGCCGGTGCGGACCCGCCTGCCGACGGCCGCCCCGCGGTCGAGGTCGCCGGTCCACACCGAGCCGGACAGGCCGTAGTCCGAGTCGTTCGCGATCCGGACCGCGTCGTCGTCGGTGTCGTAGGGAATGACCGACAGGACCGGGCCGAAGATCTCCTCCTGGGCGATCCGCATGCCGTTGTCGACGTCGGCGAACAGGGTCGGCTCGACGTACCAGCCGCGGTCGAGCGCGGGCCGCCCGCCGCCGCGGATCAGCTTGGCCCCCTCGTCGAGGCCGGCGTGGATGTAGCCCTCGACCCGGGTGCGCTGGCGTTCCGCGACGAGCGGGCCGACGACGGTCTCCGGGTCCGCGGGGTCGCCGACCTTGGTCCCGGCGACGAGATCCGCCAGGCCGTCGACGATCTCGGTGTAGCGGGAGCGCGGGGCCAGGACCCGGGTCTGGGCGGCGCAGACCTGGCCGGTGTTCATGAAGACGGCCGGAAGCAGCGCGGGCAGCGTGGTCGTCACGTCGGCGTCGTCGAGGATGATGGCCGCCGACTTGCCGCCGAGCTCCAGGGTGCAGCGCTTGAGCTGCTCGCCGCAGATCCCGCCGATCCGGCGGCCGACCGCGGTGCTGCCCGTGAAGGAGACCTTGTCGACCCCCGGGTGGCGGACCAGCAGCTCGCTGTTCTCGCGGCCAGCGGTGATGACGTTGATGACGCCGGGCGGCAGCCCGACGGAGTCGAGAACCTCGGCGAGCAGGTAGCCGGTCAGCGGGGTCTCCGGCGCCGACTTGATGACCATCGTCGAGCCGGAGGCGAGGCTCGCGCCGATCTTCATCGCGATCAGGAAGAGCGGCACGTTCCACGGGACGATGCCGGCGCAGACGCCGACCGGCGCCTTGACGATCGTGACCGGCGCGAGCAGGCCCGGGCGCTCCTCCTCGAACGGGAACGTGTCGAGGATGCTGGCGTAGCCGTCGAGGACCATGGCCGCGGCGAGGGTGTTGCCGAACAGGGCGAACGTCGACGGCGCGCCCATCTCGGCGGTGACCGTGTCGGCGAACTCCTGGGCGCGCGCCTGGATCGCGGTGCTGATCGCCCGGATCACCACCGCGCGCTCGGCCGGGGAGGCCCGCGGCCACGGGCCGTCGTCGAAGGCCGCGCGGGCGGCGGCGACGGCCCTGTCGATGTCGGCGCCGTTCGCCTCGGGGACGGTCGCGAGGAGCTGTTCCGTGTGCGGCGAGATCACGTCGATCGTGCCGGTTCCCGCCGGCGCGACCCATTCTCCGCCGACGAACAGGCGGTCCTTCACGATTGCGGGCGAGGTCCGCGGTGGCACTAAGGACATGGCTACAGCTCCGCCGGGGAGGGAGGTCGACACGACGGCGTCGGACTACGCCGCGAGAATCCGGCTCCGGATCTCTCCGAGCCACGTTCGCCACTGCCGACGACCGGCCCGGGTGGGCGCGGCCCACATGTGGCCGTGCCTCACTGCCCGCTCCGACCGCGTGACGAACCTGGAGGCAGCGTGTCACGACGTACAGGACAAAGCAACGTTCGCATCGCGAGTGCGATGTGCTGGGCGGGTTCCGACAACCGATGTCGTCTGCCGGGGACCGAGGCGGCAGGTAGGAGGGCAGCGTGATGTCCGGCCCGGCCACCGAGCCGGTCTGGACCCAGGCCAGCGGCCTGGAGCGGCCGGCGCGGGCGGTCAGCAGCGCGGGCATCGCCGCCTCGGTGGGCCGGCCCCACAGGTAGTCGAGGACGACGTCGGCGTCCGCTGCCGCGCGTCCGAGCCGCGCAGGAGGTCAGCATCGCCATCGGAGCCGCCGTCAGCGGGACGGTCATCGCCGCGATCTCCGTGGGCGACGTCGCCAGCTCGCACTGGACGAACGCCCAGGTCTCGCAGTCGAGAACGCCGTGACGACAGCCATCCGGGCTCTCGCCGCCGTGGCCGCGGCACTCCTGATCGGGCACCGCTGCGCGCCCGCGCCTCGCCGGCCGCCGCGGCGGCGACGCCGGAAGCCTGATCGGGAGCGCGGCTTCGCGCGTCTGGCCAGATCTGACCGCCCGCGCGGCCGGCTGCTTTAATGCGGCTGCCTGGCTTGGTGGTCGGCCCTTCCCGGAAGGTCGGAGGTCCCGTGACCGGTAGTACCCGCTGGGGCATCACGATTCCCGTCGAAGGGATACCGCTGCACCGGCAGGCGGAGGTCGCTCGGGAGCTGGAAGGCCTCGGCTACACCGACCTGTGGTCGGGCGAGGGCACCTACGCGGACGGGTTCACCCCGCTCGCGGTCGCTGCCGCCGTCACCACGCAGGTGCACCTCGGCATCGCGATCGCCCCGGTGTTCACCCGCGGCCCGGCCCTGCTCGCCCAGACCGCGGCGACCCTGGCGGCGACCGCCCCCGGACGGTTCTCGCTCGGGCTCGGGTCCTCCTCCGACGTCATCGTGGAACGCTGGAACGCCGTCCCCTTCACCCGGCCGCTGACCCGGACCAGGGACCTCCTGCGGTTCCTGCGCCAGGCGCTGGCCGGGGAGCGGGTCGACGAGCAGTTCGACACGTTCGCGGTGCGCGGCTTCCGGTCGGCCATCGTCCCCGACCCGCCGCCGAAGCTGCTCGTCGCGGGGCTGCGCGGAAAGATGCTCGCGCTCGCCGGCGCGGAGGCGGACGGCGCGATCCTCAACTGGCTGTCCGCGCCCGACGTCGCCCAGGTCGCCCCGGCGGTGCTCACCCCGGCCGGGCACACCCCGGCGGCGCAGCGCGAGATCGTCGCGCGGCTCATGGTCGTCCCCACCGCGGACGCCGAGGTCGCCCGCCGGATCGGGCGCCGCGCGATCGCCGCCTACCTGAACGTCGGCGTCTACAAGGCGTTCCACCAGGATCTCGGTCGTGACGCGCTGGAGCCGATGTGGAAGCTGTGGGCCGCCGGTGACCGCGCCGGGGCGCTGGCCGCGATCCCGGACCACGTCGTCGACGAGCTGATCGTGCACGGCCCGCCGGAGGCGTGCCGCGAGCACCTCGCCCGGTACGTCGCGCACGGCGTGGCCGTGCCCGTGATCTACGTTCTGCGGGCCGACGGCGGCGACCCCATGCAGGCCTGCCGCGACCTCGCCCCGCGCTGACCTTGCTGCCTCGCGCGTCCCGGCCAGGCGCTTGTGCGGCTTTTGTCGCTTTTGACGCCCCCGGAGGGCCGCCGGCGCGCCGGACCGGCAAGAAGCGGCAATAGTCGTCGATCACTTGACTGGTGCCGGCGCATTGTAGATCCTGCCAGCGGCGCATGAATGTACGCTTCGTCACATTCGCGAGCTGCAAGACCCGAGCCGGCCTGCGCAGGACTGGCGACGCCGCCGTCGCGCGCGATAAGAGGGAGCACCAGTGTCCAGCGACACCTCGGTCAGGAGTGACCAGCCGTCCGCCGACGACGGCTTACCCAGGGTCAAGGGCGGCCTCTGGGGCCGGCAGCTCGCGCACTATCCCGCCGCCGGGCCCCGCGCGTTCTACCTGGCGATCGTGGTCCTCACGGCGATCGTCCTGTACTACGAGCTGTACATCCAGGGCGCGGTCGCCACGTCGATCATCAACCGCTACGACATGTCGTTCACGTACTTCGTGTACATCTCGGTCGCCGGCGGCGTGACCGGCGCCCTCGCGTCACTCGCGGCCGGGCTCGCCGACCGCTGGGGCCGGGCCAACCTGGTCGCCTACGGCGTCCTGCTGACCGGCGCGCTGATGGTCGTCGGCCTGCCCAACGCGAATACCAAACTCGTCTACCTGATCCTGTTCGCGGCGCTCAGCGCGGTGGAAGGCGTCATCCTCGTCGCGACGCCGGCCCTGGTCCGGGACTACTCTCCGCAGCTCGGCCGGGCCTCCGCGATGGGGTTCTGGACGCTCGGGCCCGTGGTCGGCAGTCTCGTCGTCACCGAGGTCTCCAGCCACACCTTCCACGGCAACCACTGGGAACAGCAGATCCGCTACTCCGGCTACGCGGCGCTGGCCGTCGGAGTGCTCGCGTTCATCGGGCTGCGGGAGCTCTCGCCCCGGCTGCGCGACCAGCTCATGGTCACGATGCGCGACCGGGTGCTGGTCGAGGCCAAGGCCCGCGGTATCGACCCGGAGCAGGCGTTGCGAGGCAGCTGGCGCCAGATGCTGAAGCTAGACGTG
Organism: Pseudofrankia sp. DC12; assembly: GCF_000966285.1. Taxonomy (NCBI): domain Bacteria; kingdom Bacillati; phylum Actinomycetota; class Actinomycetes; order Frankiales; family Frankiaceae; genus Pseudofrankia; species Pseudofrankia sp. DC12. Next base: position 6,552,680 of record NZ_KQ031391.1, read on the forward strand.
ATCGGCTCGGCGCTGGCGATCAGCCTGGCGCTGATCTTCTACTACACGGCCGTCGGCTTCATGGTCACCTACTTCGCGACGAACTTCGGGTACTCGCTGAACCGGGCGAACAGCCTGGCCAACTGGTACTGGATCACGAACGCGCTGGCGCTGATCATCGCGGGGATCGTGTCGGACTGGCTGAAGGTCCGCAAGCCCTTCATGGTGTTCGGTGGAGTGATCGCCGCTGTCGGCATCGCGCTGTTCGCGATCAAGGCGCATGACGCCTCGACCGGCTACTACACGTTCGCGCTCATCTTCGTCATCATCTCGGCCGGCGGCGGGATCGGCTACGCCACCTGGATGGCGTCGTTCACCGAGACCGTCGAGCGGCACAACCCGGCCGCCACCGCGACCGGCCTCGCGGTCTGGGGCGGCGTGCTGCGCACGGTCGTCGCCGTCGTCCTGACCATTCTCGCGGTGACGCAGACCGCGACCTCGGTCCTGGTCGACAAGGGGCCCGCCGTCCAGACGATCCTGGCCCGGTACCCGCAGCAGATCGCCACCGCCCAGCTCATCGACCCGGCGACGTCGGCCGCGCTGACCAAGAACCCCAACGACACCGCGGCCGGGCTGAAAGCGGCCGGCGAGGTGCAGAAGGGCGCCGGCGTCGACCTCAACGAGGCGATCAGGCGGCTGCTCGCGCTGAAGGCCGTGCCGAAGGCCGACCTCGCCTACATCCAGGAGAACGGGCCCAAGGTGCTCAAGGCCCAGCACGACTCGCCGAACCAGTGGCGGACCTGGTGGTGGCTCTGCTTCGCCGGCCAGATCATCTTCCTGCCGTTCATCTTCCTGATGGCCGGTCGCTGGAGCCCCCGCAAGGCGCGCGAGGACCTGGCCGAGCACGAGGAGCGCGTGCAGCAGGAGCTGGCGGCGCTGACCCCGCAGGAAGGCTGAGCCCCCGCGCGATGGCCGGCCCGAGGCGGCCGGCCATCGCCGGAAGGCTGAGCCAGCGCGATGGCCGACCCGCTATGGCCGGCCATCCCGTACGCCCTGGCCGTCCTTTACGACACCCAAGTCGTCAACTTCAGGTTGACGATCCGTGGCCGTCAACCTAAGGTTGACGCATGACGCAACCCACTCGTATGACGGCACCGGTGCGGCTCGACGACCTGATCGACGCCATCAAGCAGGTGCATCCAGACCCGCTCGACCAGCTCGCCGACGCGGTCCTCGCCGCCGACCACCTGGGCGACGTCGCCGACCACCTGATCGGCCACTTCGTCGACCAGGCCCGTCGTTCCGGCGCCTCCTGGACCGACATCGGCCACAGCATGGGCGTCAGCAAGCAGGCGGCGCAGAAGCGCTTCGTGCCCAAGGACCCGGGCGAGCCCGGCGACCTCGACCCCAACCAGGGCTTCAACCGGTACACCCCGCGCGCCCGCAACTGCGTGATGGCCGCGCAGAACGCGGCGACGGCCGCCGGCGGGGCCCAGATCACCTCCGAGCACCTGGTCCTCGGCCTGCTCGTCGACCCGGACGCGCTCGCGGCGAAGGCGATCGTCGCGGCCGGACTGACACTCGACGCGGTCCGCGCCGCCGCCGCGGCCGCGCTGCCGGCCGCGACCGCCGCGCGGCCGGCGACCGCGCTCCTCCCGTTCGACGCCCGCGCGAAGAAGGCCCTGACGCTGACCTTCCGCGAGGCGCTGCGACTGGGCCACAACTACATCGGCACCGAGCACATCCTGCTGGCGCTGCTGGAGCAGGAGAGCCTCGAGAACGGCTCCGCGGTGCTGACCGGGCTCGGGCTCACCAAGGAGATGGTCGACGCCTACACCACCGCCACCCTGGCCGCGATCGGCAAGGCCGCGACGGAGGCCGCCGGCAAGGCGTGACGACGGCGCGGCCGGCGGCCAGCCGCCCGTCGCGGCATCACCGCTGGGCGGCGCCAGCGCGTCCCGATCCGGCTCGGGCTCGCCTCCAGTCGCCGTGCCAGCGCGAGAGGCGCCCGGCGCGTCCCGATCTGGGCTCCGGCGGGCCGGCCGGGCCCTGGGTCAGTCGCTGTGCCAGCGCGGGCGGGTCGGGCTGGTGACCGTGGTACCGCAGACCAGGCGCGTGCCGAGCTCCGAGACGCCGACGGCGCCGACCTGTGAGCAGTCGTCGCCCGCGTGGACGAAGACGGCAGCTGGGGAAGTCGTGGTCTGCGTGGGCGGCGTGGCCTTCGTCGTCGCCGGGACGGGCGAGGTGGTGACCGGAGCGGCGGTGCGCCGCGGCGACGCGGCGGTCGGAACGACTCGCGGCGGGGCGGTCGAGGCGCGCGGCCGGCTGGTCGTGGTCGTCGGCGCCGGGGCCGCCGCCGTGGCGGCGAGATCGAGAGGCGTCTCGATCGGCGCCAGGATGGTGGTGTCAGTCGACGGTCCCGTGGCCGCGGGAGCCACGCTGACCGCCGCGGACGGCGCGGACGGCGTCGACGAATGGCCGAGGAACCCGCCGGCGACCAGGGCCACGGCGATACAGACGAGCCCGGTCAGACCGACGCCGGTCAGGACCCTGTGCGTGCCCGCCCACGCCGCGACGGGAGACCACCAGGACGGGCGGCGCCGGCGCGACTGGTAGGCGGCGGGGAAGGCCGGCGGCGGCCGCAGCCGGCGACCCGGACGGATGGCCACGCGTCACCCCACTCGCACAGGAACATCAGAGCCCGGATCCCGCACCCTACGCCGCCGTCCGCCACGCCCTGAAGGCGCCCTTCCCCAGCCGCCGGGGCTCCGGCCGAGAAGGTGCTCCCGCGCCAGGCGGAGGTCACTACGACCGACGCGTGGGCCGCCGCGCTCTGATCCCTGGTCCCTCAGCGCAACCCGGTGACCGAGGTGACCGACGCCGGCACCGGGACTCCCGGTCGCAGGTCCGGCGCCGGGACGACCGTCGCCGCCGGGGGCCCGAACCGGAGCTGGCCGGCCCAGGCGGGGCCGGCGACGTCGTCGGCCGGGTCCGCGGCGAACTCGTCGAGGATGCGCAGCGACCAGTCGACGATCGGCATCGCCAGCAGGGAGGTCGCGGCGAGCTCCCGGGCAGTCGGGCGGCGCAGCTCCGCGACCCGCCCGGCCAGCAGCCGGTCGGTCACGACGTCCAGCGCCCGCTCCTTCTGGGCGCCCTCCAACGGGGTGAACCGCCCGAAGAACACGGCGCTACGGTAGATCACCGCGGACTCGAACGCGGACCGCGCCACGATCACCCCGTCGATCGCGGCGACCGACACCGACACGGGCGCGCCGAGGCCGATCCGGCGCATCCACCGCGACCCGGTCGACCCGTGGATGACCAGCCGGTCCTCCCAGCGCACCACCGCGGTCGGGATCACCACCGGGTGCCCGTCCTCGTCGACCAGCCCGACATGTCCCAGCACGGCCGACGCGAGCAGAGCGTCGAGCTCGGCGCGGTCACGGGACATCAGGTCGGGCAGCCGGGTCGCTTCGGTCCTGGGCATGCCGGCCAGCCTTGCCGGCACCCCCGGCGCCGTCAACCGATCTCGCGGTCCGCATGATGACGCGTGGGGCCTCGTCGGCGGGGCATGCCGGTGTGGGTTACGTTCCGGCTCCACACGGCTACGGTACGCTGGCCTGGGAGGGGTGATGGCTAGGCTGCGCGTGTTCGGGGACATTGCGCCAGGCTGGCTGCGGCTGGCTCGTTCGGAGCCTCCGCCGCGGCTGTTCTCTCGCGCGGTGCTGGCCTGCGTCCTGGTTGTCGGGCTCTCGGTCGCCAGCACGCAGCTGCTGAGCCCGCGGGCCGGGCTGTTCGCCGCGATGTTCGCGACGCTCGCCGCCGAGATCGCCGCCGTGGTGGCCTGCCTGTGGAGCGCGCGGCGCGCGGGCGCAGGCGACCGCCGATGGCGGGTGTTCATCGCTGTACTGGCGGCCGGTCTGGCCGGCGCCAACGTCATCACCCTGATGACGCTGTTGGCCGGCGGCACTTTCGTCACCCGAACCCCGTCGCTCTTCGTGTCCCTAATCGTCTCCTACGGTCTGGGCCTGGCGGGACTGCTGTCCCTTCCCACCTATCCAGGGGATAGCAGGCGTGGGCGAGGCCCACGCCGCTGGCATGCGGTCATCGTGCTGGACTGCTTACTGATCGTCGGCTCGCTCGTGCTGCTCGAATGGCGGGCCGGGATCGGCCAGGTCCTGCGCGGGCGGCTGGCGAACCAGGTGGAGTTCGGTTCCATCCTGCTGCAGGAGGTGGCCACGCTGACCCTCGCGGCGGCGGTCCTCCTGATCGCGAGCTTCCGCCGGCCACGGTCACCGGCGACGTTGGCCCTGCTGGGCTCGGGCCTACTGCTCGATGCGCTGACGAACAGCTTGTTCGTCTACCGGGTCGCCTACGGCCATGAGGACCTCCCGTCCTGGAGCCTCATCCCGTTCACCGTGTCCCTGCTGCTGGTAGCCCTCGCCGCGCTGGTGCCCACGCCAGCCCCGGTCGACCTCGACAGCCTGGCACCGCCGCGCCCGCGCGCGATGTGGGTGCACGCCGCGCTGCCCTACGCGGTGCTCTGCGCTGCCGGTCTGCTGATTCTCGGCAAGCTCGCGACGGGCGCGTCGCTCGACCGGGCCGAGGCCTACGGCATGGTGTCCTTGCTGGTGCTGGCCCTGGCCCGCCAGATGATCACGATCTCGGAGAACACCCAGCTGCTCGTCGCGCTCCGGGAACGCGAGAGCCAGCTGCACTACCAGGCGTTTCACGATCCGCTGACCGGCCTCGCGAACCGGGCGCTGTTCACCAGGCGGCTGCAACGCGCGGTCGGCACCTGCGCCGAGCGCGCCCGCGACGGGGTCCCGGCCGGTCAGGACAGCCCCCTCTCGGTCCTGTTCGTGGACCTCGACCACTTCAAGAGGGTCAACGACGCGTTCGGGCATGCCGCCGGCGACGAGCTGCTGAGGATCAGCGCCGCGCGGCTGCGGGGCGCGACCCGCGCCGCCGACACCGTCGCCCGTCTCGGCGGCGACGAGTTCGGCGTCATCCTCGACAGCAGCGGCGGTGACAGCCCGCGCCAGGTCGCCGAGCGTCTCGCGACCGAGGTGCAGGCGCCCTGCCAGTTAGCCGGGCGGACGTACGTGCCACGGGCCAGCCTCGGGCTGGTCACCCTCGACAGTGCCGTCCGTCCGCCGGATCCCGACACCCTTCTCCATCAGGCGGATCTCGCGATGTACGCGGCGAAACGGGAGCGAGCCGGCAGGCTCGTCGTCTACCGCCCCGACCTGGCCGACCAGGTCTGAACCACCCGGTCAGGCCGTTCCCGACAGGATGGAACGGCTCCGGGCGCGCAGCGCCGCGACGACCTCGGGCGGCGCGGTGCGCGGCGATCCCGCGTCGAACGGCGGGTGCGGGTCGTACTCGACGCCGAGCTGGAGCGCCTGGGCGACGGTGTCCCCGGCGAGCCGGGCGGCGAGGGTGAGCGCCATGTCGATGCCGGCGGAGACCCCGGCGGCGGTCATGTACTTGCCGTCCACGACGACCCGGCCGGCCGTCGGGACCGCGCCGAGGGCACCGAGCTGGTCGAGCGCCAGCCAGTAGGAGGTCGCCCGCCGCCCGGCGAGCAGCCCGGCGGCGGCCAGCACCAGCGACCCGGTGCACACCGACGTCGTCCACACGCTGGTCGCGTCGATGGCCCGCAGCCAGGCGTGCACCGGCTCGTCGTCCATCAGCGCGACCTGCCCCGGCCCGCCGGGCACCAGCACGACGTCGGGCCGCGGGACGTCGGCGAGCTCCGCGTCGACGATCAGCCCCAGCCGGCCGCCCTCGGAGCGGATCGGGCCGACCCGGTGGCCGGCGAAGACGACCTCGGCGCCGGGCAGGCTGCGCAGCACCTCGTACGGCCCGACCGCGTCGAGCGGGGTGATCCCCTCGAAGAGCAGGATGGCGATCTGCATGGTGGTCCTTCCCAGCAGCCGTCGACAGGACGGCGCGACAGGATGAGCCGGGCGGTGCGCCCAGCGGGAAAGCCGGTCAGAACCGGCGGCGGTACTCGGACGGCGGAATGCCGACCGAACGAGCGAAGGCACGGCGCATCGCCTCCGCGGAGCCGTACCCACAGCGCCGCGCGACGCTCTCGACGCCGTCGGACGTCTCCTCCAACAGCCGGCAGGCCGCCCGCAGCCGGGCCTCGTCGACGTACCGGCCGGGCGGCGCGCCCGCCTCGGTCTGGAAGGCCCGGGTGAGCTGCCGTTCGGACAGGCTCACCCGCCTCGCGAGCGCGGCCACCGACAGGTCCGCGGCCGGGTGGTCGTCGATCCACTGACGCAGCTCGGCCAGCGGCCCGGCGTGCGCCGCCGGCTGGCGGCGGGGCGGCGGCCCGGTCCCGAACGGCGCCTGCCCACCCGGCCGGCGCAGGTCGACCAGCAGGTGGCGCGCGACAGTCAGCGCGACGTCCCGCCCGAGGTCCTCCGCGACGAGCGCGAGCGTCAGGTCGACGCCCGCGGTGACGCCCCCGGATGTCAGCACGTTCCCGTCCCGGACGAAGATCGCGTCAGGGCGCAGCGGCACCTCGGGGAAACGCCGGGAGAACTCGGCGCAGTGGGCCCAGTGGGTGGTCGCGGCCCGGCCAGCGAGCAGGCCCGCCTCGGCCAGCACGAACGCCCCGGTGCACACCGAGGCGACCCGCTGGGCCCGCGGCGCGAGCTTGCGCACCCAGGCGACCAGGTCCGCGTCCGCCGACCGGGCGCCGTTGCCGCCGGCGACCAGCAGCAGGTCCAGCGCCGCCGTGCCCGGCCGGGCACGGTCCAGGCCGGGCAGCGCCCGCAGGTCCGCGTGCGGGGTGAGGACCAGTCCCGACGACGACCGGACCGGCCGGCCGTCGAGGCTCGCCGTCAGCACCCGGTACCCCGGGTGGGGCCGCGCGGCCCGACTGGCGGCGGTGAGCACCTCCAGCGGCCCGGCCACGTCCAGGCTCTGCACGTCGTTCAGCATGACGATCACGACCGAGCGCGGCTGGTCGGCCACCGGGGCGGCTGGTCCGGGCGTCGTCGTCATGACTCCATGCTCGCCGCCGGGCGCCGGTCGGCACAACGGCGGGACCGGACACACCCACCACCTTTCCCGCCACCGGCCGACGGCCGTCGCCATCCGAGCCGCGCGCCACGACTGGTGCCTGGTCGGTCTCCTGCCCTCCAGCGGGCGCGGAAGGCGGAAGACCAACCGGGTGACCGCCAGAACGGCGACCCACGAAGGTTCCGTGGCGGTCACGCCCGGTTGACTGGGAGATCGAGTTCCGCGGGCTGAGGCTGGACGGGGAGGCCGGCACGCGGTCCGCCGCGTCGGCCGGTGAGCAGGGCCGGGGGGTCGGTGGCGACGGCGGCCACGGCGAGGGCGGCGCCGACGATGCTGACCGCCAGGTAGCCCCGGGCCGGACCGGCGCGGTCGATGACGAGGCCGGCGACGTCCGCGCCGAGGAAGTTGCCGACCGAGAGCGCGGAGGCATGGGCGCCGAGGACGGTGCCGCGGACGTCCTGCGGGGTGACCTGGATCAGCCGGTCCGCGGCCGCGGACAGCACCGGCGCGCAGAACAGGCCGGCGACGACGAGCAGCACCGCCAACCAGCCCCAGGACGGCGCGAACGCGACCGGCACGGTGAGTACGGCCAGGCCCGCCAGCAGGAGCACGGGAGGCACGGGCCGCTGCAGTGCGCCGTAGACGAGCCCACCGGTGATCGAGCCGACCGTCCACAGGAAGGCGACGACGCCGAGCAGCGGCAGCACGCCGAACGACCGCATGCTGGCCGTCATCGTCACGTCGGTGCCGGCCAGGGTCGCTGTCGACCCGGCCCCGACCAGCAGCATCGCGACCGGTCTCGCACGCAGCCAGCCGGTCGCCCGCCGCCTGCTGCCGACGGTCACGCCGCCGGGGCCGTCGGTGACCTCGTCGGCGGCCTCGGGTCCGGCCGGTGTCTCGATGCCGTCGAGGGCGGCGGTCCGGAACCGGGCGGGCGGCAGCGCCGGCCCGACGACGGCGCCGAGCACGGCCCCACCCGCCGCCAGCAGGACAGCCACGAGGCCGAGCGCGACTCGGCAGCCTGCCTGGGTCGCGACCGTGACCCCGAGCAGCGGCCCGAGCGCATACGCGACGTCGAACGACATCATGTCCATCGCGAAGGCGGCCTGCCGCTCGGCCGCGGGGACGAGCGCCGCGAGCGCCTGCCTGCCGACCGGGACGATCGGCAGGCACACCAGGCCGGCGGCGAACGCACAGGGCGCGAGCGCCGCGAACGGCAGCACGATGGCGACAGTCCAGAAGACCGCCTGAAAGCCGGCCGTCGTCAGCAGGACCGCCCGCGCGCCGAACCTGTCGACGCCGCGGCCGACGAACGGCGACCCGATGGCCGTCCCGACCGCGACAAGCCCGGCCACCAGCCCGGCCTCGGTGTAGCCCAGCCCGAGCCCGCCGGAGCGGCCCGGTAGTACGACCCGCAGCGTCAGCACGATCCAGATCGACGTCGTCGCCACCCGGACCAGCGCGCCGACCGCCAGTACCCGGCCGGCTCCTGGCCGGGCGAGCACCCGGCGATACGCCTCCCACGCCATGACTGGCACCAGCCTACGGCCGTCCCCCCGGGCCGGGGCCTGACCTGTGATGTTAGTGGCCGAAGGAGTAGCGCAGGTTGGCGTTGATCAGCTGGTTCAGGCGTTTGCGCAGGTGGCCGATCGTGCTGGCGTCCGGGAGCGGCTCGTCGGCCCACAGGGTCCAGCACAGGTCCGTTCCGCCGTCGGTGGTTCGGCGTGGCAGGTCGAAGTGGATCGTCGCGTCGGGGCGTTTCGGCCACAGCGACGACCAGGTCAGCTCGCGCGGCCAGGACGAGGCGACGACGCGCGGGGGCTGTTCGTCGGCCAGCAGGATCAGCCAGGGCCGCCACGGGTCGCGGTCGGGCTCGGTCAGCGCCTCGAAGATGACGTGCGGGGGAGCGGGCTGGCTGCGCCGGCGGCTCCCGATCTCGATCACACGACGAGCGTAGCCAACCGGATCAGCCCGTGGTGAGGTCGGAGACGCGGTCCTCGGCGAGGGCGAGCCGGGTCTTCGCCCGGTCGAACAGGACCTTCTCGTCGGCGATCACGGCGGCGACCCGCTCCGGGCGGGCGCGGGCGTCCCGCTGGTCGGCGTCGAAGGCGGCCAGGTCGTCGTACCAGATCTCGGTCACGACGTCGTACTCCGGCTCCACGGACGGGCCGGCTCGACCATGTCCGGGACCGGGTGCAGGAAGTGGCGCTCGTAGCGCAGCGCCCGGGTCGAGAGCCTCGTCGCGGGCGGGACGCGGCGACAACCTGCCATCTCGCTGCCACATGATCAGCGAGAGCCTCGTCGCGAGCGGGACGCGGACCGTCTCGTAGTGGCCGATGAACTCGGCCAGGGTCAGCCCCTGCTTGCGCTTGAGCAGCACCACGACTTTGATCACGACGAACCGCCTCCAGGCGGTCGGGCCGCCCGAGGCCTGGCCGCCTGCGGGCGTGGATATCTTGCTGGTCCGACGGCCGGTCCGTACCGTGACCGCCGGGCCGGACCGGCGGTCCAGGCAGTCGCGGTCCCGGCCGGCGCCACGACCCGTCCGCTACACCCGTCCGCCGGTAGGGAGCAGCCCAGCCATGAGCGACGTGTCCGGCGGGCTCGAACTGTCCTGTGGCCTGGCCCCCGGGGCGGACTTCGCCGGCCTCGCCGTGCTCGCCGAGGAGCTCGGCTACGCCCGGGTCTGGGTCTTCGACTCGGCGGCGCTGTACGAGGACCCGTTCGTCCACCTCGCGCTCGCCGCGACGCGGACCAGCCGGATCGGCCTCGCGACGTCGGTGCTGATCCCGCAGCAGCGCTCGGTGATGGCGATGGCGAGCGGGATCACGACCGTCGCCCGGATCTCGGCGGGCCGGTTCCGGGCCGCCTTCGGCACGGGCTACACCGCGCGGCTCACGATCGGGCAACGGCCGATGACGATCGACGCGCTCGCCGCGTACCTCACGGCGCTGCGTCAGCTGCTCGCCGGTGACACGGCCGTCGTCGACGGCAAGCCGGTGCGCATGCTGCACGGCCCCGACCTGGCCGCCCCGCGGCCCATCGCCGTCGCGCTGTGGCTGAGCGTCTTCGGTCCGCGCGGCGTCGCGCTGGCCGAGAAGCTGGCGGACGGCATCATCGGCGCGCCGCACCCGACGCTGCCGACCGCGACGATCATCTCGGGGACGGTGCTCGACCCGGGGGAGGAGCCGGGCTCGGCCCGGGCCCGCGAGGCGATCGGGCCGTGGCAGGTCGTCGACTGGCACAGCGCCTACGCCCACGGCGGGGCCGAGCGCGTCGACGCGCTGCCCGGCGGCCGGGCCGGGCGCGAGGCCCTCGAGGCGGCGGCCCCCGAGGGAGAACGTCACCTGGTGACCTTCGAGGGCCACGTCACGCACCTGACCGACCGCGACCATCTCCTGCTCGACCACATCGACACCCGGACCATGGTCGGCGGCCCCGCGCGTATCGCCCGCGACCTTGGGCACCTGGCGTCCGCCGGCTTCCAGGAAGTGATCTACAACCCGACCGGGCCCGACGTCTCGCGTGAGCTGGCCGCCTTCGCCGCCGCGGCCCAGAGCTGATCTGCGACGAGAGCAGGTCTGGCTGGTAGAGCTACTCGGTAACGGTGGGCATGACGAGACCCGGTGCCGGCGGGGCGGACTCGCCTGCCACGCGGGATTTCCTACCCCGTCCGGCCCCGATGATGGGTCGGTCTCCTGTGAGACGCTGGCCTCTCGGCACATCGCTGGCTGATTGCGGCGGAAGCCGGCACGATCCTGCTGACCGAGCCGGTTGCATGGCCGCGGTGGCCGGTTGCATGGCCTGCGGTGGATGGTGGGGCCAGCCCAACATGCGGTAGTCCGGCCCAGTGTGCGGTAGTGAGGTGGATGGTGGGCGAGTTCGACGACCTGACGCGGCCCGACCTGGTCGGCCCGGTGCTGGCCGACATCCTCAGCGACGAGGCGTGGCGGGCTCCGGAGGTCCGGCTGATCTCGGGCGGGAAGTCGAACCTGACCTTCGAGCTGGCCTGTGCCGCGGGGTCGGTCGTGCTGCGCCGGCCGCCGTCCGGGCACCTCCTGCGTGGCGCCCACGACATGGGCCGGGAGGCCCGGGTACAGGCGGCGCTCGCCGAGACGGACGTCCCGGTGGCCAGGGTCCTCTACTCCAGCGACGAGACGGGCCCGCTGGGCGTGCCGTTCTACGTCATGGCGAAGATCGACGGCTACGCGATCCGGGACGTCCTGCCGGACGGGTACGCCGAGGACGCAGCCGGCCGGACCGCGCTGACCGACGCGCTGATCGACACGCTGGCCGACCTGCACGCCGTCGACGCGTACGCGATCGGTCTCGGCGGCTACGGCCGCCCGACCGGCTTCATGGGCCGCCAGGTCCGCACCTGGTCCCGCCAGTTCGAGGCGGCCAGGACCAGGCCCGCGCCGGCGATGGACGAGCTGGGCCGCCGGCTCGCGGCGTACCCGTTCGCCGAGCCGGCGCGGCCGTCGATCGTGCACGGCGACTACCGGCTCGACAACGTGCTCATGGACCCGGTCGACCCGAGCCGGGTGGGCGCGGTGCTCGACTGGGAGCTCTCGACGCTCGGCGATCCGCTCGCCGACCTCGGAACGCTGCTGTTCTACTGGACCGAGGCAGGCGAGAAGTCCCCCCTGCTGATTCCCGCCGTGACGGCGCAGAACGGTTTCCCGGGCCGGGCTCATATCACCGAGCGGTACGCGCTGCGCAGCAACGCGGACCTCGCCGACCTGGCCGCTTACGTGGCCTACGCGCACTTCAAGTTCGCCGCGATCGTGCAGGGCGTCTACGCGCGGGCGGCCGCCGGGGTGATGGCCGGGCAGGATTTCGGTGACCTGTCCGGCGAGGCCGAGCGGCTCGCCGCCGAGGGCCTCGACCACTGGAAGGGATGAGCGTGGACTTCGGACTGTCGGCGCAGGCCGCGGACACCTGTGCACGGATGTGGGACTTCATGCGCGAGGAGGTGTTCCCCGCCGAGCCGGTGTGGAACAGCTACCTGCGCGAGCACGGCGAGCACGCCTACCCGCCGGTCATGGAGGAGCTCAAGGCCTCGGCGCAGAAGCGCGGCCTGTGGAACCTCTTCATGAAGTCCTGGTCCGGGCTCTCGAACGTCGAGTACGCGTCGGTGGCGGAGATCACCGGCTGGTCGCCGGTCATCGCCCCGGAGGCGATCAACTGCCAGGCCCCGGACACCGGCAACATGGAGACGTTCGAGCTGTTCGGCACGGCCGAGCAGAAGCTGCGCTGGCTGGAGCCGCTGAAGGACGGCCGCATCCGGTCCGCGTTCGCGATGACCGAGCCGGCCGTGGCCTCCTCGGACGCGACGAACATCCAGACCTCGATCGTCCGCGACGGCGACGACTACGTCATCAACGGCCGCAAATGGTGGATCACCGGCGTCGCCGACGAGCGCTGCGAGATCTTCATCGTGATGGGCCGGACGAACCCGGAGGCGGCCCCGCACCGCCAGCAGTCGATGATCCTCGTCCCGCGCGACACCCCGGGCCTGACGATCGTGCGGCATCTGCCGGTGTTCGGCTACCAGGACCAGCACGGCCACTCCGAGCTGCTGTTCGAGGACGTCCGGGTGCCCGCGGCGAACCTGCTGTCCGGCGAGGGCGAGGGTTTCGCGGTCTCCCAGGCCCGGCTGGGCCCGGGGCGCATCCACCACGCGATGCGCGCGATCGGCATGTCCGAGCGGGCGCTGGCGCTGATGGTCGAGCGGGCCAAGAGCAGGACCGCGTTCGGGTCGACGCTCGCCGACCAGGGGGTCGTCCAGGAGCTGATCGCCCGGTCCCGCATCGAGATCGACCAGGCCCGCCTCTACGTCCTGAAGACCGCCTGGCTGATCGACCACCACGGCGCCCGCGGCGCCGCCACCGAGATCGCTGGCATCAAGGTCGCCGCGCCCGCCGTCGCCACCGCGGTGATCGACCGGGCCATCGAGGTCTTCGGCGCCGCCGGCGTCAGCGACGACACCCCGCTGGCCGGCTTCTACGCCTGGGCCCGCGCGCTGCGCATCGTCGACGGCCCCGACGCCGTCCACCGCCGCACCATCGCGCGGCGCGAACTGCGCGCCGAACGCCCCTACACGGGCTGACGCTCGCCGCCGCCGCGGCCATGATCGCTGCCCGGTCTGATCGGGGTCAGGCCGGGCATCTCCAATCCTCGCTGACCGCGGGAGCGGCGTCCGGCCGCCCGGGCGGCGGGAACTGTTCGCGCAGCGTGAAGGCCCGCGGCGTCGGGCCGTGCGCGCGCAGGTGCTGGACGCGTTCCTCCGCCTCCGCGGTGGTCGGCCGGTGGCCGGCCGGGACCCACCACAGGGCCAGGTACGCCTCGGCCATCGGCTCGAACCACTCCCGTCGACGGCGCATCACCTCGCGGTGGTGCCCGGAGAACGCGAAGGCGGCGAGCGCCTCGACCGAGGCCCAGACGGTGAGGTTCACGATGACCCCGGCGCTCGCCCCGGCGTCCCAGCCGAACGCCTGGATCGTGGTGGCGTCGCCGCTGTCGTCCTGCAGCCGCCACCGGAATCCCGGCGCGGCGTCGGCCAACGCGTTGACGGGATCGAGGGCTGCGACGAATCCCGCGAGCCGCGGGCTCTCCAAGGGCTCCAGCAGCCTGGCGATGTTGACCTGCGCGAGTTCCCAGCGGTCCGCCTCGCTGTCCATGGAAGGGACGATAGACGCGTCAGCGCCGCCGTCGACCGCTTTCCGGTGGGCCTGAACGGGGCTGGGGACGTGGGCGCGGCGACGGCTGGCGAGCCGTGAGCCGCGGTCCTTCAGGCGTCGCGGGCCGGGGAGCGGATGGTCAGGACGGCCTCGACGGCAGCGTCGCCGAGGACCGTGTAGCCGTGCTCGGCGCTGCTCTCCCAGACGGCGGTCTCGCCGGGGCCGACGGCGCTCTCCTGGCCGGGGAGCCCGGCGAGCGCGTGGCCGTGCGTGACCAGCAGGTGCTCGATGACGCCGGCGCCGTGGGCGGGGGAGCGGTGGCGGGCACCCGGGTCCAGGTGGAGCAGGTACACCTCGACGGTGGTGCCGTCGGCGTGCCGCGTCGCGTCCAGCAGCCGAGCGCCGATGCCCTCCGAGGCGACCTCGACGCCAGGACGGTCCGCGAGCAGCGTCGCGAGCGGCACCCCGAGCGCCCCGGCCAGCGCGTACAGCGTCCCCAGGGTGGGGTTGCGCACGCCATTCTCGATCTCCGAGAGCGACCCCTTGCCGACGCCGGCCCGGCTCGCGAGAGCGCCGACCGACAGGTCGCGAGCCTGCCTCGTCGCCCGCAGCCGCGCGCCGACCGCGGCCGCGACCTCGGAGTCCACGAACGACACCCTAGCCAGCGTTCTGTCGGTAGAACGGTCAGGTAGGGTTCTGTAAATGGAACAGCGCCTGTCGCACACGATCAGCGCCGGCGTCGTCACGGCACTCGTGGGGTTCCTGGGCGCCTCGGTGGTGGTGCTGACCGGCCTTCGTGGTGTCGGCGCGACCACCGGCCAGGCGGCCTCCGGGCTGCTCGCCGTCACGGTCACACAGTCGCTCGGCACGATCTGGCTTTCGCGCCGCCACCGGATCCCGGTGGTGCTCGCCTGGTCGACGCCGGGTGCAGCGCTGCTCGCCTCGACCGGCGCGGTCCACGGCGGCTGGCCCGCCGCGGTCGGTGCCTTCCTCCTGGTCGGCGGGCTCATCCTGCTCACCGCGGCCTGGCCCCGGCTCGGCGATCTCATCGCCGCGATCCCGACGCCGATTGCCCAGGCGATGCTCGCCGGGGTGCTGCTGGAGCTGTGCCTCGCCCCGGTGCACGGCCTGGCGGCGCAGCCGGCGCTCGTCGCGCCGGTGGTCGTCGCCTGGCTGCTGCTGTTGCGGTTCGCGCCGCGCTGGGCCGTCCCCGGGGCGTTCGTCGTGACGGTGGCCGCCATCGGCGTCTGGCTCGGCCTGCACGGCGGCCTGCACGGCCCGCTGCTGCCCCGGGCCGAGCTGACGGCCCCGACCTGGACCTGGGCGTCGGTGCTGTCGCTGGCGATCCCCCTGTTCGTCGTGACCATGGCATCGCAGAACGTGCCCGGCGTCGCGGTGCTGTCGTCCTACGGGTATGCCGCGCCGTGGCGGGAGGCGATGACGGTGACCGGCGTCGGCACCGTCGCCGGGGCCTGCGCCGGCGGTCACGCGATCAACCTGGCGGCGATCACGGCGGCGATGGCCGCAAGCCCCGACGCGCACCCGGACCCGAGGCGGCGCTGGCTGGTCGCGCAGGCCACCGGCGCCACCGGCCTGGTCCTCGCCGCGTGCTCCACCGTGCTGGTCACCGTCGTGGCCGCGGCACCCGCGGGCGTCACCGCCGCGTTCGCCGGCCTCGCGCTGCTCGCCACCCTCGCCTCGTCGCTGACCGGCGCCCTGGCCGAACCGGCCGACCGGGTACCGGCCGTCGTGACCTTCGTCGTGGCCGGCAGCGGGGTGACGCTGCTGAGCGTCGGCGCCGCCTTCTGGGCGCTGGCCGCGGGCCTGGCCGTGCGGACCGTCCTGCGCGGCTCGCTGCCCGCCGGGTCGGGCCAGGCCCAGCCGAGTCCGATGACTCCGTCGCCGCGAACCGCGCCGGAGGCTGAGGCGACCGAGAGTCCCGAGGAGCGGCCCGCCCGGCGCGCCGCCGTTGAGGGCGAGGCCTGAACCGCCTCCCGTGGATCATCGAACAACCGAATTTCACACCCGGCTGGCGATCATCGGCGGTCAGTGGCGCTCACGAGCGCGATGATCGCGGCCCTGGTATCGAATCGGTCGCCCTCCGCCCGATAGATACCAAATATCCATACGTGATTGGTGATCTTGCCGATTCCTTCGGCCAGGGGGCCGTCGAAGATCCGCGTTCGGGTGTGGAAACTGGCCTGGCGACCGACGCGTGCGGGCCACGAGGTTACGGGCTGGTTCCGGCCCCGAGGTTGGCCCCGTCCGGCCTGCCTGGCTGGCTTCGCCAGACTTGATCGCCGTCTTGTTGCGCCACGAACTCGAAGGGAGACGCCGATCTGAGGTAGACGGTGATCTTTTGGAGGGGTGCTGCACGGGAGATGGAGGTTGGCCCTCCGTGATCGCCATGCGGGTGGTGGTCACAAACCGCCGTCAGCGGCGTCAGCCGAACAGCTGGGGTCGTGAGCGTGACGGAAAAGGCGCGGCGGTGATCGTGTCAGGTGTGGGCCGGGAAGGCGAGCGCGAGCGAACCACCGTTGAAGTGTCGAAAAGATGTGGATGGCGTCAGAACCGGGGCAGTGAAACGGCTTCGGGATGAGTCTGGGGGTTACCCGTCTACTGCCCAGACGGCGTCCGGCATGCAGGTGGCGCGAGCCCGGTCCGGGCTTCCGTGTGGAACGTGGGAACTTTCCGTATGCCACGTCTCGCGTCGAGTATGGCGTGGGTGAGGGAGAACTCCAAGCGGCGGAATCCGTGAGGACAGAGTACCGAAGGTGGAAACGGAAGGGGCGGACCGCCTCGTAGTAGCGCGGAGACTCCTGTAATGGGGGTGGAGCGAAGGGGGCGGGCTGTCCGGTGACAATGTGTCGGTCAACCGTTGGATGCGGGAGGAGCCGGTCGGCGTGTCACAGCCGAAACCGTTTGACATTGACAAGCGGCTGTTCGTGGAGGCTTTTGGGAGAGTCCGGGCCAACAAGGGTGCGGCGGGAGTCGACGGGACGTCGATCGCCACGTTCGAGAGCAGGCTTAAAGACAACCTGTACAAGACGTGGAATCGGATGTCGTCGGGTACCTACTTCCCGTCGCCGTTGCGTGAGGTGGTGATACCGAAGCCGGAGGGTGGCTCGCGCGTGTTGGCGGTGCCGACCGTGGCGGATCGGGTCGCGCAGACGGTGGCCGTGCTGGTCCTGGACCCGCGAGTGGAGCCGATGTTCCATCGGGACTCCTACGGGTACCGGCCAGGGCGCTCGCCGCTGGACGCGGTCGCGGCCGCACGTACGCGGTGCTGGAAGAACGACTGGGTCATCGACCTGGATATTCGGGCGTTCTTCGACAGCGTGCCGTGGGATAAGCTGATGGCGGCGGTGCACCGGCACCTCGACTGGGATACCCGATGGGTCGGGCTGTATGTGGAGCGCTGGCTGAGGGCTCCCCTGGTCCGAGCGGACGGGACCCGGGAAGAACGGACACGGGGATGCCCGCAGGGGTCGCCTGTGTCACCATTGCTGGCTAACATCTATCTTCACTATGCGTTCGACACCTGGATGATCCGGGAATTTCCGGGTGTCCTGTTCGAGCGGTTCAGTGACGATGTGGTCGTGCACTGCACCAGCGAGCAGCAGGCTCGCAGGGTGCTGGCGGATATACGCGGCCGGCTGGCGGAATGTGGCTTGGAACTGAACGAGTCCAAGACCCAGGTCGTTTACTGCGCGGACGACGGACGGAGGAAACCCTGGGACGGGCCGACGGGCTTCGACTTCCTTGGGTACACGTTCCATGCCCGGACGGTTCGCCGCCGGGACGGGGCACTGTTCGTCGGTTTCACTCCCGCGATCAGCGACAGGAATGCCAAACGGCTACGCCGCCAGATACGCCGGTGGAGGTTGCATCGGCGCACGGCCGGGACTCTCCAGGACCTGGCAGCGAGAATCAATCCGCTGATCAGGGGTTGGATCAACTACTACGGTGCGTTTACACCGTCTCGGTTGGCTCCGACCCTCCGCCTGATCGACGCCTACCTGGCGCGATGGCTGCAACGCAAATACAGGCGGTTCCGACGGCGGTGGCGCCGGTCGCTACGGTTCCTCGCGGAGGTACGTCGCCGCGACCCGGGACTGTTCGCGCACTGGCAGCAACCGCTGGCGGTCGGTAGGACAGCACGAGCCGGATGAGTCGAGAGGCTCACGTCCGGATCTGTGGGGGCCGGCGGGTGAGACTCCCGCCGGCTACCCGGCGCCCTCTGAGGGTCGTACGCGCGGCCGTTTCGCAACCATGGGAGGCCGTAGACGGCGGTCAGGACGACGGCTGGCCTCGGCGGTGGGCGCGGTCAGCCCAGGCTGGCCAGCAGGGTGCGGGCCTCGGTCGCGGCGGCGTCGACGGTGAGCGCGTCCAGGCCGCACAGGCGCAGGCAGGACGCCGCGATCGCGGTGCCGTCGGCGCCGGTGGGCTCGCGGGTGCGACGGATCTGGATGACGACCTCGACGAGCTGGATCAGCAGTTCGCCGAGCTGGGCCGGGGAGAGCGTTGCGGCTACCGCCGCCGTGGCGGCCGCCGTGCCGAGCCGGCCGTAGGCGTCCTGCAGCTCCTGGCGTTCCGCGCGGAACGGGGCGAACACGTCGCCCTGCGCCTCGGGGAGCAGGTAGAGCGTGCCGATGTTGTGCGGGGCCGTCACCAGCGTCCGCACGTCGGCGACCGCGACCGCGTACAGCGCCGCGGCGGCGCTCACCTGGCTGGCAAGCGTGCCGATCCGCTCGACCACGTCCAGGCTGGGCCGCACCGAGGTGGAGAGCAGCTCGACGAGCAGCTCGTCCTTGGTGGCGAAGTGGTAGTACAGCGACGCCTGGCGAATGCCGACCTTGTCGGCGATCATCCGGGTGCTCGTCGCGGCGAACCCGTGCTCGGTGAACAGCGCCGCCGCCGCGTCGAGAATCTGGGCCCGGGCCGGGACGGCGCTCGCCGACTGCGGCCGGTGCCGCGGCCGTCCGGCCCGCGCCGCCGTCGTCGTCTGTCCCGTCACCCTCGCCGCCGCGCCCATCAGCCGGCCGCCGTCGCTGCGAGGTAGGCCCGCCAGCCGCCGTGCGCGCTGATGTCCGGCGCGCTCGCGACGGCGAACGGCTCGACCAGGAACCCGGTGACCTCACGACCGTCGGCCAGGCCGACCTTACCGAGCACCATCGGCCCGGGCACGGCCGCGAGGAAGGTCCCGAGCCCGGCGGCCGGCAGCCGCCACAGCTCGCCCTCGACGCTCGCGCCCTCGGCACCCGGCGTGACCCGCACGAGGCCGGGCTTCGCGGGCACAGTCTCCAGGGCGTGCAGCCGGTAGGCGGCCGCGGTGCGGACCGGGCCGACCAGGGTGCCGCCGGCGGCGACCAGCTGGGCGTTGAGCGGCTGCCCGGTCAGGTGCGCGCCGACGACGAACAGCTCCAGGCCCGGGTTCGCGAACCGTTCGGCGAGGCCGGCGAGCGTCCGGTCGGAGAAGGCCGGCCCGGTGAGCATCACCCCGAAGGGCAGCCCGTCGACGAACCCGGCCGGGACCGCGACCGACGCGTAGTCGAGCAGGTTCGCGAAGTTGGTGAACCGGCCCATCCGGGAGTTCGCGCCGACCGGGTCGGCAGCGACCTGTGCGAAAGTCGGGTGCCAGGTCGTCGTCGGGGTGAGCAGCGCGGCGCAGCCGTCGAGCGCGGCCCGGCCGGCCGCGCCGAGCGCCGCGAGCCGGGCGCTGTCGGCGGCCCAGTCGGCGGCGGTCCGCGCCTTCCCGCCCAGGATGATCGCGGCGACGGTCGGGTCCAGGTCGGTGCCGACCAGCTCGGGATGCGCCTCCAGATGGGCGCCGACGGCGGCGTAGCGTTCCGCGACGAACGCGCCGCCGTAGAGCAGCGTGGCCGCGTCCAGCAGGCGGGCGATGTCGACCTCGATGATCTCGACGCCGGTCGCCGCGAACCGGGCCACCGCGGCGGCGAACGCCTCACCCCAGCCGGGGGCGAGCCCGTCGAGATGCTCGGGTGTCGGCACGGCCACCCGCGGCCGGGCCGGTGCGGGCGGGGCCGGCGGGCCGGTGCGCGACCACGGGTCGGCCGGGTCCGGCCCCTCCATGACCTCGGCGACGGCCCGCGCCAGCGACAGGTCGCGGGCGAAGACGGTGACGCAGTCCAGGCTGTAGCAGGCCGGCACGACCCCGGTCACCGGGACGAGGCCCTTCGTCGGCTTCACCCCGACGAGGCCGTTGAGCGCGGCCGGTACCCGGCCCGAGCCGGCCGTGTCGGTACCGAGCGCCACGTCGACGATCCCGAGCGCCACGGCGACCGCGGACCCGGACGACGACCCGCCGGAGATCCGGGCCGGGTCCCAGGCGTTGCGCACCGCCCCGTAGGGGGAGCGGGTGCCGACGAGGCCGGTGGCGAACTGGTCCAGGTTGGTCTTGCCGATCATGATGGCGCCGGCGGCCCGCAGCCGGGCGACGGAGGTCGCGTCGGCGGCCGGCTCATAGGAGTAGGACGCGGCCGCCGCGGTCGTCGGCAGCCCGGCGACGTCGATGTTGTCCTTGACCGCCACCACGACCCCGGCGAGGGGCAGCGCCGGGTCGATACCCGCCGCCTCCGCGAGGACGTCGTCCCGGTCCCGCAGGCTGATCCACACCTCCGGCCGGTCGACCTTGGCGAGCCGCGCGAACGCCGCCTCGACCCGCTCCACCGGCTTCACGCCCGGCCCACCGACGCCCGGCCCGCCCGCGACCGGCCCAGCTGTCGACCCGCTCACGGCGTCTCGGGTTCGCTCCGTCGCTTCACTCATCGCCCCCCCCGTTCGTCGCATCCGCGCCGAACGGGGACCCCTGCTCGTGGCCATCCTCGTCCCTCGGACGTCCACTCCGCGAGCTCACTCCCGGGGTTCCTGGCCGATCGGCGGAGCCGACCGGGAAGGCCCGGCTCACGGGCGGACCGCCGCGAGGACCTGGCCGGGGGCGACCTGCTCACCCGGGCGGACGTAGATCTCCAACAGCGTTCCGCCCACCGGCGCGGTCACCTTCGTCTCCATCTTCATCGCCTCCAGGGACAGCACCGGCTCGTCGGCCGCGACGAGGGTGCCCGGCTCGGCGGCCAGCTGCCAGACGGTCGCCGTGAACGGCGCCGTGACCGCGACCACGCCCGCAGGCAGCTCGACGTCAGCACCGGCCGCGACCACAGGCTCGTCCCGCCGGTCGAACTCGCCGGCGGCCCGCCAGCGTTCCTTCTCCGCCTCGAACGCCGCCGCCTGGGTGGCGCGGAACGCGGCGATCGAGCCCGCGTTCGCGGCCAGGAACGCGTTGTACTCGGCGATGGAGAAGGTGCCGTCCTCGGTGTCGCACGCGCCCCGGCCCGCGTCGGTCTCGGCCCGTAGCTCCAGCAGCTCGTCCGCGCTCACCGGGTACCACTCGATCCGGTCGAAGAAGCGCAGCGCCCACGGGTGCTCGGCGAACATCCCGCGGCGGCGGAAACGGTTCCACACCTGCACGGTACGGCCGACGAACTGGTATCCGCCCGGTCCTTCCATCCCGTAGATGCACAGGTAGGCGCCGCCGATGCCGACCGAGTTCTCCGCCGTCCAGGTACGCGCCGGGTTGTACTTCGTCGTCACCAGCCGGTGGCGCGGATCCAGCGGGGTCGCGACCGGCGCGCCGAGGTATACATCGCCGAGGCCGAGCACCAGGTAGCGGGCGTCGAACACGGTCCGGTACACGTCGTCGACCGAGCCCAGCCCGTTGATCCGCCGGATGAACTCGATGTTCCACGGGCACCAGGGCGCGTCGGCGCGCACCCCCGCCATGTACCGCTCGATCGCGAGCCTGGTCGCCGGGTCGTCCCAGGACAGCGGCAGCCGGACCCGCCGGGACGGGACGACGAGCGCCTCGGTCGCCGGCACCTCGTCCTCCAGCTCGCGCAGCAGCGCGGTCAGGTCGCGGGCCCGCAGCACCGACGCGTCGGTGTGGATCTGCAGCGACCGGATGCCGGGCGTGACGTCGACGATCCCGGCCGGCGCGTGTGCGGCCAGCGTCTCGCGCAGCGCGTGGACCCGCATCCGCAGCCCGACGTCCAGCGTCATCGGGCCGTACTCGACGAGCACGTTGTCGTCGCCGTCGCGCCGGTAGGTCACGCTCGGCCTGGTGCCGGTGGCCTCGAGGCGGCCGAGCACGCCGTCGTCGCCGTCCCCGCCGTCGCTCGCGACCGTGAGCGACGCCCGCCGCTCGTCCAGCGCCGCGGCCGCGGTCTCCCGGACGGCGACGAAGCGGACCGTGTCGCCGGGGCGCAGCTGGCCGAGCTTCCACAGCTCGCCGGACGCGACCACGGCGGGGCAGACGAAGCCACCCAGCGACGGCCCGTCCGGGCCGAGGATGATCGGCGTGTCGCCGGTGAAGTCGAGCGCGCCGACGGCGTACGCGGTGTCGTGGATGTTCGACGGGTGCAGGCCCGCCTCACCGCCGTCGGCCCTCGCCCAGGCCGGTTTCGGGCCGATCAGCCGGATGCCGGTGCGGGCCGAGTTGTGGTGCACCTCGTAGTCGGTCGCGTAGAGGGCATCGATATCGGCCCGGGTGAAGAACTCCGGTGCCGCGTGCGGTCCCTCGGTGACGCCGATCTCCCAGCGTGAGGCCAGCGCCGGACGCCGGTCGGGCGGGGTCGGACCGGGGGTACCGGCCGGTTCGGCCGCACCGGGGCGCAGCACGTCGCCGGCGAGCAGCGCCCGCCCGGCGTGGCCGCCGAACCCGCCGAGGGTGAACGTGGAGGCGCTGCCCAGGTACTCGGGCACGTCGAGCCCGCCGTGCACGGCCAGATAGCCGCGCAGCCCGGGCCCGGTCGCCGCGCCGAGTACGAGCGTCCCGCCCGCCGGCACCGCGACCGGCTCCCACAGCGGCACGTCCATGCCTGTGCTCCCGGCGGCCGAGTGCGGGCCTGTGTCGCCGGTGGCCGAGTGCGGGCCTGTGTCGCCGGTGGCCGAGTGCGGGCCGATGAGGGTGAGTGGCACGGGCGCGCCTGTGACACACACCGTCGACGCGGTCGAGAACCGCAGGCGCAGCCCGCCGGCGGTGACCTCCAGCCCGGGTGCCCCGGGCGGGTTGCCGACGGCGAGGTTCGCCTCAGCGAACGACACCGGGTCGAACGGGCCGCTTGGCGGTACCCCGACGTGCCAGTAGCCGAGCCGGCCGGGCAGGTCCTGGACCGTGGTCAGCGGGCCGGTCGCGAGCACGTCGATCCGGGGAGCCGGGTCGGACAGCTCGGTCAGCGTCGTCGTCGCGTGCGTCGACGCGCGCAGCTCGGGGGAGTCGGTCAGCGCGCGCAGCAGGCCGAGGTTGGTGACGATGCCGTCAACCCCGCTGGCGTCCAGCGCCGCGCCGAGCAGGTCGAGCGCCGCGTCCCGGGTCGGCTGGACCGCGATCACCTTGGCGAGCAGCGGGTCGTAGAACGGGGAGACCTCCAGCCCCGTCTCGACGAAGCCGTCGACCCGGACCCCCGGGATCTCCGCGGCTTCCTGGCCGGGGAAGAAGGCTCGGGTGACCAGCCCGGCGGACGGCAGCGCGTCCTTCCCCGGGTCCTCGGCGTAGACGCGGGCCTCGACGGCGTGGCCGACCGGCGCCCAGGGCCGGGTGAACACCGTGTCGTCGACCCGCCCATCCCTGGCCAGGGTGAGCATCAGCTCGACGAGGTCTACGCCGAGGACCGCCTCGGTGACCGGGTGCTCGACCTGTAGGCGGGTGTTGACCTCCAGGAACGAGGCCTCCTCGCGCACCGGGTCGTAGACGAACTCGACGGTGCCCGCTCCGCGGTAGCCCACCGAGGCGAGCAGGTCGCGCGACGAGCGGTGCAGCAGCTCGCGGACGTGGCCGGGCAGCGCCGGCGCCGGCGCCTCCTCGATGACCTTCTGGTTGCGCCGCTGCAGCGAGCAGTCCCGGTCCGACAGCACCGCGACCCGGCCCGTGCCGTCGCCGAACACCTGGACCTCGACGTGACGAGCCGGGCGGACCAGCCGCTCCAGGAAAACCCCGGCCGAGCCGAAGTTCTGCGCCGCCAGCGCCTCGACGGCGGCGAACGCCTCCCGGACCTCGCCGACGGTGAAGCAGGCCCGCATGCCGATGCCACCCCCGCCGCCGGTGGCCTTCACCATCACCGGCAGCCCGGTCGTCTCGGCCGCGGCGACCGCCTCGGCGGCGCTGGCGAGCAGCTCAGTGCCGGCGAGCAGCGGGACCCCGGCGGCCTTCGCCAGCGCCTTCGCCGTGTGCTTCTCGCCGAACGCGACGATCTGGTCGGCGGTCGGCCCGGCGAACCGCAGCCCCGCCGCCTCGACGGCACGGGCGAACGCCGCGTTCTCCGAGAGGAAGCCGTAGCCAGGGTGGATGATCCTGGCGCCGTGGCGCAGCGCCGCGTCGAGGACGGCGTCGGCGCGCAGGTAGGACTCCCGGGCAGGCGCCGGGCCCAGCCGCACGGCGTGGTCGGCCTCGCGGACATGTGGCGCGGCCCGGTCGGCGTCCGAGAACACCGCCACCGTGCCCAGCCCCATCCGCCGCGCCGTCCGGATCACCCGCCGCGCGATCTCCCCCCGGTTCGCGACCAGGACGGTCGCCGGTTCCGCGCTCACGCCGGCGCCACGACGATCATGCGCAGCGGGGTCGGGTTGAAGTCGTTGCACGGGTTGTTCATCTGCGGGCAGTTGGAGACCACGACCAGGACGTCCATCTCGGCGCGGAACGCGACGCGGCGGCCCGGCGCCGACAGGCCGTCGACGATGCCGAGCGCCCCGTCCGCCTCGACGGGCACGTTCATGAACCAGTTCAGGTTGGAGACCAGGTCACGCACCCCGAGGCCGTGCCGGGACGCCTCGGCGAGGAAGTTCTCCCGGCAGCCATGGTGGAACATCACGTGATGGCCGTAGCGCAGCGTGTTCGACTCCTTGGAACACGCTCCGCCGATCGTGTCCTGCCGGTCGATCTCGTTGGCGACGACGGTCGCCATCGGCCGGCCCTCGTTGCTGCGCAGCACGGTGCCGGTCCGGACGTAGGCGTTCTGCTGCCAGGCCAGGGTGTCCGGGACGCTGTAGCGCTCCTCGGGGCCGGCGGCGCTGTAGAGCAGGCAGTCGGCCGACTGGTTGCCGCCCACGTCGACGATCGTCAGCACCTGGCCGGTCCGCACGACGCCGGACCAGGGCGCGTTGGGCGCGACGCGCTCGTCGAGGACGACGGCGCCGGGCACGAGGCTCTCGGACCAGTCGAGGACCGACCCGGGCGCGTAGGCCGCGCCGACGGGGACGGTCGAGCCGACCGAGCCGCCGGCGACGGTCGGACAGGCCAGGACCTGGACCTGGGCCTGGACCTGGGCCTGGGCCTGGACCTCCGAGCTCGGCATCATCACAGCCCTCGCGCTTCCCGGTAGTCGACGGTGTTCAGGTAGGCCCGGTTCAGCTCGGGCGTCGCGGCGAACCGCGGGTCGTCCGGGCCGGTCGGCGCGCCGCGCCAGGCGTGCACCCGCAGCGGGCCGACGACATAGTCGGCGCGCGGGTCCAGCGGGTGGGCGACGTTCGCGACGAGGACCAGCAGCGGCAGCTCGGCGACCAGCTCGACGTGCGTCCCGGCGCCAGCCGGCCCCTGCCAGACCAGTGCGCCGTCGCCCTCGACCCGGACCCCCTGGAAGAACGACACGCTCGGCGGCAGGTCGCGGCGGGCCAGGCCGTGCTTCGCCGCCGCCTTCACCAGCAGTCCCCGGCCGGAGGGCGTGGGGCCCTCCGGCCGGGCGTCGCCGTACTTGTGCGTGTTGAAGGCGTCGGTGCTGGTGCCGCAGAACGCGTCGTGGCGCCCCGAGCTGTCGGCGACGATCGTGGCCAGCACCCGGCCGTCGCCGGACAGCAGCGGGTGGCCGGTCCCCAGGTAGGCCTGCCAGGGGATCTTCTGGGTGTCGGCGACGTTGAGCCGCTCGACCGGCTCGGCCGCGTTGTAGACGACCAGGTGGGCGCAGGCGTCTCCGGTCGGGTCGTCGAACCGCAGCCGGCAGCCGGCGGCGAGCACCTTGTGGGTGTAGCCGCCGGGCGCGACCGTCTCCGCCCAGACCAACGTGGCCGGATCGACTTCTGCTGGGCAGAACGGGCTGGTCGACGCCGGTAGGTACGGCATCCACGCGCTCGTCTGCCCGCCCTGCGCCCGGGCATCGGCCCGGGCGTTGCGGACGCTGTCGGTCAGGTGCTCGTCTCGCGGCGGCGCGCCGCGGGTCTCGCCGGCCATCGTCATGGGTGTTTCCTTCCTCCTCGCGTCCCCCGCGCGGTCAGGCGCTGGTTCAGGCGGCCTCTGGCAGGGCCTCGGGGGCGGCGGTGTGTGGCACGTGCGGAAGGTTGATCTTGGTGTGCAGGCGGCGGGCGGCGAAGTAGGCCGCGCCGATGGCCAGCACGATGCCGATGAACAGCAGCGCGCTCCAGCGCAGCCACCAGCCCTTGCCGCCGAGGTCGTAGATCTCCGCGCGCGGCCAGATCAGGTTGACCGCCATCCCGGCCTGGTAGAGCACCGCGATCGCGTTCAGCGGGATGCCCCAGCGGCCCATCGAGAACAGCGGCTTGCCGTCCTCGTCGACGCCACCAGGGAAGCCGTCCGTCTTGCGGTGCCTGATGCGCACGATCAGTAGCGGTAGGGTCACGCCCAGGTAGGCCAGGTAGAGCATGCCGATGCAGAGGCTGGACAGGGCCAGGAAGATGGCCGACTGGTTGATGTTGACCAGCAGCGCGGCGGCGGCGAGCACGCCGACGACGATCGAGGTGATGATCGGCGTGCCGGTGCGGGGCGAGACCTTGCCGAGGTACTTGTGGAACGGCAGCGCGCCCTCCCTGGCCATGGAGTACATCATCCGGGCCCCGGAGGTCTGGCAGGCCAGCGTGCAGGCGAACACCGCCACGGCGATGAAGCACAGCAGCAGCCGGCCGAGCACACTGCCCAGCCGGTCGGTCAGCACGTACGCGAGGCCACCGGAGGCAAGCTTGCCGTCGTCGACGCTGGCCGCCGCCATCAGTGCGGAGATGATCAGCAGCGCCCCGCCGATGCCGGAGGTGGTCAGCGCCCGCAGGATCGTCTTCGGGGTGGTCTTGCGCGGGCTGAGGGTCTCCTCGGAGAGCTCGCCGGCCGAGTCGAAGCCGACCATGACGTACGCGGCCATCAGCGACGAGGCGAGGAACGCCGGCAGATAGTGCCCGCCGCCCGGCCAGCCGGTGTTGTGGATGACGATCTCCGGCCCGCGCTTGGGCAGGCAGAACAGTGCGATGACGAGCACGGCGACGCCGATGATCTCGCAGATCACGCCGATGCTGGAGGCCCGTGCCGTCTCCCGGATGCCCAGGATGTTGACGACGGTGGTGATCACGAGCAGCAGGCAGCCGAGCAGGACGGCGTTCTGCGCGCCGGTCGTCGAGACCAGCGTCGGGTCGGCGTGCGAGCCGCCGACGATCTGGAAGCCGGACCAGATCTCCGGCAGCGCCGCCTGCAGGGCGATCGCCGCCGCGGCCACAGTCAGGACCTGGCCGATGATCATCGTCCAGCCGATGAACCAGCCGGCCGTCGTGCCGCCGAGGCGGCTCGACCACTGGAAGATGGCGCCCGAGATCGGCCAGCGGGCCGCGAGCTCGGAGAAGCACAGCGCGACGAGCAGCTGGCCGACGAAGACCATCGGCCAGGTCCAGAAGAACGACGCCCCGCCGATGCCGAAGCCCAGCCCGAACAGCTGGACGACGGTGGTGAGGATCGAGACGAAGGAGAACCCGGCGGCGAAGGACGCGAAGGTCCCGACGCCGCGGTGCAGCTCCTGCTTGTAGCCGAGCTGGCCGATGATGTCGCCCGGTGCGACGACCTCCGATGTGCTCACCACGTCACCTCCCATGATCGAGGATACCTGTCGGTTGACAGGTATTGGAAGGATCATGGGGCGGATGTGTCGCATTCCCGGATCGCCGGCGTTAATTTCCAGTCGCCAGACCTGCGCGCACGTAAATTCCCGGCGCATCGGCGGTGGTCGGCGCATCGGCGGTTCCCGGCCTCACAGCCGGTGACGCGCGAACGCCCGGGCCCGCCGGCCTGGCGGCGGCAGCCCGGGCGACGGCGCTGCCCGGCGGCTGGGGCGGGCCGCCGGGTGGATCGGGTGTGGTCACGCGGCGCGGCCGGGCACGACGGCCCGGCCGCGCGAGCCGTCAGCGGAAGACCCGCCGCAGCCAGGTCGCGATGCCCTCGACGATGAGCACGGTGACGAACACCATGATCACAGGTGTCGGAAAGACCGAGGCCGGCGGTACCGGACCTCGATGGTGCCGAACGTGGTCAGCCTGCCGATCGACGAGGCCCGCCGCAGGCTCGCGGAGGCCGGGTTCGTCGGCGTCGCGGTCGGCCTCGGCGACGGTCCCGGGGCGCCGCTGGTCGCGATCACGCCGGAGCCGGGCGCCGTCGTCTCCAGCCAGGCGCCCGAGGCCGGCGCCCGTGTCGACGCGGGGGCGACGGTGCGCCTGTGGGTCGTGCGCGGTGGCGGGTCCGCCGGCGTCCGCGAGCCCCGCCGACCGTTCCCGGCGGCCCCGCCGGCCCGCGAGCTGCGCCTCGATCCCGGCACCGGCGACGCCGTCGCCGCGGCGGCCGACTGACGGGCCCGGCCCCGTGCCCCCGGCCCGGGGGCCATGCCTGCCGAGCGGTCGGCCGGGCGCTTGCGGCGACCTGACGGTTACGGTGACCCCATGGGCGGGCGGCGGACGACCGGGCAGGCGCTCGTCGACGGGCTGCTCGCCCACGGCGTCGACACGGTGTTCGGGCTGCCGGGGGTCCAGACCTACGCGCTGTTCGACGCGCTGGGCGAGCGGTCCGCCGAGATCACGCTGGTCGGGGCCCGCCACGAGCAGGCCTGCGCGTACATGGCCCTCGGCTACGCCCAGTCCAGCGGGCGGCCCGGGGTCTGTACGGTCGTGCCGGGCCCGGGCGTCCTGAACGCCGCCGCGGGCCTGCTGACCGCTGCCGGTACCGGGACCCCGGTCGTGTGCCTGACCTCGGACGTGCCGACCGCGTACGCAGGCAGGGGCATGGGCCACCTGCACGAGATGCCCGACCAGCTGGCGACCCTGCGCTCGTTCGTGAAATGGGCCGAGACGATCCGCCACCCGGCCCAGGCTCCCGGCCTGCTCGCCGAGGCGTTCGCCCGGGCGGCCTCGGGGCGGCCCGGCCCGGTGGTGCTCGCGGCGCCGTGGGACGTCCTCGGCGCGGCCGCTGAGGTTCCCGCGCCGCGGGTCCAGCCGCCGGACCCGCCGCCGCCCGTCGACGAGGCGGCCGTGCGGGCCGCCGCGGACCTGCTGGCCGCGGCCCGCAACCCGATGATCATGATCGGAAGTGGGGCCCGGCACGCTGGCGCGGAGGTCCGCGCGCTCGCCGCGCTGCTGGGGGCTCCGGTGGTGGCGCAGCGCGGCGACCGCGGGGTGCTGCGCGACGACGACCCGTACGCGTTCACCGGCGCCGCCGGGTTCGCCCACTGGGCTGGCACCGACGTCCTGCTGATGCTCGGCACCCGCGGCGAGCTGACCTGGTTCCGGTGGCCGGTGCGCAGCCCCGGCCCGCGGCTGGTGAGCATCGACATCGACCCGCGCCAGCACGTGTGGCGCGACCCGGCGGTGGCCGTCACCGCCGACGCCCGCGACGCCGCGGCCGCCCTCGTCGGGCTGCTGCGGGACCGGTCCTCGTCAGGCCGGGACGCGCGCGGCCGGCCCGTGGGGGATCGGGACGGCCCCGAGGCCACGATGGTCGAGCTGCGGCCCTCCCGCGCGGCCGAGTTCGCGGCGGTCAAGAGCCGGTTCCAGGCCGACGTGGCGAGCCGGCTGCGCCCGCACGCCGACTACCTGGCGGCGATCCGGGCGGCGCTGCCCGAGGACGGCTACTTCGTCGAGGAGATCTCCCAGGTCGGCTTCGCGTCGCTGTTCGCGTTCCCGGTGTACGCGCCGCGCCACTTCGTCACGGCCGGGCACCAGGGCACGCTCGGCTTCGGCTTCCCGACCGCGCTGGGGGTGAAGGCGGCGCACCGGGATCGGCCGGTGGTGTCGGTGACCGGTGACGGCGGCTTCCTGTTCGGCGCGGCGGAGCTCGCCACCGCCGTCCAGTACGGCCTGGGCGTCGTCACGGTCGTGTTCGACAACGGCGCCTACGGCAACGTGAAGGCCGACCAGGACCGGCTGTTCGGCCGGGAGGCCGGCTCTGTGCTGCGCAACCCGGACTTCGTCGCGCTGGCCCGGGCGTTCGGCGCCGACGGGGCCCGTGCCGAGAGCCCGGGCGACCTGGGCGCGGTCCTCGCCACGGCACTGTCCACCGGCCGCCCGACCGTCATCCACGTCCCGATGCCGCTGGACCCGGCGGTGACCCCGTGGACCTACCTCACTCCCGCCGTCGACCGGTGAGCGCCGTGTCCAGGCCGGAGACGGCGGGCTCGACGCACCGCGGGCGATCATGAGCCGGCCGCCGCCCCGCTGCCGGGGTCGTCCGAGTGTACGCCGGCCCCTGGCCGGCCGGGCCGGCCAGGGGCCGGGAGTGACAGCCGGGTGCTCAGCCGGCGGCGACGGGCGCGACGGCCTCATCCATGCAGGCGTGCCGGTGGTGCAGGCCCGGCTCGTTGCGGCCGAACGTGACGTTGGGCCGCACGCCGGACTCCATGTTGGCCTGGACCTTGGCGGCCAGGGGGTAGTCCTCGTCACGGACGCTCGAGTGCGCGTACTCGAAGATGTCGTCCGCGCCCTTGCGGCCGGCCTCGTCCGAGACGTCGAGCGTCGTCGCGTTCTGGTGGACGGTGATCGAGTGGCCGGCCTTCTCGCCCGGGTACACGCGGAAGATCTCACCGTTGATGAACGTCACCGACATCACGATGTTCGGGAAGATCGCGTAGATCACCACGAAGTTGTGCAGCGGCTCCCACTCGCTCTCCGGCTTGTCCGCGAGCTCGGTGATGTTCTGCAGCGGGAAGATCAGCCGGTGGTGCGGGCCGTAGGTGTCAAACAGCGCGCAGTTGCTGCGGGCCAGCAGCGCGAACGTGTTCTGGTGTACCGAGGCGAAGTGGTAGTTCTCGCCGAACGTGTCGAGCGCGAGCTTCCAGTTGGCGGGCGCGTCGAGCACCTTCTCGCCGACCGAGTTCCAGTCGCCGATGCCCCAGGAGGCGAGCTCCGGGCCGAGGTCGCCAAGGTGGGACTCGATGTCCAACGGCCCGCCGTCCGGGTCGAGGCCGACCCAGAGGAAGCCGGCGTGCTCGGCGGCGGGCAGCTCGGTGAGCCCGGCGCCCTTCATGGCGGTCGGGAAGCCGTCGCGGCCCGGGGCGCTGACCAGCGCGCCCACCTTGTTGTAGCTCCAGGCGTGGTACGGGCAGGTGAACCGCTCGGCGACGCCACAGCCCTCGGCGACCTTGGCCTGCCGGTGCGCGCAGACGTTCTGGAAGGCGCGGACAGCGCCGTCGTCGTCGCGGGTCAGCAGCACCGCGACGTCCATCACCTGCTTGGTGGTGTAGCTGCCGGGCTCGGGCAGCTCGGAGCGGTAGCCGACAAGCTGAGGGGCACGGCGGACGTACTCGCGCTCGCGCTCGAACAGATCCTGGCTGGTGTAGATGGTCGCCGGCACGATGCGCTCGCTGGGCATCATGTCGGTCGTCTTGTCCATCGAGATCTTGAGCGCTCGCCGCGTGATGTCGATGAGCTCGTTGCGGTCGATCGGAGGCCTCCCTGGCGCGGCGGTGCTGGCGTTCTGTCAGCAAGCGAGCGGACTCGGCCGCCGACGCCGTCGGCGTGCCTGACTGGGCGTCGACTGGCCTGTACCCGGTGTCAGTGCGCTTGTGCCCGTGGCGCGTTTGTCCTCTCGGCGCGCTGTGGCAGGGCGCAGGTGCGACAGGTCGCGCTTGTGGCATTGGCGCGCTTGTGACAGTGGCGTACGCGGCGGCCTCTTTGCCCCCCTACGCCTACCTTAACGTGCTGCCAGAAGCCCCTCTTGGCCCCATTGGGGTCTGCTCGCCGACACCTGTGGGCCTTGTCCGGCAGGTCCGATGGCCCCGGCGCCGGGAACCTTCAGCCCTTGCAGGCGAAGCGGCGTCGACGCCCGGGGGCGGGACCATCCCCGGGGAAAGCCCGGACACCGGCCGTGACGTGCGCCGCACTGTCATGGACGCTCGGGACTCGGTGCGGCCGGCCGTGATCTGCTGACGGCCCGCGGGCAACGAAAAACCGGCTGTCCGGCGCGGTACGGGGGGAGCCGCGCCGGACAGCCGGCATTGCGTCCTATGATGGCCGATCCGACGCCAAAAGTCGATCGCTTCGGCGGTTTTTGTCGGCCTGCCCTACTGGCCGGTAGCACCCACGGGCCCTCGGTGCCCGTGGTGCCTCTCGCGGTGGCCTGCTGGTTCCGGGCCGCCGGTCCTTACGGACGGCCTACCGTGGTCGCCGGGCCGGATGCGGCGGGGCGTGCGGGTGGAGGGGGCGTGGACGAGGTGCTGGCGGAACTGGTCGAGGCGCTGCCGGCGGGGGTCGTCGTGACCGAGCCGGAGCTGCTGGAGAAGTACCGGCGCGACCGGGCCACCGGCCCGAACGTCGGGACACCGGTCGCGGCGGTGCGGGCCGAGTCGGCCGAGCAGGTCCAGACCGCGGTCCGCTGGGCCGCGCGCCACCGGGTGCCCGTGGTTCCGCGCGGCGCCGGCACGGGCCTGTCCGGCGGGGCGACCGCCGTCGACGGCGGGATCGTGCTGTCCACCGAGCGGATGCGGGCCGTCGAGGTCGACCCGGTGACCAGGGTCGCGACCGCCCAGCCGGGGGCGCTGAACGCCGAGGTCAAGTCCGCGGCGGCGGCGCACGGGCTGTGGTACCCGCCGGACCCGTCGTCCTTCGAGATCTGCTCGATCGGCGGCAACGTGGCGACGAACGCCGGCGGCCTGTGCTGCGTGAAGTACGGGGTGACCTCCGACTACGTCCTGGGCCTGGAGGTCGTCCTGGCCGACGGGACGGCGGTCCGGCTCGGTGGCGCCCGGCTGAAGGACGTCGCGGGCCTGTCGCTGACCAAGCTGTTCGTCGGCAGCGAGGGCACCCTCGGGATCGTCACCGAGGCGACCCTGCGGCTGCTTCCCGCGCAGCCCGCGACCTGCACCCTGGTCGCGACCTTCCCCACGATGGCCGCGGCGACGGCCGCGATCCTCGCGATCACCGCCCAGATGCGGCCCGCGATGCTGGAGCTGATGGACCGGACCTCGATCAACGCCGTCGAGGACATGTTCCGGATGGGCCTGGACCGCACCGCCGCCGCGCTGATCGTCGCCCGTACGGACGCCCAGCACCAGTCGGGCGCCGACGAGCTGAGGATCATGGTCGAGGCCTGCGAGAAGGCCGGATCGACGGAGGTCCTCGCGACCGACGACCCGGACGAGGGCGAGGCGTTCGTCGTCGCCCGGCGCAGCGTGATCACGGCGCTGGAGCCGCTCGGCACCCTCCTGCTCGAGGATGTCGGTGTCGCGCTGCCCCGGCTCCCGGAGCTGGTCGCCGGCGTCGAGGCGATCGCGGCCGCCCACGACGTCACCATCGCCATCGTCGCGCACGCGGGCGACGGCAACACCCACCCGCTGATCGTCTTCGACCCGGCCGACGCGGAGCTGGCCCGGCGCGCCGACCTGGCGTTCGGCGAGGTCATGGCCCTCGCGATCAGCCTCGGCGGCACGATCACCGGCGAACACGGCGTCGGGCGCCTCAAGCTCCCCTGGCTCGCGGACCAGCTCGGCCCCGACGTCCTGGACCTGAGCTGGCGCATCAAGAACGCCCTCGACCCCCTGCACATCCTCAACCCGGGCGCGGCCCTGCCGCGGGGCCGAGCAGAGCCAGCCCGAGGCGGCCTTGGCTGAACCAGGCCGGCCGGCCGGCCGCCCGCGGCCAGATCAGGTGATGCGCAGGTCCTCGGTGCTGTGGAACCGACGGGTACCCCAGGCCACCAGGAGCACGGCGAAGGCGCAGGTGACGACGATCCCGATCCAGGACCGGCCGTGGCCGAGCATCAGGGCCCGGACGGCGTCGGTCGTGTGGCGCAGCGGGTTGGCGTCGGCGGTGTCGTTCAGCCAGGCCGGGGCGAACGACAGCGGCAGGAAGATCCCGGACAGCAGCAGCAGCGGCAGCGAGAAGCCCTGGATCACGGGAGCCAGCGCGTCCTCGCTGCGCAGCACCAGCGCGAGCCCGTAGCCCAGGCAGGACAGGCCGACGCCCAGCGCCATCAGCACCAGGGCGGCGACGACCAGGCCCGCGTGCAGGTGCAGACCGAGCGGGGCGGCGAGGCCGACGAGGATCGCGCCCTGGATGACCACCAGCGTCGCGTCCCGCAGTGCCCGGCCGAGCAGCAGCGCGAGCCGGCTGATCGGCGTCACCGACAGCCGTTCCAGCACGCCGGCCCGCATCTCGGACAGCAGCGCGAACCCGTTGAACGCGCAGTTGAACAGGACGAGCTGGACCAGCAGGCCCGGCACGAAAACGTCCCAGCTGCTGGTGCCCGCGGGCAGGCCGCGGGTGACGCCGCCGTTCTTCAGCAGCGGGCCGAACAGGTAGAGGTAGAACAGCGGCTGCGCGAGCCCGATGATGATCCAGCTCGGCTCCCGCAGCACCGCGCGCACGGCGCGGGCGTAGGTGAGCCGGACGTCGGAGAAGAAGCGCATGGAGGCTCCCAGTCGAGGAGTCGAGCGAACGTGGGCAGATCGGGACGGCTGATCGGGCCGGGCAACGGCGCGCAGGCGGCCGCCTGGCGAGCCCGTCCGGCGCGGGACCAGCGCCGCGCGGACCGCAGGCCTCGGCTCGATGCCGGCACTCCGGCGGCCGCGGGCCCGGGTGGCACGGAGCCTGGGCGCCGTCGGGCGCGGGCCGGGCACGCGACGGACCGAGCGGGTCAGACGGCGGTGGCGAGCGGGTGGCCGGTGGCGGTGAGGAAGACGTCGTCGAGGCTCGGCCGGGTCAGCGTGAGCGTGAGCACCGGGGTCGACAGGCCGTCCAGCAGGCGCAGCAGGTCGGTGACGGCGCGGGAGCCGTCCTCGACGTACACCCGCATCGTCTTGTCGTCGACGACGTCGACGTCACGGCACCAGGGCTGCTCGCGGACGGTCGGGCCGACCGCCTCGGGGCCGCCGGTGGGCAGCGTCACGACGATGCCGTCCCCGGCGACCTGGCTCTTCAGGTCCTCCGGCGGCCCGGTCCGCGCGACCTTGCCCTTGTGGATGATCGCGACCCGGTCGCAGAGCTCGTCGGCCTCCTCCAGGTAGTGGGTCGTGAGCAGGATCGTGGTGCCGGCGTCGCGGACGGCGCGCAGCTCGGCCCACACCTCGGCCCGGCTCGCCGGGTCCAGACCGGTCGTCGGCTCGTCGAGCAGGAGCAGCTCGGGGGAGTTGACCAGGCCGACCGCGATGTCCAGGCGGCGGCGCATGCCCCCCGACCAGGTGCCCAGGCGCCGGTCGGCCGCGTCGGTGAGGCTGAACCGGGCGAGCAGGTCGTCGGCCCGGGTGAGCGCGTCCGTCTTGGACATGCCGAACACCCGGCCCTGCATGACCAGCTCCGCGCGGGCGGTCTCGGCCGAGTCGGTGCCGCCGCCCTGCGCGACGAAGCCGATCCGGCGGCGCACCGCCGCCCGCTCCTTCACCACGTCATGGCCGGCGACGAGCGCCGTGCCCGCGGTGGGCGGGAGCAGGGTGGTCAGCATCCGCATCGTCGTCGACTTGCCGGCGCCGTTCGGGCCGAGCAGTCCGAAGACCTCGCCACGGTCGACGACCAGGTCGATGCCGTCGACGGCGACGACCGGGTCGGCGCGCCGGGACCGGCGGTATTCCCGGCGCAGCGCCTGGGTTGTGATCATGTGGCGTCCGTTTCGGATTCGGTGGGACAGCCGCGTCCCAGTCTCGGTGACATCGTGACGGCCAGCACCGACAGTTCTCCGAGGGCGACGACGGGCGCCGGGGGCCTGTGGTGGCTGACGGGCGAGGATGGCCGGCGCGGTGTGTGGTGGTGGTCGCGCCGAGGAGGTCCGGCGGTCGCTCCGCCGATTTCCTGCATGAAACTTGTCTGAGTGAGTAAGGCAATGCGATAGTGAGATACCGTTGGTCGCGGTGTCAAGGCCCGGTTTCGCCGGGCCCGCGCTGCCTGCCCGGACCGCCTCGGGACACGGCGGTCCGACCGGCCCGGGACCGGACGGCGGCGGCACCCGGTCCGACAGGGAGGTGGCGGTGATGGAGCGCCAGTCGAGGGAGGCCGACATCGACCTGGAGGCACTGCTGCAGGAGTTGGTGTCGGCCGCGCAGCTCTTCCAGTCCGCGGCCGGGCTGCGGGCGCGGCTCACGTCGACCGAGCTCGCGGTGCTGGCGATCGTGCGCTCCAACCCACGGGTCGCCGGGCAGCTCGCCCTGGCGACCCAGCTGACGACGGGCGCCATCACCCGGGTGCTGGACGGCCTGGAGCGGCGCGGCTACGTCACCCGGCTGCCCGACCCGGGCGACCGGCGCCGGGTCGTGGTTACGGCGGTCGCCGAGCGGCTCGCCGCGCTCGACGTCATGTTCGGGCCGATGACCGAGGCCGCGTCCGCCATCCAGGCGAAGTTCAGCCCCGCCGAGCAGGCGACCATCGCCCGCTTCCTCGTCGCGACCACCGGGATGCTGCGCGACCAGACCGCCAGCCTGCGCGACGACCCCGCCGCCTCGGCCACGCCGGTGACGCTGGGAGCGCCACTGGGCTCGGCCACCCAGGCCCGGCTGCACCTCGCCGGCGGTCTCAAGCAGCTCCAGATCGTCTCCGGCGGCCCCGACTTCCCCGCCGACAGCCTCTACCAGGGCGACTTCGCCGGCGCGGCCCCGACCAGCGAGGTCATCGTGCGCCCGGACGAGACCGAGGTGCGGGTCCAGTTCGGCCGCCGGAACAGGTCGCTGTGGCGGGCCGGCTCGGGAGCCTCGACGCTCACCCTCAGCCCGCTCGTCGCCTGGGCCATCGACGTCCGTGGCGGCGCGCAGCAGCTGGTCGTCGAGCTCCAGGGCGTGGCCCCCCGGTCGTTCTCGCTGACCGGGGGAGCGAACGACCTGCGGCTGCGCCTGGGCGCGCCCGGCCGCGGCGCCCGGATCTCGCTGACCGGCGGCGCCAAGGCGCTGCGCCTCGAACGGCCCGCCGATGTGCCCGTCAACCTGCGCATCCGGGGCGGCGCGAGCGACGTCGTCGTCGACGGCCAGCGCCAGGGCCCGTTCGGGAGCTGGACCTACACCATGGGCCAGGGCACGACCGGCTATGAGCTCGCGATCACCGGCGGCGTGAGCCGCCTCGAGGTCGCCGCGCTGGCGTAGCGACGCCCACGCCGGCGCCCGAGCTGGCCGCGCCCGGCGGACCGGCCGCACCGCCTGCGAAGGCCGCGAGGGCCCGCGTCAGCGGGCTCGGGCCGGTGACCCGGCGGTCACCAGCGCGTCGCCGCCAGGGCCGACACCGGTGACCGGGGCGTCCCAGTCGATGTGGTGGCGCATCGGCCAGGAGAACGACTCGGGGTTCATGAGCCGCATCGCGACCGGCATCATCAGGTCGCGCAGTACCCGGGCCACCGGCCCCGCCGCCTTGTCGCTGTTCGTGCGCTCACCCATCTTGATGATCTTCTCGACGCGGTCGCGCCGCAGGTTCTCGTAGCTGGCGAACGCCTCCTGGTACGGCAGGTCGCGCAGGCAGCGGGCCAGCTGGACGGCGCTCTCGAGGGCGAGCGACGCGCCCTGCCCGGAGCTGGGCGACGTGGCGTGGGCGGAGTCGCCGACGAGGACGACCCGGCCGCGGTGCCAGGTCGCCACCTTGGGCAGGTCCTCCATGCCACCGACGCAGATCAGGTCCGCCGGGTCGGTCCGGGCGATCAGGTCGTCCATCCGTAGCCGGTCACCGGCGAACGTCTCGCGCAGCAGCTCCAGCCAGGCGGCCGGCTCGGTGGCCCTGGCCTCGGCCGCCGCCAGGGACTGCGCCCGCGGCAGGTTGGCGAACCAGCCGCCCGAGCCGTCCGCGTCCAGCACGTAGCCGAAGAAGGCGCGCCGGCCGAAGACGAAGTGCATCTCGGACCCGGTCGGCCCGATCCGGCTGGCGTCGACCGGCCCGGGGCCGAGCCGTGCGCCGAAGCCGAGCAGGCCGACGTAGCGCGGCGCGGGCGCCGCCGGGTCGAGCAGGGCCCGGACCTGGGACCGGATTCCGTCCGCGCCGACGAGGACGTCGGCGGTGGCCGAGGTGCCGTCGGCGAACAGGGCCGTGACCCCGTCCGGGTGCTGATCGACGGCGACGAGGCGCTTGCCGTACTCGACGGTGACGCCCCGGCTGGCGGTGGCGTCGCGCAGCGCGCGGTAGAGGTCGGGACGCCACAGCAGCCGCTGCTCGGCGAGCCCAGCGGGCGCGCCGAGCGTGGCCAGCCGGCGGCCCGCGCCGTTGCGCATCACCATCGAGGTGATGGGGGTGCCGATCGCCTCGACGATCCCGCCCAGGCCGACCGCGGCCAGGGCGTCGAGGCCGTTGGGCGCGATGCTCAGGGTGCCGCCGACACCGTCGGCGGTCGTGTCGTACGCCTCGTAGACGGTGGCCGCGATGCCGGCCTGGCCGAGGGCGACCGCGGCCACCGGCCCGGCGATCCCGCCGCCGACGACGATGGCGCTCCTGATTGTGGACATGGTGAATCCGCCTTTCACAGCAGGGGAGAGCACGCAGATTGGGCAGGCCGGCGGACCGCCTCGTGACGGTGGCGTCGTCGCCCGGGCCTCGGGCCGGGCAGGGCACGGCCAGGGGAGTCGCCGTGCCCGAAGGGGTTGATGGCGGTCGGCCGAGCGGGCCGGCCGGCGTCGACTACGCCGGGCCGGCGGCAGGCAAAGGCTGCCGCGCTCGGGTGGCCGTCAGGCGGAGCTGGGCGTCAGGCCCGCGCGGTCGCAAACGGCGCGGCGGAGCGGCCTCACGCCGGGGATGGTCTCAGGCGTTCGGCTGGGCCGGCGTCTCCGCCGCGAGGGCCGCATGGAACGCGGCCCAGGCCGGGCCCCAGCCGACGTCCGGGTCGGTGATCCGGGTGATCAGGCGCTCGACGAAGGCGGCCTCGGTGTCGAGCTGGGCGACCCGGAACTCCTCCTCGATCAGGAAGAGCTCGGGAACCCCTTCGGCGAGCGAGTCGTCGATCATCTTCTGGACCTCGGCCCGCCCCGCGGCCAGGCCGGTCAGCCGCGCGCGCAGCTGCTCGACGACGTCGTCCGGGTGCAGCGCGCCGACCAGCGACAGCGCGGAGACGAAGCTCGGGTACTCGTGCTCCGGCCGGGCGACCAGCTCCCGCAGCCAGTCGTGCAGCTCGTCGCGACCGGCGGGCGTGATGGCGTAGACGGTCCGCTCCGGGCGCTGGCCCTCGCGCGTCGTCGCCAGCTCGGTGATGAAGCCGGCCTTGGCCAGCTGCTGGACGACCATGTACAGCGAGCCGTGGTTGAACTTGATGCTGCGGTCGTCGCCGTGGTCGCGCAGGGTCCGGCTGAGCTCGTACGGGTGCATCGGGGCGCGGCTCAGGTAGGCCAGGACCGCCAGCCCCAGCAGGTTGCCGACCTTGCGCCGCGCGGCCAACCGGTTCTCCCTCCGACACCCTTGTCACCTCCCATCCTGCCTTGTCGGCGACCGCGCCACGATCCGTCAGTAGCAACTATCCAGGCCTGACTAATCGTTGTCAACCATTTTGGGTCCCGGCGGAAGCGGGGGCCGCGGCCTGTGTCCCGTCTCGGCGCGCATGGTTACGTCATGGCGACCTGGCTGACGGGTTGTCGCCAGCGAAGCTCGCAGACCAGATTCGGTGCGACTCCCCGACAGGACATTCCGCACGGCCAGTATTGATCTTGGGCTACGAGACGGAACAGCCGGGCCGGTGGAGGCCTTGGGCCGGGTCGGTCAGCGTACGTACCTGTCGAGGAAGGCGACGATGGCCGGGAATCGGCCACCCCGCGGGTAGCTCGCGCCGTGCCCAGCGCCCGGCACGACAGTCAGGTCGACCTGGCCGCCGGCGGCGCGCAGCCCGTTCGCGAGCTCCTCGGACTGCTGATACGGGACCGTGCAGTCGGCCTGGCCGTGCTCGATGTCGAACGGCGGAGGCACCTGACCGGAACCGACATAGGTCAGCGGGTTGGCCAGCCACACGAGACCGGGAACGGTGGTGATCTGGTGGCCCAGCAGCCTCGACTCGTAGCCGCTCGGGCTGTCGTGGGTCAGGGCGCTGGCCGGGCATCCGTCCGCTCGCAGCTGACCATCGATCGCCGTGAAGTCGACCGGGCCGAAAAGGTCGACGACGGCCCTGACCGTGCTCGGGACGTTGATGTTCCCCAATGCCGCGTCGTCGGGCGACGCCACGTGGCCCCAGGTACCGACCATCTCGGCGAGGTAGGCGCCGGCGGACTCGCCGAGCGCGCCGAACCTGGCCGGGTCGAGGTCGTAGCCCGCAGCGTTGGCGCGCAGCCAGCGGATCGCCGCCTTGACGTCGACGACGGGCGCCGGGAAGACTCCCTCGGGCGCGAGTCGGTAGTTCACGTTGGCGACGGCATATCCGTGCGCGACGAGCGACGCCGCCGTGTCGTCGAGGTCCGACTTGTCGCCGCCGGTGAAGCCGCCGCCGTGGATGAGGACGACGACCGGCAGCTTGCCGTCCGGGTGTAGCGGCCGGTAGAGGTCCAGCCGCTGCGCGGGCGAAACCGACGCATACGCCACGTCCCGGTCCTCGTACAGCGCCACCCGTGAGCCGTTGAATCCGACCAGCGTCGTGGGCTGGCAGCCAGCGACGGCGAGCGCGACGAGCGCCGCGATCAGCCCGACAGCCGCAGGTCGATGGCCGCGTCCGGGCGTCGCCCGCCCGAATCGTCGCGATGACTCACGCAGCTCCTGGCTCGTCCAGAATGTCACAGCGCGCATCATCCTCGTCCGGCCCCGCTGGCACCACAACGGACATCCGATGCTCGACCACCTGGTTCCGGGCGTCCGTTCGGCTCGGCTGACCGCCGTACGGCCCGGCTCGGGCCGGGCCACCCGGACGGCTACGCGTGCGGCGGGCGGAGGTCGAAGATGGTGCGGCGGACCTCGTCGATGGTCTGGTCGAGGTCGGAGATCGCGGTCGACATCCGGACCGCGCCCGGCTCGGGGACCTGGCGGACCAGCGACTGCAGCCGCAGGCCGACGGAGAACAGCCGTTGGATGACAAGGTCGTGCAGCTCGCACGCGATCCGGTCGCGGTCCTCGAAGACGGCGAGGCGGGCCCGGTCCTCCTGCATCTGGGCGAGCTCCACGGCAGCGGCGACGACATTGGCGACCGACTGGACGAAGTGCGCCTCGTCGCGGGTGAACCGGCGGTGGGTGTGGCTGTGCGCGGTCAGGACGCCGAAGGCCCGGCTGCCGACGCCGATCGGCGCGCCCACGGTCGCGACCGCCCCGTCGCCCTGCAGCCAGCCCTCCAGCTTGAGGTCCGAGCGGCCCGGCAGGTCGTCGATGACCAGCGGCTGGCAGGACGACAGCACCTGCCAGATGAAGGAGCCGGGCGCCGCCGAGACCGCGCCCGCGGCCCAGGCGCCGCCGTGGCGGCCGTAGCAGGTCCGCACGTGCGCGTACACGCCGCCGCTTCCCTTGCCCTCCTCGGCGTCGCCGCCGTCCGGGCCGGGGCGGGCGACCACCACGCCGCCCGCGGTGTCGGACGTCAGCCGGCGGGCCGGGCCGCGGGCCGACGCCATCTCGACGCACTCGATCAGGTCGCAGCGCTCGACCCCGAGAGTGGTGGCGACCAGCTCGACGGCCTCGCGCAGCAGCGCCGGCACGTCGAGGGTGGTCAGCGCCCGCTGGCCGAGGTAGGCGAGCGCCGCCTGCTGGCGCTCGGCGCGGCGCAGGTCGGTGACGTCGGAGAGCATGACGGCGACCTGGGTCTCGCCGTTCTCCTCGATCGGTATGACGGTGGCGCGCAGCGAGCGCCGCGGCCCGAGTGCGGCGCGTCCCTGGTCGGCCTCGAGGGCGGGGCCGTCCTCGGCGACGACGGCCGGGGCCGCGCCGGTCAGCACGTCGAAGTCGCCGATCTGGGCCGTCTGGGTGCGCCGGGCGGTGGCGACCAGGCCCCACGGGCCGTCGAGCGCCGGGCCGTTCGGGACCGAGGGCCGGACGTGCCCCGTGAGCGTGTTCAGCGCGTCGCCGACCTGGGTGCGGGTGCCGGCGAGCCGGTCGACCACCCGGGAGGCGCGGCGCACCGTGTCGTCGGGGTCGTAGATGACGACCCCGGCCGGGAGGTCGTCGATCCTGCCGCCGGTCGGGATCAGCTCCAGCAGCGCGCCCTGCTCGGTGGCCATCTCGGCGCCGAACCGGGACTCGGTCACGTCGATGATCGTGCCGATGTTGCCGACGACCTCGCCGGCGTCGTCGCGCAGCACCTTGGCCCGGATCTGGACCCGCCGGTAGCCGTCCGCGGTGCGGTAGCGGGTCTCGTGGTGGCAGTGGTCCGCGCCCCCGACGACAACCGCCATGAACAGGGCGATGGTGTGCTCGAGCTCCTCGGGGTGGACGTAGTCGATGAACCGGTTCCCGAGGCTGGTCTCGGTGTCGAACCCGGTCAACCGGGTCCAGGCCGGGTTCAGGTACGTCCAGCGGCCCTCGGCGTCGGTGCGGAAGACGACCTCGGCCAGGGTGTCGAGCAGGTCCAGCGCCGCGAGCCCGATGGACATCGGCTCCGCGGGGGCGGCCGGGCTGGCGGGCGCGTCCGCGCTGCTGGCCGGCGACCGCGAGGCGGGCGGCGCGAGCCGCACCGGGCTCAGGGACGCCGTCGCCAGCGAGGTCGATGCGGCGGGCGGCCCGGCCGTGGCCGGCGGCGCCGCCACCGGTGGCTGGTCCCACCGCGTGGCGTCGTCGTCCAGCGGGCTCAGAGCCGCCCCGGCGCCGGGGGGACTGATCCGGGCCGGCCCGGCGTCGTTCTGGCGCGGCCGCGGTGGCCGGGTGAGCTGGCCGCCGACGAGCTGGCCGGCCTGGGCGTTGCTCACGGCGCCGCGTGCAGGCGGGGCGTAGCCGGGCGGCGGGGTGGCTGCTGGGACGGCGGCCACGGGCGAACTGGCCGCGGGCGGGGTGTAGCCGAGCGGGGCCTGGCCGGGCGAGGCCAGCGCGGCCGGTTCGCCGCCCGACCCAGCCGGGCCGTCGGTGCGTTCGGCGAAGGCGGCGCGCCAGGCGCCGAACCCGTTGGTGGCGATGGGACCGGTGCCGTCCTGGTCGGGACCGGAGTTCGGCGGGTGGCCCGGCTCGGCGGCGTCGTGCGCGGGAGGGTGGCCGTCCGCGTCCGCCCCGCCGCCCCGGTGGGCGCCGACTCCGTCCGCTCCCGCGGAACCGGGTGGCACCGCGTCCGTCATGCCCACGCCGTCCCGCCTCCCCTGGCACCGACCGGCGCCGGCGAGGCCGCGCACGGGCCCGCCTGAAACGCCTGCGCAGAACGGTGCGCGGCTCGATACCGTTTCGCCACCGTACGCGCTTGCCGTGTGGGTCGTCACGACGCTGGACGGATCCGTGCCCGCGCATACCCGGTTCGCACCTTGGGGCCGCCTCTGGGAAGGCTTGTCCCGGGTGCCGCCAGGCTGGGCGCGCAGGTCACGCGATATGCCGCACCGAAAACCTGCCATCTGGTCATGGGTAACGCGGACAATTCCGCGGCGGCGCCATTCTCGGTGTGCTGGTACGGGTGACGGGAAGCGTTCCCGGCACCGTCCAGGTTCGCCACGCGGATCCTCGGCCGTCACGCCGGCGGAACGGCCGAGGTATTTCGAGAGCCGGTCCGCGGGGAAGGGGAGGCGTCTCCCGATCGCGGAAAGCCGGCCGACCTGGGCGGACGTGGCCTCGCGTTGTCCTCCTCCGCGGCGGGCGTGAATCGGCCCGGTGGGGTCATAGGGTGGCGCAATGGGGGATTCGGTCAGGCAAATACGCGGCGTGGGCAGGCACCGGGCGCCGGCGCGACGGCCCGCCGCCACGTCGGTGGCCTTCGTTCTCGGCGTCACCGTGGCGGTGACGCTGACCGCCTCGCCGGCCCGCGCGGACGGCCCGGTGCCGCTCACCGGGCTGGCGGCCTACCAGCCGTCCCTGTCCCCGTGGTACACCCCCGAACAGGTAGACGAATGCCTCGCGGGCAGCTACGACTGCGTGCCGGTCACCATCGGCCGGATGAGCGCGATCCTCGACGCGCGGGCGGCGAGCTGCGACCACCTGGCGCCGTTCGCGCTCGCCTACCTGCGGACCACCCAGGAGTACCAGACGGTGGCGGCGCAGCCGGGCTTCTTCCAGGACGCGCCTTTCGTCAACGTCGAGGACGCGTTCTTCGCCGCCTACTTCTTCGACGCGTACGACAACTGGAATTCCGGCGCCACCACGGCCGTGCCGCGGGCCTGGCAGATCGCCTTCGGCGCGGCGCGGGACAGGACGATGTCGGGCCTCGGCGACATCCTGCTGGGGATGAACGCCCA
This sequence comes from Pseudofrankia sp. DC12, assembly GCF_000966285.1. Taxonomy (NCBI): domain Bacteria; kingdom Bacillati; phylum Actinomycetota; class Actinomycetes; order Frankiales; family Frankiaceae; genus Pseudofrankia; species Pseudofrankia sp. DC12. The sequence goes on from NZ_KQ031391.1 coordinate 6,596,844, forward strand.
CATCAACCGGGACCTGCCCTACATCCTCGCGGGGCTTGGCCTCGTGGCCCCGGACGGCACCAGCCGGCATGCCGACCACGAGAAGGTCAACGTCTTTCTGAACATGATCGTCACGTCCCTGCTCGACGAGGAGGCGGCCCGGTTCGACCCGACGGTCAACGACCTGAAGAGCCCTTACGGCATCACCTATGACGCCTTCATGGCCATCATCGTCGGCTGGCGGGAGAACGCCTGGCTCAACGCGCAGCGCCTCGTCGCCGCCCACACCCCGGCCGAGCGGTCCGGCGTCGAGGCGAGCATCGAGACCGAGTCGGTGGTCCTGGCCCGCGGCGTCCAGACGGCGTTCGGCTACCCGCCGCTGCTGAACACCGGGCTCGCCGCGTCCCGCGACCGCTACTGCGCCGCCCACCACGGCTGAGCCGTCCCGGCCGGGCGGGTCATGCCCGGCCGGCCGGCCCGGGCGAGCCACCGCGGTCACCCGTCGGCCCAGGCCAGCTGTGGGGAGGTCCGGGCTGGTCAGGTGAGTCGTTGGGCACAAGCCCGGCCGGTCGGCCGAAACTCGGGGCATGATCGACCGGGAGTCCCGGGCGGTCGGCGCGGGCCGGGGTGGGCGTGGGAGGCACGGCGTGGCGCGCGCGGCGGCCAGGGAGTCCCCGGAGACCAGGATGCGGGTGGGCCCCACGATCCGGGGCGACGGCCTGCGGGTGTCGATGCTCGTCGGTCCCTGGATGAACGGGCTGGACGGCGTGCCGACCGCCGGGTCGCTCGGGGTGATCATCGACGACGCGGTCGGCGTCGAGGTGCACAACCACCGCCCGCCCGGCACCCACTCGGTCACCACCGAACTGGCGCTCGACATCGTCGTCCCGCCGCCGTGGTCCGGTCCTGAGCTGCTGGCCACCTCTCGGGTAGCCGGCGTCGGCCCCGCCGACGGGGTGTCCCGGGCCGAGATCCGCGCCGGCGACGGGCAGCTGGTGGCCATCGGCACCGGGCGCAGCCGGTTTGTCCCGGCCGAGGGCATGCACGCCGCCGCCGCCGCCCTCGAGCAGGACCCGCCGCCCCGGGTGATGCCCGCCGACCACCGCGACCTGCTGGAGGTCCTCGGTGTCGCCGACCTGGCGGGGTCGCTGAGCTTCGACCCGGACCTGACGGCCGACGCCGAGATCGCTCGCCAGCACGCGGTCTTCCCGATCCCGACGCCCCGGCCGAGCGCCGGGGCCCCGCCGCTCCCCGCCCGGCCCAACGGCCCGGCGGGGGCCGCCGTCGCCGTGCTCCATGCGTCGGTGGCCAGGCTGGTGGTGCCGCCGGTCGAGGCCTTCGGCAACGGGAGCGGCACGATGCACGGTGGGCTGCTGCTGGCCTGCTCGGATCTCGCCGCGGCTGGGCTCGCCGGTGCGCTGACGCCGGCGCCGGCGCCGGACTACGCGACGTCGGTGCGGATGAACCTGCTGCGCCCGGCGGTGCTGACCGCCCCGGTGATCTTCACGGCGACCGTGGTCCACCGCGGCCGCGCCCTGTCCGTCTACCGGGTCACGTCCCACGGGCCCGCCGGCAAGCCGTACACGGTGGCGACGATCACCCGCGCGGCCCGGCCGGACCAGGGACGCTGAGCCCCCGCCTGCCGCGCGACCCGGTCGGCCCCGCCGACGGGTATCCGGCCAGCTGACGAGACCGGCGAGCGTCCGGTCCGGGGAGCCCGGCCCGCCGCCACGGTGGGGGAGTCGCGGCAGCGGGCCGGGGATCTTTCTCCGGGAGGGAGGCCCCGGGACCGGCCCGGGACAGGGGGCCGGGCAGCTCGCACTTCGCCCAACGGCCGGCCGGCCGGCCGTGTTCCGGGCCCGCGCGGTCGTCTGTGCGACATCCGGCCGAGCCCGGGGCAGGGCTGGGACCAGCCATCGGGCCCGGCCGGCGGCCAGGAGCGCGCCGCGCCGTCGGCCGTTTCCCCGGCGGAAGGTGCGGCCCGGCCCGCGGGCTGAATGAGCGGAGTTGTGCGCCAGTCCCTTTGTTCACTGATTGACTGGACAAGGCTGGCTCCGCAGAGTCGGTGACATGCGGTCGTACTCGTGGCTGACGCGTCGGCGTTCCCTCGACTTCGGGCACCTGGCGGCCAGCCGCTGTCGGTGAGCATCGGCCTGGTTCGCCGGCGCCCCACCGGCCGCTGCCCGTGACACCGTGAAAGGTGGCGCCATCGTGCCCACTCCCGACGCCCCTGTCCCGCTCTCCGTCCTCGACCTGGTTCCGCTGGTCTCCGGCTCGACTCCGGCCGAGGCCCTGCGCAACTGTCTGGATCTGGCCCGCGAGCGGCTGCGGCTGCGTGAGTCCGGCGGCAGGATCTACGACCTCGACGTCGTCGGGCGCCCGGACACGTTCCCTGGGGCCGGCGGCGCGGTGCGGGCCTTCGTCGTGCTGGTCCCGGGCGACGGCGAGCTGCTGCTGGAGAACATCGCCGTCGACCCGGCCGAGCAGGGCCGCGGCCTCGGCCGGCTGCTGCTGGACCTGGCCGAACGGCGAGCCGTGGCCCTCGGCGCCACGTCGGTCTGCCTGTTCACCCACGTCTCGATGACCGAGAACCAGCGGATCTACACCGCGCGCGGCTACGTCGAGACCGGGCGTCGCGGCGAAGACGGTCTCAAGCGGGTTTTCTACCGCAAACGATTGCTGCCAGGCGACATCGCCCCGCACTAGGATGACCGTGACAGGCGCGGCAACCGGGCGGCGGGGCCCCTGACCGGCTTCGGCTGGCGGCGGGCACCTGCCAGTAACGATCTGACCGGTGGGAATAACGCCCGCGTCTGGCCGAGAGGACACGGCCCACCCCGCGGCCCCCGGGCCGCGGCCGGCCACAGCTGGCACAGGAGGCGCGATGAAGACGACCCTCGACTGCCCGTGCGGGACCCGAGTCGTCGGCAAGGACGAGGACGAGCTCGTCGAGAAGACGCAGGCGCACCTGCGCGAGAAGCACCCCGACCTCGACTACGGCCGCGACGAGATCCTCTTCATCGCGTTCTAGGCCAATGCCGAGCCTGCGGGCGAGGATGCTAGACACGGTCGCCCTCCCGGTGCTGCGGGGCCGGTCCTGGACGGCGCGAGACGTCCGGGCCCGGGTGGCGGCGCAGGCGGCGAGCCCGGCGGTGGTCCGGGCGCCGCGGTGGCTGGGCCGGTTCGCTCGGCACACCGTCACGGCTCACGCCGGCTGGCCGGTCCACCAGCTGACCCCACCTGCCGGGCCGAGCGTCGGCCCGGCGGGACCGGGCTCGGTCACCGTGCTGTACCTGCACGGCGGCGGTTACATCGCCGAGCCGGTGCTGTGGCACTGGCTGCTGGTGGCGCGGCTGGCCCGGGACGTCCCGGCGCGGGTGGTCCTGCCGCTGTACCCGCTGGCGGGGCACAGCAGCGCCGCGGACGTCGTCCCGAGCACGGCAGATCTTCTCGACGAGCTGCTGGGCGAGACACGGGCGGCGGGCGGCCGGCTGGTCGTGATGGGCGACTCGGCCGGCGGCGGGCTGGCGCTCGCGTCCGCGCAGGTGGCCCGCGAGCGCGGCCACCGCCAGCCGGACCGGCTGGTGCTGGTCTCCCCGTGGCTTGACGTGACGATGACCCACCCGGACCAGCCGGTGATCGCCCGGCGGGACCACATGCTGCGACTGGACGGCCTCGCCGAGGCGGGCCGCCACTACGCCGGGGCGCTTGACGTGGCCGACCCGCTCGTCAGCCCGCTGAACGGCTCGCTCGCCGGTCTGGCCCCGCTGACCGTGCTGTGCGGCACCCACGACGTCCTGCTGACCGACAGCCGGCGCCTCGCCGCCGGCGCCGCCGAGGCTGGCGTGGCGGTCGACTACCACGAGGCGCCCGGCCTCCCGCACTGCTACCCGCTGGCGCCCATCCCCGAGGCCGCCGCCGCGCGCACGGCCCTCGTCGCTGCCTGCCGCGCCGACCGCTGAGCCGCCACGGCGGCGGACCTCCCAGGTGGGCCGCTTGTATCGCCACCTGGGTTCGAGATATGAACTTATAGGTGATGATCGGGTGCGGTGCTCGAACGGTTGCCTTCAGGCCGGGCGGGGTGACACGCCGGGTTTAGAACCAGGTTTCCCTGCCAAGGCCCGGTTGGGCCGACCGCCGGGTGGCTTTCGGCGAGGCCATCTTCGTCGGGCCGGCCTCCACCCGTCCCGCTGACCGTGCCGAGCTCCCCGGGTCCGCGCTCGTCCAGAGCCCGGAGCCGGATCTCCGAGAAGAACCACACGCACTCGACGCTGAACCCGCTGGCGTCCTACCAGAAGCGGTTCACTCTCGACCAGATCATGAACGATGTCATGATCGCCTACCCGAACACCCGGCCGATGTGCTCGGCGAACTGCGATGGCAGGGCGCCCGTCAACGTCTCCGGCCGCCTGGAGTCGAAGGGCCACCCGATCGCGGCCACCGGGATCGCCAACGTCTGGGAGATCGCGACCCATCTGCGCGGCGAGGCCGGCGGCCCGCCAGCTGCCGAACGCCAAGATGGGCCTAGCCCACGTGATCGGCCTCGGGAACGCCTGCGGCGTCCACATCCTCGAGCGCGCCGCCGCCTGACCTGGGCTCCTGCCGCCCGGGCCGGCGCTCCAGGAGTGCCGGCCCGGGCCCGGCGGCGCGGGCCGGGGAGGTGACCGCGAGCCAGGTGCCGACGGCCATGAAGACGCCGGCCAGGACCAGCCCGACGGCGCGGGGGCCGGTGGCGGCGAGGTGCTCGTGGAAGACCATGACCCCCAGTGCCAGGCCGACGACCGGCTCGGTGAGCGTCATCGCGATCAGCGGTGCGGTCAGCGTGTCCTGGAACGACGCCTGGCTCAGGACGAACCCGGCCGCGCCGAGCAGGGCCAGCGCGTAGAGCGGCCAGCTGGACAGCAGCCGCCACGGGTCGCTCGCCAGCAGGTCCGTACAGGCCTTGAGCAGCCCGGCCGTCATCCCGAAGATCAGGCCGTTGGCCAGGCCCAGGCAGGTCGCCCGCCGCGTCGGGGACGCCCCGCGGGCCGCCGCCAGCGCCGCGGCGGCGAGCACGCCGACGATCAGGGCCGGCGGCAGCCACGTCCGCGCGGACGGCGTGAACGCTCCGCCGCGCGGGTTCGCCGCCAGCAGGAACCCGACGAGCCCGACGGTCGCGAACGCCGCCGCCGCGAGGTCGCGTGGATGGGGGCGGTGCCGGTCCAGCGCCGCCTCGAACGGGACTGCCAGGAACAGCCCGCCTGTCAGCAGCGGCTCGACCAGCGACAGCGGGCCGAGCGCGAGCGCGGCCGTCTGGGCCGCTACGGCACCGCCGTCGCAGATCACGCCGGCCAGCCAGAGCGGCCGACGGGCCAGCCGGATCACCAGCCGTGGGTCCAGCGCGCCGTACCGCGCCTCCTGGCTGGCGGCGTGGTGCTGCAGCGCCGAGGTGGCGCCGAAGGTGGCCGCCGCCAGCAGTGCCAGCGCGATCGCCGGCCAGCTCACCCGCGGCCCGTGACAGCGCCCGGCAGCGCGAAGTGCTCGGCGAGCGGCCCGACCCGCAGCCCCTGATCCGCGCACTGCGCGAGCAGCATCGGCACGGCTCCCAGCGCCGCGTGCCACGACAGCGGCGCCGACGTGCAGTCGGAGTCGTGCAGCAGCACCGTGCCGCCGCCGGCCAGGTCCTTGCGGATCGTCGCCAGCACCGACTCCGGCGTCGCGCGCGCCTCCCAGTCCCGGCCCCAGGCCGTCCACAGCACGGGCCGAAGCCCGAGGCGCCGCGCGGCCGCCAGAGAGCCGGCGCTCAGCACGCCGTACGGCGGGCGGAAGAACACCGGCTGCCGCCCGGTCACGTCGCCGATCAGGTCGCGGGCGCGGGCGATGTCGTCGTAGAGCGCGGCCGGGGTCCGGAACGTCGTGTACCGGTGCTCCCAGCCGTGCACCGCGACCTCATGGCCGGCGTCGACCAGCTCGCGGCCGGCCTCGGGGGCGTGCATGAGCATCGAACCGAGCAGGAAGAACGTCGCCTTCGTCCCCGTCGCCGCGAGCGCCGCGATGAAGGCCGGGGTCGACGCCAGGTCCGGCCCGTCGTCGAACGTCAGCGCCACGTGGTCGGCCTTGCCGATGCCGGCGAGCCCAGGCAGCAGCCGGGCCCGCAGCAGCGGCCAGGACGTCACCGCCGGGCCCGCGTAGCCGGCCGCGACCGCGGCCGCCGCGGCGGCGGCGATCCCGCCGGCCGCCGCCCGGCGGCCCCTGGCCCGGGTGGCGATCACCGCGGCGGAGCCGGGCTGGCGGCTCACGTGTGCCTGGCCAGGGTCGCGGCGCGCAGCTTCTGGCCGACGATCAGACCGTCGCGCTGGGCCAGCGTGACCGGCAGGCCGCAGTCCGGCGTGGCGGCGCATTCGACGAGCACGACTCCTCCTCGGCCCAGCGGCGGTATCGGCGCCCCGCCCTGGACGCGCGCGTTGGGCACGACGATTGTCTCGTCCAGGTACGACACGGTCGCCAGGTCGACGGCGTCCAGGTCGCCGCCGCTCAGGAAGGAGACCGGCCGGGCCCCGCCGAGCCGGTGGATCGCGAACGCGGTGTGCCCGATGGCCGCGCGGCCGTCGACGAGCCCGGTCCGGTACGGCCGGCCGCCGCCGGCGTTCACCACCTGCAGCCCGGACGTCGCGACCACCCGGGCGAGGCCCGGGTCGCGGCGGACGAGCCCGGCGTCGATCGCGACGGCGGCGTGCGCCTCGCGCAGCAGTGCCAGTGTCGCCGGGGTGAGGTCGGTGTGCTCGTCGGGGTGCACGACGATGTAGATCGCCTCCTGGCGGGCCGGGCGGGCCGAGTCCAGGCCGTGCGCCACCGCGATCGACGTGCCGAAGGTGGCGTTCCAGCCGAGGAAACCTGCCGTCGCGGCGGCGAACGCCGCTCGCCGTGGCCACCGGCGCCGCGCCTGGGCCCGCGCCGCCCTGGCCCGGGCGAGTGAGGCCGGCCGCTGTGCGGCGTCGTCGTCGATCGCGCGCTCGAGCACGTCGGACGGGTCGTCCTGGAACAGCGCGAGCCCCGCGGCCCGCTGCCGGCGTCCTCGCGGCCCGTCGACGAGCCCGGCGAGCGCGGGGCCCAGCTCGGCCGGCCGGCGGATCCAGGTCGAGACGCCGGCGGCGTGCAGGGCGGCCGCGTTCGCCCTGCCGTGGCCCGGGATCGGCCGGTAGCTGGCGACCGGCAGGCCGCTCGCCATCGCCTCCAGCGAGGTCAGCCCGCCGGCGTTCTCGACCAGCACGTCGACGGCGCGCATCAGCCCCGGCATGTCGGACACCCACCCGAGGGGGTGGCCGAGCCCCGACGCGGCCAGCCGGGCACGCAGCGCCTCGTTCCGGCCGCAGACGATCACCGGGACGGCGGCGCCGGTCGCGACGATCTCCGCCGCCGTGCGTTCCACGTCGCCGACACCCCAGGACCCGGCCACCAGCAGCGCGAGCCGGCCGCCCGCGGGCAGCCCGAAGGCCGCCCTGGCCTCGGCCCGGCCGGCCGCCGTGGCCGGCCCGAACCGCGGGCCGACGACCGGGCCGGTCACCACGACCCCGGCGGCGCCGAGCCCGTGGGCCTGGTCGGCGCTGACCTCGTGCAGCACGTAGTGCCCGTCGATGCCGGGCGCGACCAGCAGCCGGTGCACCGAGAAGTCGGTCAGGAAGGTGAACGCCGGCACGGGCAGCAGGCGCTTGCGGCGCAGCCTGCCGACGAGCTGCCCAGCCAGCGGGTAGGTCGCCAGAACCGCCACGGTGTCGGCCGGCAGCAGGGCCAGCAGCCGGGGACGGAACGGCGCGAGCACCGTCCGGCTCAGCAGCGAGACCCCGCGGGGCACCGCCGCGACCCAGAAGATCGCGCTGTACACCCAGGGCGCGCGGAACAGCATCGTCTCGTACGCGGTGCGCATCCCGCTGCCGAGCAGGTGGCCGAGGATGTCCAGGAAGTCGTGGACCTCGACCTCGTAGCCGCGGGCGCGCAGCAGCCGGGCCCATTCCCGGGCGGCGCCGTCGTGGCCGGCGCCGACGCTGCCGGTGATGACCACGACCCGCCCGCCGGGCGCGATCCCGTCGGCCTTGGGCGAGGCCTGCGCCCGGCTGTCGCCGCCGGGCCGACCGAGGCTGGTCGCCGGGCCGGGCGGGCGGTCTCGTCGGGTGCCGGCCGCCGTGGCGAGCCGGGGCGGCGGCGGCTCGGGCGCCCGGCGCCGCGCCGAGCGCCGGAAATACCTGTTCTTCACGGCTTGGCCGCTCGTGGCGCGACCCATCTCACAGCGAACCTCCACGGAGCTGGCCAATGCGCAATGAGCTGATGTCGCACTTTAAGCGTGGAAGCGGCGCCGTGGCGACCGGAAGTAGGGCTGAATGTCAAACAGGCGACAAAGCCGGGCTGACGGATCGGCTTGTGGTCATTCGGTCACCGGGCCCGGCCTGCGTACCAGCCGGTACGTCCCGTGCCTGCGGGTACGGAAGGCTGACGTCGCGGGAGCTTGGCCATCCAGTCCCGGCGGCCCGGCGATACCGGCCGTTGTTTCCACCGGTGTGTAGCAGTGGATTCCACTACCGTGTCGAAGAAAGGACATTGTCGCGCCGGTCGGCGACGGCCGGTCTACCGGCGAGTGGCGAACGGGTGGCGGCCTGGCCACCACGTCGTTTCCCGCGCGGCGCGCGAGCGGCCCGCCTTCGCAGACCTCGCCGGACGTCGGCGCCCGCCAGCCGCCGCCCGGCGAGACCGAGGCGGACGGCGGGCCACGAGCCGGCGAACACCCCGCCCCGGCCGGGCCGCGGGTCGTGGCGTGGCGCACACTGCCGCCATGTGCGGGCATCACGGCAACGGCGAACCCTGCCGAGACCTCCGACCGGACGCGGGCCAGAGCGTGGACCACCGGTACCTCGCCGACCGCTACCCCGACGCGCCGTCCCCCGACGCGGCCGTCCCCGCCGCGGTGCCGGGCACTGTGGCGCCTACCGCCAGCCCGGCCACCAGCACGGCGCCGCCCGAGCCCGCCGGCGCACCCAGCCGGCGGCGGGTCCTCACCCTCGCCGGGCTCGGCGGCGGGGTGCTGCTCGCGGGCGGCGCGGCGGCGCTGGCGGCCTGCTCGGACGGCGCCAGCGCCGGGGGCCCCGGGGCGCCCCGCGCCACCGTCACCAGCTTCCCGCCGTCGCGGACGCTCCAGCTCAAGCGCACGATCACCCAGGCGGGCGACTACGTCTACCTGCCCTTCGACGTCGGCCCCGGCGTCAACCGGGTCGAGGTGTCACTGGCGAAGGCCGACCCGTCCGCCAAGCTCGGTGTCGGGCTGTTCGACCACCGCGGCCCGGCGTACGGCTCGCCCGGCTTCCGCGGCATCTACGGCGAGGAGCGCTCCGCGTTCTACGTCGCCGCGGACAGCGCCTCGCAGAGCTTCCTGCCGGGGCCGGTCGAACCGGGCCGCTGGACGGTCATCGTGCCCGTCTTCGGCCTGACCGCCCCGAGCCAGATCACCGTGACGGTCACCCTGTCCGGCGGCCCGGCACCGGCGCGGGCGTTCACCCCCGGCGCGACGGTCGGCACGGTGCTCGACCGGCCCGGCTGGTACCGCGGTGACCTGCACTGCCACACCCCGGAGTCCTCCGACGCCTGGCATCAGCGCACGGCGCTGACCCCGGCGGCCTGGGCCAGGACCTGCCGGCAGCTCGGCCTCGACTTCGCGGCGATGACCGACCACAACGTTGTCTCGCAGAACCTCTTCCTCGCCCGCGACGCCGGCTCCGACATGCTGCTGATACCGGGGGAGGAGATGACGAACTGGTTCTTCGGCCACGCCACCGTGTCCGGCATCGACGTCGGCTCCTGGCTGGACTTCCGGCAGAGCCCCGACGGCCAGGCGCTGCCCGAGAACGGCGCCCGCATCGACCGGTTCATCGCCGCCGCGCACGAGATGGGCGCCTACGTCGCCGCCGCCCACCCGTCGTTCCCGGGCCTGAAATGGCAGTTCGGCGCCGAGATGGGCCGCCAGTCCGGCCGCACGGCCGGGTACGAGCTGTGGACCGGCTCGTACGGCCCCGACGACGAGCAGTCCGTCCAGGCCTGGGACGCCATGCTGCGCAAGGGCTGGCGGGTGTGGGCCAACGGCGGCAGCGACCTGCACGGCGTCGTCAGCGGTGCCACGCTCGGCTTCCGGGCCGGCACCCCGACCACCGTCGTCTACGCCGAGGCGCTGTCGACCAGGGCGGTGATCGGCGCGCTGCGCGCCGGGCGGGCGTTCGTCACCCGCCGGCCGGACGGCGCCGAGTGCTACCTGACGGCGACCCGGCCCGGCCAGGCCGCGGTCGTCGGCGGCGACGTCTACGGCGCGGCCGGGGACCCGGTCGGCGTCAAGGTCCGGATCCGCCGCGGCGGCGGGATGCGGGCGATCATCCTGACCCAGGCCGGGACGCTCTCGACGACCCAGCTGACCGCCGACGACCAGACCCTCGAGGCGACGGTCCCCATTCCGCCGTCCGGCGGCTTCGTGCGCGTCGAGGTCCGCGGCAACGGCCACACCTACGCCGACCGCCCCCTGGCCGCCGAGGGCGACATGGAAGCCCTCACCAACCCGATCTTCCTCACCGTCGGCAACCCCCCGACCGGCTACCGACCGATGACGGCCCCACCGTCCTCCCGGCCCGGCCCCCGCCGAGTGGCCGCTGCCTGACCCTCGACGAGCATCGACGAGGTGTTGGAAGGCTAAGGCGGGCCCGAACCGGTCGGCGACGCGTTGTCGCCCGGTGTCTCGTGGACCAGGCGCTCGGGAATCTGGTCCGCCGGCTGTCGCGCCGAGGGGACCGGGCCGTTGGTGTAGAGGCGGGTGATGACGTCCTCGATGGCGGGCTCGCGGATCGAGAGGTCGACGACCGGGTAGCGGGCGGCGAGCTCGGCGATGAGCGGGGCGGCGCTCGCGGTGGCCGGGAACGACAGCCACTGGCGGGGGCCGTCAACGCGGACCACCCGGGCGCCCGGCGTGGTGACGGAGACCGGGGGCACGGGGCCGGGGAGGTCGACGATCAGGGTGCGGTCGCCGCCGAGGCGGTCGCGCAGGGCCGCGAGGTCGCCGTCGAAGCCGAGCCGGCCGTGGTCGATCACGAGCACCCTCCGGCACAGTTGTTCGATGTCGGCGGTGTCGTGCGTCGTGAGCATGACGGTCGTCCCGTGCTCGAGGTTCGTCTCGGTGAGGAAGGAACGCACGGCCGCCTTCGAGGCGACGTCGAGCCCGATCGTCGGCTCGTCGAGGTAGACGATGGCGGGATCGTGCAGGAACGCCGCCGTCAGGTCGCCGCGCATCCGCTGCCCGAGCGAGAGCTGCCGCACCGGCGTGCCCAGGAACGGGCCGAGGTCCAGCAGGTCGACGAACCGGTCGAGGTTGGCGCGGTACCGGTCGGCCGGGACCCGGTAGAGGTGGCGGACCAGCTCGAAGCTGTCCCGCAGCGGCAGGTCCCACCACAGCGTGGACCGCTGGCCGAACACCACCCCCAGACGCTGTGCCAGTCGCATCCTGTAACGAAAATGGACGTAACGGTGGGCGCGCCAAAGTGACCGCGGCGGCTCTTGGCCGCTGGGTCGTGCGTGGTGGTCAGTGAGCGTGACGGGTCAGGCGGTGGCTGCCGGCTGGGTGAGGGTGACCTCGAAGCCGAGGCGTTCCAGGCGGCGCTGGGCGGTGGCGGCCTGCTTCGCGGTGTCCTGGCGGTTCGCGTGGTAGTCGGCGCCGAGTTCGTTGTAGCGGGCGTCGGGGTCGTTCAGGAGGTGCCAGATCGTGGTCGTGAGCGAGCGGGAGACCGCGACGATCGCCTTCTGGGGGCCGCGGTTCGCGCGGATCCGCCGGTAGCGGTCGCCGTGGAACGTCCGGGTCCTCGACAGCGCGAACACGGCCTGCCCCAGGACCCGGCCACGTAGCGGTTGCCCTTCGCGGTATGGGCTGGTCCGGACCGGCCCGCGGACTGGTTGGCCTTCGGGACCAGCCCGGCCCAGGACGCGAGGTGGCCCGGGGTCGGGAACGCCTCGACGTTCGTCCCGATCTCGGCGATGAGCGTGTGCGCGGTCTCCAGGCTGATCCCGGGGATCTCAGCGAGCCGTTCCGCAGCGCTGAGCCGCGCCCCGCCGCCGTCCGGCGGCGGGGCGTCCGCGTCCGGGAGTGCCCCGCCGCCGGTGGGGCCCGGGCTGTCCGGGGCTGGCGGGCTGTCCGGGGCTGGCGGGCTGTCCGCCAGGGCCGCGACGGCCTCGGCGATGGAGGCGTCGAGGGCGGCGATGTCGGCGTCGAGCCGCTCGACCCGGTCGATGATCATCCCCAGGACCAGGGCGTGGGCGTCCTGGAAACTGCCCTGGAACGCCCGGACCAGGTCGGCCCTCCTGTTCCGCAGCGTGCCGCGGGCCAGGTCCGCGAGTACCGCGGGTTCCCGTTCCCCCACGACGAGCGCCCGTAGCATCGCCCGGCCCGACACCCCGAACAGCTCACTGACCACGGCCGACACCTTGATCCCGGCGTCCTCGAGCAGCTTCTCCGCCCGCTGCATCTCCCGGGACCGTTCCCGCACCGCCGCGATCCGGTAACGGGAGATCAGCCGCAGCTGCCGCTGCTCCCTGCCGGGCACGAAGCTCGGCTGGCACATCCCCTTCTCGGCGACCTTGCACAGCCACACCGAGTCGATCTTATCGGTCTTGGGCCGCCCCGGGAGGTGCTTGACCTGGCGGGCGTTGACCAGCCAGCAGCGCAGCCCCGCGGCCTCCAGCACGTAGTACGGCGAGCGCCAGTAATCCCCGGTGGCCTCCATCACGACCAGCTCAATGCCCTGGCAGACCAGATGATCGGCGAGGTTGACCAGGTCGGCGGTCATCGTGGACCAGTCGGTCACCTCCTGGCGCCGCCGGCGACCCCCGCCGTCGGCCGGCACCCGCAGGCACGCGACCAGCCCCTTCTTGCCGATATCCAACGCGGCGACCCGCTCCACGAACGGACCCGCCTCCTCCGTCACCTCGGTGGCCACAACGGACCGACCGCCTCTCCCCACACGTCGGGACACGGCAAGCCACCCGGGGAGCCAGGGCAGAAAACTCAATCTGTAACGCGCGCTCGCAGCGCAGTGCACAGCCCGACAGGCAGGCTCCCAGCGCCAGACTCTGACACGCCCTCACAAGGCGGCAAGGAGGCATCGGCGTCGACGGACAGCTCAAACAGCATCATCCCGGACCATGCCCGCCACACCACGCCAGGTCCCAGCCAGCCACCCAGACGGGCCAGCCACACATTTTCGCGCTTGCGCGGCCGCCCCGAAGGGCCCGGGAGACTCTGACGTGAGGGATCAAGATCGAGTACACGGATGTGCCCCGCCGTGGGAACCAGGATCCCCACCAGCATCTTGATCGTTGTGGACTTCCCCGCCCCGTTGGGGCCGAGGTAGCCGACGATCTCGCCGGGTGCGATCTTAAACGAGAGATCGCGAACGGCCTGCATGTCGACACGCTCCCGCCGGAGCCTGCCCGTCCGTTTGCGGAGGACGAAGGACTTTGTAACCCCCTCAACCTCAATCATGGCCACATGCTCCCAGGTGGCCTCTGCACAGTTGGTATGCGGCTGTAGTCGCGTGATTACGTGGCCATCTGGTAGCGCGCGCCGGCCGTAGCCCTGTTCACCCGAAGCGGCGGCAGGCCTCAGGTCACGGTGATTGGATGCGTCTGCCAGGGACGGACGAGGTTTCCGGCCGGGCAGGACCACCAAGGCGCCGCCTCGTGCACCGTCGGGACCATGGGATGCGGATGCCCCGGGCATGGCGGGGACGGCTCCGAGACACCGCTGTCGGCGAGCGCATCCTGCAGCCAGCTGGCGAGACCGACGGCAATCTCGGCTGGGTCCATCGCCGGGTACGCCAAGGTGGTCGTGTCACCGTTCCGCCCGCGTGCCGAGACCAACCAGCCGCTGACCCAGCCCGGGAGATCCTGTTCCTCTATCCGGGGTCCCAGCCGCCGACCCGCCTCCGCCGCGGTGAGCCTGCCCTCCGCCAGCCACACCCGCACCCGGTCCAGCTCGGCACTGTCCGCACCGTCGACCGTGACCGTGATCCACCGGGAGACGGGACCCAGCTCGGCAAGTGTCGCCGCCACCAGGCTCTCGATGCGGCGCCGGGCGGGATGCCCGACCATGGCGGATGCCGTCGGACCAGCATGCGCCAGCGGGCTCCCCGCAGGAAGGTCTACCCAGGAAGCCCGTGCCACGGAGGGAGCGCCATACTGATCGTCTGCCATTATCGACTCTGGTCTCCATCGGTCGTCAGGCGGCTCGGGCACGTCGTTGGGTCCCCCTCCTGGCTGGCCACCGGCTGATCCTCGCGGGCTCGGGTGAACTATCGAGGACCAACCAGCGGCCATGTCCCAGACTAGGCCTGGCCGGGTCTAGAGAATGTAGTCCCCGTAGACCTGTACTTGGCGGATGGTGCGTGGTCCGATCTGGAACTGGACGATCACTACCAGGTCCAGCGGCATACCGATGCCGCCGCGTAGGTAGTGCGTCGTGGGAAAGACCTTGTCGTCCGCATAGGTGTACTTGGACATATGCGAATGAAAAGTATAGTCGCAGCTTTGGTTCGGATGGCTGTCCAGGTAGCGGGTCAACCGGTTGAAGACTGCCGCATGGGCAACCTCGGATGCCTTGTGGTAACTGCACACATTACGCTGGCTGTAGGAGAGCTGAAATCCCCACTGGAAGACGAGCCGGGACATGTTCCGGTAGTCGACCTGTGAGGTGAACCGTCCAATGGAGCTGGTCAAGCTCCCGCCCTCCGCATAAGGGCTGGCCGGCGAGAAGTAATGGTAGAAGAACATCTCCGGGTCGGCGACCACAGGATATGCTGCGCCGGCATGTGTCACGTGCAGCACGACGGTGTGACCATTCACGGTGTACCAGGCCGGCATTGCGTGCTGCTGCGAGTCATAGGCCCATGGCGCGGCGATGCGCGCGATGGGCGATCGGGTCCCGTCACTGGCGGGCGGGGCGAGTACCACCAGGCTGCCGTCATCCTTCGGGTCGATGATGGACCCGCTGTCAAGAGCCAGTTCGTACGGAAATTCGGTTGGGGCGTTCGGGCCGTCGAGGACGCTGAGGAACCGGACCGCGCCGTCTGCGGCGGTCTGTACCGCCTGCGTGGTCGAGTCATCCGTTGACGGATACACGGTCAGCCCCGGCTCCGCCACGATCCCATTGCTAGCGTTCGCGCTGTTCGGGATGGTGACACCGATCGTGCGGCTCGCGACCGAGGGCCGCGAGGGGTTGAGTTCCGCCGCGGTCGGCGGATCCGGGGGAATCGCTGGGTATTCGGTCATGGGTTCATCCACGGTGGGCACCGCAAGGACCGCTGCCGGGTCATCGACCTCGATGTCCCTCGCCGTGGCGTGGAACGGCGAGGTGGTGGCATCGCTAGGGGACAGGACCACCATCTGGTCCGGGTCCAGTGGTGCCTGAACGTGTGCGCCCAGAATATTCGAGGTCATCAGCGATACGGTGGGCACAACGATCGGAGGAATCACGATCGGAGGAATCACGATGGGTGGAACCGTGATGGAAGGGGTCCCGGTCTCGGGAAGGTTGATGTTTGGGAATTCAGGGCCGGCGGGCGGCGCGGGCGGTGTGACGTTGACGGAACCCACATGGGAGATCTGCGGGACCGCCGCATCGATGGCGGACAGTACCTCTGCGGGGGTCGGGCCGAGTGTATCGCTGGGGTTCGCCTGCGCCGCTGTCGGCGTCAGACCCGCGGCCGCCAGAATAAGTGCGGTCAGGCCCAGGGCTGCGGCGAGATCGCTCTCGGCAGCGCATGACTACTCAAGGTAGTCGGATTCGGCCGGCACGGATAGACCGGCAGCGACGTGAACCGCCTGTGGTTGCTGGGTTTCCTGATCAACTCTAAGCACTTCTCCAGGCCCGACCAGACTGGAAGTGTAGTTTGATCAATCCGGACTGTTATCTTGCCGCGGCCCTGGGTCAGGCCCGCCGCGCCGGCTGCGCGCGAAAGACGTCTACCAGATAGCTGCATTATGTCTCCGTGTCATACGACGGCCGCGCTTCCCTGAGATTGGGGAACGCGCGGCCTTGGGCAGGGTAAACACAGGTCCGAGACAGCGGGATGCCAGCGCCAGAAGCGCTGTGGATATGAGCTTGGCGTCCACTCCGACCAGCGCCCGACGTTAGCAACAGGTCACACCAGGTGCGACAGGTTTGTAAAAATTCGTCCGTGGGAGCCGTACACTGAGTGACAACGTGGAGGCCTCCAGGCGGGCCGTCAATCCGCGGACAAGTGAAACGCGGTCCAGAAGGCCCAGGTAGCCGGGCTGGCGTACGACTCCCTAGCTAGACGCCCCGATCGTAACGCGCAGCAACATCTGTGATTTAGGTCATGGCTTCCGGCGCGAGGGTGTTGGCGCACGGCCGTTGGGTTGATCGTAGCTGTTTCGGGTTGCTCGCCGCCGCCGCGAGGCTGGGCGTTATGCCGTACTCATACGTCCTCCCGGCCCAGCTCCGAGCCTTGGACGCCGCTACCGTCTACCCGGCGCGCTTCCAGGTTGCTGGCTGTGCACCCCTGGTGTTCGCCGACGACTTCGAGGCGATGGAGGACGATCCGCGAGCCTGCACCTGGCGCGACGACCGCCGCCAGCTCACCGATGAACTCGCGGAGTGGCGCGGGGTGGTCTGCCCGAACACGACGCCGATCCGCCGGGCCAGCGCGAGCCGCTGCCGAGCGGGGTCGAGCCCCGCGACCCGTAACCGTCCCGCCGTGGGCGTCAGGATCCCGATCAACATCTTGATCGTGGTGCTCTTCCCGGCGCCGTTCGGCCCGAGGTAGCCGACCATCTCCCCGGCCTGGACGGTGAACGACACGTCGTGGACCGCGTGGAGGTCGAGCCGCTCGCGCCGCAGCCGCCGCCGCGCCGCCCGCCGTCGCTGGACGAAGGTCTTCGTCGCGCCCTCGACCTCGATGACGACCGGTCGGTTCCCATCAGGCGTCATGCGGCGGCTCAGCTCCCCGTGCTCCTGTAACGGCGGGCCCCAGCCCGCCAGGCGAGCGCCGCCAGGGCGGTCGTCGCCACGGCCTACCGCCGGGGAGGCGAAGCGCAGTGCGGTGGGCAGGCCGAGTGGGTCGGGGCGGCCGAACACGTGCAGCGCCGGCAGCCAGCTGACGAAACCGATCGGCAGCACGACCGTGAGCAGCAGTGCCAGGTGGTGGCCGTAGATCGTCAGCGGGTAGCGGGCCGCCAGCGCCGAGCCCTGCGTGCTGGCCGACACGGCGACGGTCGCGTCCGGCGCGACGAAGAGCACCGCGGCCGTGGCGGTGCCGGAGTGGGCGGGTCCGCCGCGACGGCGCAGGATGTCTGCATGACGGTCGAGAGCGTGCCACCGGGGGCCGGCCCTGGCGAGTGCCCGTTCACGGTCGAGCGGCCTGTGATGCGCCAGCGCTGGGAGCGGCTGACGTTCCTGCACTGGGCCTACGAGCCGGACGCCGTCCAGGCACTGCTGCCGGCGGGCCTCGCGGCCGAGGCCCACGCCGGGGCGGCGTGGGTGAGCCTGGTGCCGTTCTTCATGCGGGTGACCACCGGGCGGGCCGGCGTCGGCGTGCCGTGGGCGTCGTACTTCCCCGAGACCAACGTCCGGACCTACGTGCGCGACGAGCAGGGCCGGCCGGGGATCTGGTTCTTCTCGCTGGACGCGGCCCGGCTCAGCGCGGTCGTCACGGCCAGGACGACCTACCGGCTGCCGTACTTCTGGTCCGCGATGCGCCTCGACGAGGGCCGCACCGACGAGGACGCGGCGGCGGGCACGACGACGTACACCTGCCGCCGTCGCTGGCCCGGCCCGGGTGGGGCGGCCAGCCGCGCGGGCGCGACGAGCCGGGTGACGGTCCGGCCGGGGGAGCGAATCGCCCCGGGCGCGCTGGACGCCCGCGACCATTTCCTCACCGCGCGGTTCCGGCTGTTCAGCCCGGTCCGCTCGGGTGCCCCGCGGACGGCTCGGGCCTGGCACCCCCCGTGGCCGCTGCGCCGCGCCGAGCTGCTCGACCTCGACGACACCCTGCTGACCGCCGCCGGCCTGCCGGCACCGGTGGGTGACCCGCTGGTCCATTGCTCGCCGGGCGTCGACGTCCGCATCGGCCGGCCCGAAAGCTGAGCGTCAGGTCAGGGAGCTCGGGTCCGGACCTGGCGCCGTCGACGCCGACCGGAACGTCGCCGGTGACGGTGATGCGGTGCATCACCCGGTCGAGGCCGGCCTTCCCGTGGTCGGTGGGCACCAGGTGGGCGGTCGCCCGGTTGTCCCAGAAGGCGACGCTCCCGGGCTGCCAGCGGAACCGGCAGGTGTGCTCCAGGCTGGTCATGTGCTGGTAGAGCAGGCCGAGGACCTCGGCGCTCTCGGTGTGGTCAGCTCGACGATCCGGGTCGTGAAGGTGGGGCTCACGAACACTGCGTGTTCCCCCGGGCCGAGCGGCTCGGCCAGGTCGACCCCGAAGATCTCGGCCCCCATGTGCCCGGACATCGGGCGGATGTCGATCGTCCTGCTCGGCGTAGAGCCGTTCCGCGGTCAGCAGCAGCCGCTCGCGCGCCTCCCGCGACCGCTGCCCGGCCGCCGTCGCGTCGTCCGGGGCCGCGGCGGTGGGCGGGCGGCCGGCGCGCGGGCGGCCCTCGGAGCGAGGCGTCGCGCTCGACGTGTCGGTCACGGTCCGCTCCGGGTCGCCGGCGGGCGCGCCTGCCGCTCCTCCTCGGCAAGCCTAGGCGTTCCCGATCTCGCCGACGGTGCCGGGTGCGCGACCCGAGTTCGCGCGGCATGACACGTGGACGTTGCTTCACCGTGGCGAGCACGTGACGATGACCAAGGACCGGGTGAGCGCCATCACCGGCCCAGGCGAGCGGAGGTCCAGCGGTGAGCCGTCAGGTCAAGGGCGTCGTGTCGATGCGGAAGGGCGCGCCGGTCGAGCTGCGCACGGTCGTCGTGCCGGATCCCGGCCCGGGCGAGGTGACCGTCGACGTCAGGGCCTGCGGGGTCTGCCACACCGACTTCCACTACCGCGAGGGCGGGATCTCCGAGGACTACCCGTTCCTGCTCGGCCACGAGGCCGCCGGCGTCGTCAGCGCGGTCGGCCCTGGCGTCACGAACGTCGGGCCCGGTGACTACGTGGTGCTGAACTGGCGCGCCGTGTGCGGCCAGTGCCGCGCCTGCCGGCGGGGCCGGCCCTGGTACTGCTTCGACACCGCGAACGCCACCCAGAAGATGACCCTCGAGGACGGCACCGCGCTGTCGCCGGCGCTCGGGATCGGCGCGTTCCTGGAGACGACCCTCGTCGCCGCCGGCCAGTGCACCAAGGTCGACCCAGCCGCGCCGCCGGAGGTCGCCGGCCTGCTCGGCTGCGGGGTGATGGCCGGCCTCGGCGCGGCGATGAACACCGGTGAGGTCGGGCGGGGCGACAGCGTGGCGGTGATCGGCTGCGGCGGCGTCGGCGGCGCGGCGATCGCCGGCGCGCGGCTCGCCGGCGCCGCGAAGATCATCGCGGTGGACGTCGACGACCGGAAGCTGGCGCTCGCGTCGACCCTGGGCGCGACCCACACGGTCAACTCGCGCAGCGCCGATCCGGTGGCCGCCATCCAGGAGCTGACCGGCGGTTTCGGCGCCGACGTCGTCATCGACGCGGTCGGCCGGCCGGAGACCTGGAAGCAGGCCTTCTACGGCCGCGACCTCGCCGGCACGGTCGTCCTCGTGGGGGTCCCGACGCCGGACATGAAGCTGGAGCTCCCGCTGCTCGACGTGTTCGGCCGCGGCGGCCGGCTGAAGTCCTCCTGGTACGGAGACTGCCTGCCCGGCCGCGACTTCCCGATGCTCATCGACCTCTACCTGCAGGGCCGGCTGCCCCTGGACAGGTTCGTCTCCGAGAAGATCGCCCTCACCGACGTCGAGGCAGCCTTCGACGCGATGAAGCGAGGCGACGTCCTGCGTTCGGTCGTGATGCTCTGATGTGCGCCACCGGAGCGAACGGAGCCGACGGGTCCGCCGCCGTCTCGGCCGGCGGGAGCCATGATGCCGATCGTCCCGCGGCCGGCGCGGACCAGGCCACGCCCGGCGCGGGGGACTCCGCGCGCACCGTCGCCTGGGCGCTCGGCTCGGACGGGACGCGGCAGGGCGGCCGGGTCCGGATCGACCACCTGATCACCTCAGGGGTGTTCTCCCTCGACGGCGGCCGGTGGAACGTGGACAACAACGTCTACCTGATCGGTGACGACGAGGAGTGCGTCGTCCTCGACGCCCCGCACGACGCGAAGGCGATCGTCGCCGCGGTCGGTGACCGCCACCTCGCGGCGATCCTGTGCACCCACGCCCACGACGACCACGTCGACGCCGCCCTCGCGCTCGCCGCCGCGACGGGCGCGAGGATCTGGCTGCACCCCGCCGACCGCGAGCTGTGGGACCGCACCCACCCGGGGCGTGCCCCCGACCTGGACATCGCGGCCGGCCAGGAGTTCACCGTCGGCACCGGCCCCGACGCGGTCACCTTGACCACCCTGCACACACCCGGGCACACCTGGGGAAGCGTGTCCTTCTACGCGCCGGGCCTGAACACGGTGTTCACCGGCGACACCCTGTTCCAGGGCGGGCCCGGCGCGACCGGCCGGTCGTTCTCCGACTTCCCGACCATCATCGACTCGATCACCAGCCAGCTGCTGTGCCTGCCCGCCAGCACGACCGTCCGCACGGGCCACGGCCGCGCGACGACCATCGCCGCCGAGGCTCCGGCCCGCCAGAGCTGGCTCGACCGCGGCCACTGACGGCGGTGCGAGCGCCCGCCCCGGGATGCCCGCCGGCCGAGGCCGCCCCCGCCGCCCCGGCCATGGGGACACCGCAGTCCCTCGGTGCATGGCCGGGGCCGGGGGCAGGCCCGCTCAGTCGCTGACGAGCATCTCGCCGGACTGCTGCTGCCAGAGACGGTGGTAGTCGCCCCTGGCATCGAGCAGCTGCTGATGGCTGCCCTGCTCGACGATGCGGCCGTTGTCGACGACGACGATGCGGTCCATCCGCAGCAGCGTCGACAGGCGGTGCGCGACGGCGATGACGGTCCGGTCCGCCCACAGGCCTTCCAGGGCGTGCTGGACGAGCCCTTCGCTCTCGCTGTCCAGGGCGCTGGTCGCCTCGTCCAGCACCAGCAGCGGCTTCTGGTCGAGCAGCGCGCGGGCGATCGCGATCCGCTGGCGCTGGCCGGTCGACAGCTTGATCCCCCGCTCGCCGACCAGCGTGTCGTAGCCCTCTGCCGCGCGGACGATGAACTCGTGCGCGTGCGCCCGGCGGGCCGCCTCGTGCACGTCGGCATCCTGGAGCTCCCCGGGCGCACCGTAGGTGATGTTGTCCCGGATCGACCGGTGGAACAGCGAGATGTCCTGCGGCACGTAGGAGATCGCCGCGGCCAGCCGCCGGTTCGGAATCGTCCGGCCGTCCAGCGCGACCATGCCGAGCGGCAGCCGGTAGTAGCCGAGCAGCAGCTTGAGCAGCGTCGTCTTGCCGCAGCCCGACCGCCCGACGATGCCGACCTTCTCGCGTGGCTCGATCGTCAGCGTCACCCCGTCCAGCACCCGGATGGCGGGGTTGTCCGGGTAGGCGAACGTGACGTCCCGCAGCTCCAGCCGGCCCAGCGGGCGCGCGCCGTTCCCGTCGCCCGCGCCGGTAGCGACCGGTGGGCGGGGGACGTCCGCGGTGGCCTGGGCGGGAATCTCGTCCGGGCCCGGAGCGTCCGGGTTGGGGAACGCGTCGTCGTCGAGGACGTCGCGAGGCCCGAACAGGTAGGTGTAGGCCTCCTCCACCCGGGCCAGCCGCAGGTTGAGCTGGGAGGTCTCCCAGATCGCGCCCCAGATGAAGTCAGAGAAGATGAGCAGTGCCGACAGAAAAGTGGTCAGCTGGCCGATCGTCAGCTCGTGGTGCAGGTAGAGGTAGAGGTTCAGCAGGAGCGCGCCCGGCCAGACCAGGTAACGCACCACGAGGCTCATCGAGCCCCAGAACATGATGGCCCAGAACATCGACCGGTTCGACGCGCGGACCACGTCCTGGCGGCGTTCGACGACCAGCCCGTGCTCGGCGTTCTCCCGCCGGAACGACTTCACGCTGACGAAGTTCGCGACGACGTCGATGATGTAGCTTTCCATCTCCGCGTTGACGTCGGTCGAGCGCTTCTCCTCGCGAGCCGAACGGGCCGCGGTCCGGCGCCCGGCCACCAGCATGACCACGATCGCGGCGCTGAACAGCAGACCGGTCGGCAGGTTCACCGTGAACATGATCAGCACGATGGACGGCAGCTTGACGGCCAGTTCCACGTAGTTGAAGCACACGTTGTCCAGGAAGTCCCGGAACTCCTGGCCGAGCGTGCGCGCGTAGCCGCTCACCTTGCCGGTGGCCCGGCCGGCGAAGTACGGGTACTCCTGGTCGATCACCCGGCGGAACAGCAGGTTCTGGTAGTCGTAGCCGCGCGGGTTGAGCCACTTCATGTACATCAGCTCGGCGGTCCGCCAGAACAGGTCGTGGCAGACGCTGCAGGCGATCAGCGCGACGGTGTAGGCGAGCACGTGGCCGTGCGGGGTGCTCGCGAGCGCCGCGACGAAACGGCCGATGAAAAGGGGAATGACCGCGAGCGCGATGTCCGCGACGACGAAGACGGTGACGACGGCCAGCACCGACCGGCGGAAGGTCCACATGAAACGCAGATAGGAACGAAGGCCCGCGTGCCCGCCGGGCTGCGCGGGCTTCCCGTCCCCGGCCGTCTGGTCGGGTGGGCGGACATTCTCGGCTGACCGCGGACCGGACGTGGACGCGAGAGCGCCGGCAAGGCCGTCCGCCGTTACCGGGCGCCGTGCGCGCGCCTGGCGGCCGCGGGCCCTGGCTCGTTTTCGCCAGGGCCCGCGCGACCCAGCTCTTTCGGTCTCGGTGTGCATGAGAACAAGGATCGCCCGGCCCCGGCGTCCGTCGCACCTCATTTTTGCGTTCTAACGCTGTTGTCCACGCTGTTGACGGGCCGCGACGCGCCGCCTCATGATCTTGCCGGGACGGTCAGACCAGGTCAGGTACCCGGTCGAACCAGGGCCGGGCGGTCTCCAGCTGAGCGGCGACACGCAGCAGGGTTCCCTCACCGCCGAGGGGGGCGACGAACTGGACGCCGAGGGGCAGGCCGTTTGTGGTCCAGTACAGCGGGACGCTCATCGCGGGCCGCCCGGTCAGGTTCGCCAGCTGGGTGAACGGCACCCAGCTCAGGTTCGCGAGCACCGCCTTCTCGATCACCCCGAGCCGGCGCAGCAGCTTGCCGGCCCGCAGCCGGACCAGCGTCATGCCGGCGGCCGTCTCCAGCGCCGACGTCGTGACCTCGGCGACCTTCAGCGGCTCGCGGGCGAGCGTCGGGGTGAGCAGCAGGTCGTAGCGGCGGTGGAAGTCCACCAGGGCCCGGGTGTAGCCGTGCCAGCGGGACCGGGCCAGCTCCAGGGCCAGGGCATCGGTGGTCCGGCCGAGCTCCGCGATGATCAGTGTGTCGGTCTCGAAGCCGTCTCCGCCGTCGGCGCGCGCCTGGGCGACCAGCTGCGCGGTCTTCACGTACCAGGCGGTCAGGAAGTCCGTCGCCAGGGCCTTCTCGTCGACGACCTGCTCGACGGGCTCGACGTCGTGGCCAAGCTCGCGCAGCAGCGCGGCCGCGTCGTCGAGCGCGGCGGCGGCCTCGGGGGACGGTGCCGGGTTGAGCGCGGACGTCGCGCGCACCCCGATCCGCAGCCGGCCCGGCTCCCGGCCCACCTCGGCGAGGTAGCCGCCGGGCGGCAGGGTGGCCGGAAGATACGGGGCGTACGGGTCGGCGCCGGCCAGCACGTCGAGCATCGCGGCCGTGTCGCGGACCGAGCGGGAGACGACGCCGTGCGTCGACATCCCGTTGCCGTCACCCTCGGCGGGGCCGTGCGGCACCACGCCACGGCCGGCTTTCAGGCCGAACAGGCCACAGCACGCGGCCGGGATGCGGATCGACCCGCCGCCGTCGTTCGCGCCCGCTACCGGCACGATCCCCGCGGCGACCGCGGCCGCGGACCCGCCGGATGACCCGCCGGGCGTGTGCGCCAGGTTCCACGGGTTGCGGGCCGGTCCCCACAGCTCGGGCTCGGTGATGCCCTTGGAGCCGAACTCGGGGGTGTTGGTCTTGCCGAAGATGACCAGTCCGGCGTCGAGCCAGCGTTCGACGACCGTCTCGTGCTCGGTCGGGATGTGGTCCTTCAGGGCCCGGCAGCCGGCGGAGGTCGGCACGCCGGCGTAGTCCTGGCCGAGGTCCTTGAGCAGGAAGGGCACGCCGGCGAACGGGCCGGTCAGCTCGTCGTCGAGGCGCGCGTCGGCGAGATCGTCCATCGGTCGGATGATCGCGTTGAGCTTCGGGTTGACGGCGGCGGCGCGGTCGCGGGCCGCCGCGAGCAGCTCGGCCGGCTTCACCTCGCCGCCGGCCACCAGCTCGGCCATCGCCGTCGCGTCCAGCGACCGGTACCGCGCGAACTCCATCGCCCCTCCACCCTGAGAACCGTGCGTGCCACCGAGCGGCCCGGACCGGCGCCGGCCGGTCGGCCGCGGCCGGCCCGCCCCGCCGTACGGGCTGGCGCGCCGGACGCCGTGATCGTGCCACCCGCGCGACGCGGGCGCGCGCCGGCCCGCGGTCTATTCCGCCAGAGTGCCGGTGAGCATGGGCGCGGCGGCCGGGTTCGCCGGGCCGACCGGAGCGCCGGTGACCGCGCGGGGCGCACCGGTCTGGGTGCGGAACTCGACGGTGCAGGTGAACGACCGGGAGCCCGCGCGCCAGCTGGCCGTCGAGATCCGGTCCCAGCCGGTCTGCGCCGTCGGCGAGTCGTGGAAGTCCTGTCCGAGGTAGCCCTTGGCGATGGCCATGCAGCGCGGTTCGGCGAGCTGCTCGAACTGGCCGTCGTCGGGGGCCACCTCGCCGGGCTTCGCGGGCAGCGTGATCGCGCCGACGGCGATGGCCTCGTGCGGGGCGTCGCAGGGCACCGTGCCGCGCACCCGCGTGCCGGTCTCGGCCAGGCAGGAGCCGGCCGGGTAGACCAGCGACTGGTCCGCGCCCTCGACCATCCCGGTGAAGGCCGGCAGCTCGCCCGCCGGTGGGTCGGCGACCAGCGGGCGCTCGCGCAGCCCGCAGACCAGGGTGCGGTCACCCTCGTCCCAGCGGTTCGTCGACGGCCGGACCGCGCCGGTCGCGAAGAGCCCGTCCGGGTCCAGCGGGTAGCCCAGGAACGCCGCCGCCGCTGGCCCGCAGACCCCGGCGGTGATCGCCGCCCAGCCGGTCTCCGTCGGGTAGGCGCCGCCCGCTGGGTACAGCCCGGGGTCGAGCGTGGCAGCCGACACCGCCTCGAACAGGTGCGGCTCGGCGCACGGCACGTCCAGGGCCGTGGTGTCGAGGACGGCACTCTGGGCCCAGCGGTAGCAGTGGCCGCGTTGGTAGTCCAGGTGGCCCAGGGAGACGTTGCCGGCTGCGGGCGGGTCGGGCGCCGCCGCGGTGGCCGCGCCGTCGGCGGCGGGCGCGCCGTGCCGCCCGGTCAGGCCGAACGCCAGGCAGCCCACCGTGATCGTGGCCAGTACGAGCACAACATCCAGGCCGACCGCGTCCCGCCCCCGCCAGAACGACCGTCGCCAGGGCTTCCAGTCCGTCAACTGCTCCTCAACCTCTGCTCGGCGGTGAACGGGGGAGCGGCCACGGCGCGGCCGCCGGTCCCAGTCTCGTCAGATTGGTCAGGCGAGGACGTCCTGTGCGGGGTGAAGTTGGTCGCCTGTCACGTTCCGTAGCTTATCGGACCCGTCTGTGTAGCGGACGGTGCAGGTGAAACCGCGGGTTCCCGCCCGCCAGCTCTCCGGGGCGATGGTGTACCAGCCGAGCCGCACGGTCGGCGTCTCGCGGAACGACCCTCCGAGCGCGCCGCGCGCGACAGCCGCGCACCGCTGCTCGGCCTGGCGGGTGAAGGAGGCGTCGGCCGGCGGCGCCGCGCCCGGGGGGTCGGACAGGTGCACGTTCCCGATCGCGACGTACTGGTGCGGCGCGGCGCAGGAGACCGCCTCGGTGTCCTGGCCGGTGCCGTCAGCGGAGGACAGGCAGGTGCCGGCCGGGTAGACCCAGGACTGGTCGGCGCCCTCGGCCTTCCCGGAGAACAGGTCCAGCTGGCCTGCCGGCGCCGGGACGCCGGGCGAGTAGCCGTTGAGACCGCAGACCAGTTTCCGGTCTCCGGTCTGCCAGCCCTCGTCGGTGGGGCGGATCGATCCCAGGTAGAACCGGCCGTGCGGGTCCAGCGGGTAGCCGAGGAACTGTTCGACGGTCTGTCGACAGCGCCGCGTCACGATGTCCGTCCACTGGTCCTCGGCCGGGTACCCGGCGCCGAGAGGGAGCTCGGCGGCGAGGCTGACGGTGTCATCGGCCGCCGACTCGAACAGGTGCGCGCTGTCGCAGGTGACCTCGTCGACCTCGGTGTAGGTGGCCGCGTCGTCCCAGCGGTAGCAGTGCCCGCGCCGGTAGTCGCGAGCGGCCAGGCCGGGCGAGCCGCCTGGGTCCGAGGTCGGACTGGCGGCCAGCGCCGTCGCGGCCGCTGCCGTCGGTTCGGGCTTCCTGGTCGCGGGGTGGCGAAGAACGCCGCCGAAGACGAGGTAGGCCGTGCCGAGGGCGAGGACCAGGACGGTGCCGACACCGACCAGGAGCCGGCCGCGCCGTCTGGCGGGTGGCTCCTCGGCCGGGCTCCAGTCGCGGGGAGACGAGGCGGGCGCCGTGGCAGTCGCCCGCCGGGCTCGCCGGCGGGTGCGGGGTGAGGCGGGCGCCGCGGACGGGTAGCGCCGGACGGCCGCCCGAGTGCGGGCCGGCGCCTCGTACACGGACGCGCCCTTGACGAACGACTCGTCCAGCACGAGGTCCGCGAACGGGTCGTCGTCATGGCCCTTCCTGGCGCGCCGGCCGCCGCGCGGTCCCGGTTCGCCTGCGGCGTCGGGGTCCTCGGCCACGTCGCCTGTCACGGGCGCCCCAGATTCGTCGCTGCCGACAGCCGCGCCGCGGCACGCCTGAGCTCGCGGTAAACCTCGTCCGCCATGTGTTTCTCGGTCCACCTGTCTGTCGCGACGGCAGCGCCGCGCTTTGTCCCGGCGGGGCCGCGGCCGCGCGTCAGCGCGCGACCACCCGGCCCGCCGGACGTCGCGGCGCTCAGGAATTGTGGCGTGC
This sequence comes from Pseudofrankia sp. DC12, assembly GCF_000966285.1. Lineage (NCBI taxonomy): Bacteria > Bacillati > Actinomycetota > Actinomycetes > Frankiales > Frankiaceae > Pseudofrankia > Pseudofrankia sp. DC12. The sequence continues at coordinate 6,624,056 of NZ_KQ031391.1, forward strand.
ATATTACTGCCTTATGTCGCGGAAGGGCTGTATGCCTGCTTCCTGGCCGGCCGCCGCGGGGCCGCCGCCGGCGCGCTACGAGGCGGCCCCCGGGGCCGCCCGCCGGCTCGCCTTCTTCTTCGCCGTGCCGCCGGGCGGGAGGCTGCCGGCGAACCGGACGCCCTGGTCGAGCCAGTCGATCAGCGCGTCGGTGTCCCCGACCGCCGCCGGGTCGACGAGCACCCAGCCGGTCATCGTCCGGCCTCGCATCTCGAACGGGCCGACACCATCCTGGATGATCGCGGTTGGGTAGGCGTCCGGGCCGACGCGCAGCATCAGGCCTCTGGACATCACGGCGCAGACGATGTTCCCGTCCAGCAGGAACGCCAGCCCGCTGAACATGCGCTTCTCGGTCAGCCCGGCCCGCGGCCCCAGCACGTCCCGGACCCGCTCCGCCAGCTCCGCGTCGAACGCCATCGCCAGACCTCCCTCGCCGCGAGCCGTCGCCGGGCCGGCACCGCCAGGCCGTCAGGACCCCGCCGCCGACATTGTCGCCGCGGCCACCGACAACTTTCCGGCCCGGCCGGTTGACCTCATCCGAGCTTGAGGTTGTCGACTGGAACCGGTGTGAGTACCCGGACGTGGAGGAGACGCATGCGCGCGGTGTGGCTGAGGGAGTTCGGCGGCCCTGAGGTGCTCGTCGCCGGGACAGCGCCAGACCCGGTGGCCGGGCCTGGCCAGGTCGTCGTCGACGTGGCGGTGGCGAACGTGACCTTCCTCGACACGCTGATCCGCTCGGGTGCCCCCGGCCCGTTCCAGGTCGCTGTGCCGCTTGTCCCGGGCAACGGGGTCGGCGGAGTCGTGGCCGAGGCAGGCACGGGCGTGGACCGGCGGCTGCTGGGCCGTCCGGTCGTCGCCAGCCTCGGCGGCTCCGGCGGCTACGCCGAGCGGGTGGCGGTCGACGTCGACAGCCTCGCCGAGGTGCCCGACGGCCTCGGCGTGGACGCGGCGACCGCGGTGCTCGCCGACGGCCGCACCGCCACCTGGCTGCTGGCGGCGACGAAGGTGGCGCCAGGCGAGCGGGTGCTGGTCGACGGCGCGGCGGGGGGTGTCGGCTCGATGCTGGTCCAGCTCGCCCGGGCGGCCGGCGCGACGGTCGTCGCCGCTGCCGGCGGTGCCGCGAAGACCGCGCTGGCCGCGGACCTCGGTTCCCAGGTCGCCGTCGACTACCTGCGCGACGACTGGCCTGACCAGGTGCGCGACGCCATGGGCGCCGTCGATGTCGCCCTCGACGGCGTCGGCGGGACGATCGGGCGGGCCGCCTTCGGCCTGCTCGCCCCCGGCGGCCGGCTGCTGTCCTACGGGCTGACCAGCGGCAGCTGGGCGGCGGTGACCGACGAGGAGGCGGCCACGCGCGGTGTCACCGTCGTCCGGCAGCGACCGAGCCTGGCCGACAACCGCCGATACCTGCGGGCCGCCCTGGCGGCGGCCGCCGCGGGTAGCCTGCGTCCCCTGATCGGGCAGCGGTTCGGGCTCGACGAGGCGGCCGCGGCCCACGCGGCGATAGCCGCCCGCGCCACGGTCGGCAAGACCCTGCTCGTCGTCCGGCGCTGACCGCCACAGAGAGCACCGGGCCGGGGCTGGAGCGCTAGTCCCAGTGCTCGGCCAGCGCGCCGCCGGACGTCGGGCGAAAGACCGGGATGCGCCCGAGGGCGGTGACCAGCGCCGCGTCGTCGCCGAGGGCCGGGCCCCAGCCGGACCCCTCGACGAGCAGGGCGCCGATCGTGACGACGTCGGCGCCGACGGCGCGCAACAGGCGCAGCGACGCCGCGATCGAGCCGCCCGTCGCGATGACGTCGTCGACCAGCGCGACCCGCCGCCCGGCGACGGCCGGCACCCGGGCCCGGTCCAGCAGCAGCCGCTGTGGCACCCCGGTCGTGATCGACTGGAGCGGTTCGGTGAGGGCGTCGGCGAGGTGCGCCTTCGGGGTCTTCTGCAGGATCACGTAGTCGTCCAAGCCGAGGGCCCGGCTGACCTCGATCGCGACCGGGATGCCCAGCGTGGCAGCGGAGACGACGACCTCGGGCCGGCTCGGTGCCAGCAGCGCCGCGAGGTCGGCGCCCGCCTGGCGGATGAACGTGAGGCCGACGTCGATCGTCATCAGCAGCGCGACCGTCAGGTCGTCGGAGATCGGGGTGAGCGGCAGGTCGATCTCCTGTGAGCCGACTGTCGCCCGGTAGGTGGCCCGCTCGTCCGCCATCTCGGCTGCTCCCTCGCCACTATCGTCGGTTCCCCCCAGCCGGGGTTGCCCGGGCGCGGCCAGCCAGCCGGGGAAGTCGGCCGGCTGGGTCGTGCAGGCGCGCAAGAGGTAGTCCATCGAGTGCTGGTGCGCGCTGACCAGTCCCGGCAGCACGACGTGCCCGGTGAGGTCGACGGCCTCGTCCGCGTCGGGCCGCGGGTCGCCCGGTCCGCCGACGGCCGCGATCCGCCCGTCGCGCACGGCGACCCAGCCGCCGGCGATCGGCCCCTGGCCGGTCGCGGCGGGGTCGTCGTCCATGGTCACGACGGCGGCGGCGGAGTGCAGCAGGAGATCGGCCATGACGGCCCGGACCCTACCTCGCCGAGATTTCGCCGCGGTGGCCCCGGACAGCGCCTCCCACGCCCCCACAATGCCGTCGGCGTGCCCGGACGGCCGCCGGTCCCGTCCCCGGCCGGCGCCGTCCGGGCACGCCCACGGACCGGGCCGGGCATTCGCGGGGATCGCGAGGGTCGCCCGGGGAACGGGCGGCCCTCGCGTCGAGCCCCGCCGCGTCGGTCAGGGGGTGTGGTCGGCGGGGCCGGACTTGACGGCCTCGACGAGCTGGCCGAGCTGCGACTCGGACAGCTGGCCGCAGGAGGCGAGGTCGGCCTCACTGATCATGCCGACGAGTCGGTGGTTCTCGATCACTGGCACCCTCTTGACCCGCTTCTCGCTCATGCGCGTCAGGACCTGGTCGAGGTTCGCGTCGGCATCGACGTAGAACGGGGTGCCCTGGGCGAGGGCGCTCGCCGGCGTCGTCGCCGGGTCGCCCCCGGTGGCCAGGCAGCGGATGACGATGTCGCGGTCGGTGATGATGCCCTGCAGCCGGTCGTCCTCGCCGCAGATCGGCAGCGCGCCGACGCCGAGCTCCCGCATCTTGCGGGCGGCGTCGAGCAGCGTCTGCGTGGATCCGATGCAGGTGGCGTCCCGGTGCATGATGTCGCGTGCGGTGGTCATGGCGCTCCTCGAATCGGCGGTCCAGCCGCTCGCTGACAGCCGGGGGCACGGGCAGTGACTGGCGGCGGCCGGAGCGGTGTTCGTTGGCGGGCGGTGACGGATGCGGGCGGGCCGCGATCTGCGCGCCACCGCCGGGTGCCGGCAGGCCGCTGTGGGACGTACCCGTCTGCCGGCCTACAAGCCGCGCGCGGTTCAGGCCGGCCCTGGTTGCCTGCTCCAGGACGCGTCGTCGACCTCATGCAACAGGCGTGTCAACGGGACCGTCGCGCGATGCGGGATAACTATCACAGTACTAAGATGTGCAGCATGGTGCGGACACCGCTGACCAGCCACGAACGAGCGCGTGGGGAGCGGCTCGGGGCTCTGCTGCGGGCCGCGAGAGGCGAGCGCAGCATGGTGCGCGTCGCCGAGCTCGCTGGCGTGTCGGCCGAGACGATTCGCAAGATCGAGTCGGGTCGGATCCCGACGCCGGCGTTCTTCACGGTCGCCGCCCTCGGCGCCGTCCTCGGCATCTCCCTGGACGACATCGCCGCGGCCTGCGGCCATGCCGGCGATGTGGCCGACGCCCTGGACTACGTGGCGACGCGCATCTCGGCCTGACCGCGCCCGCGAGCCTGCCGGCCGCGGGGCAGTCAGCCAGCCGGGGCCGGCGGCTCGCCGCCCGCGGGCGCCAGGCTGGTGACGCTAGGTCGGCAGGTAGCCGGGCAGGCTGCCCGGGCGCCGGCGGCGGCGCAGGACGACCCGCCGGGAGCCGTCGGGGAACAGGCGCAGCCACTCCAGCTCCCAGTCGCCGAACTCGGCGTGCATGGCCAGGACCTGCTGCGCGGTCCGGCGGTCCGTGCCCGCCGGCAGGTACAGCCGCTGGTACTCCAGATCCATCCGCATCCTCCGTGGAGAAAGGACGCCTCCAGGCGAGGCCGCGTCCTTGCCGGCCACCCACCGGGCCGCGGGGCCGCGGGGCCTGAAAACCGACCGGCGGGGTAGCCGGTGTCGACACGGTAACGGCCAGGTAGCCCACCGGGATGCGTTTCGGGTGCACTTGACGGTCCGGTGACGCGTCCCACGGCGCGGTGTCGGTCCAGCCTGGCGGCCCGGTCACGGCCTGTCGCACCGCGAGCCGCGCCCGGCGCCGGCCGCGCCGCGACGACGCCGCGCGGGCCCCGGGCCGGCGCGCCCGGCCGGCCTACTCGCTCGTTACGGGACGTACGACAGCGTGAAGGCGAGGGTCGCGTAGACGGTCATCGTCGCGGTCGACGCGGTCAGGACGAGCGGCCAGACGGTCCGCTGGCCGGTGACGAGAGCCGCGACGAACAGGAACGGGAACGCGCCGAGCAGGTAACGCTCGGTGGAGTCCAGGTTCGAGCCGGTCAGCACGGTCAGCAGGATCAGCCCGCACCACGCCGTGTAGCTGGCCGGCAGCCGCCGGGCCATCACCACCAGGCCGGCGATCGCCAGCAGCAGCCACGGCACGTGCAGGGACGTGCCGACGTTGCCGTGCAGCGCGCCGGTGGCAGCGTGCCAGACGACGGACACCGGGTTGCCGGTCGCGCCGTGGCGGGCCGCGTCGCGTTGCATGGTCAGCGGTGCGAGCCCGTCATGGTAGGTGGCGGCCGACCAGGCCAGGTAGATCCCCGCGCCGGCCGCGGGGGCGACGACGGCGGCCAGCCGGGCGAGCCAGCCGCGCGGCCCGGTTCCACGGGCGCCGCGCGCGGCCTCGATCGCCATCGGCGCCACCAGCAGCAGGCCGAGCGGCCGGCACAGACCGCTCAGCAGGCCGGCGACGGCGGCGAGCCCGAACCGCCCGCTACGGGCGGCGAGGAAGGCCCCGACGGAGAGCGTCAGCGCGAGCGCCTCGGCGTAGCCCATCACGAGGACGAACGCGGGCGGCGCCAGCGCGGACAGCCAGATCACCCGGCGGACCGCCGCGTCGTCGAAGCCCTCCTGGCCGGCGAGGCGCGCGAGCAGCACGGTGAACACGAATGCCAGCGCGTTCACCAGCAGCAGCAGGAGCACGCCCTGGTGTCCCACGATGGCCCCCAGCGCCCGCACGACCATGGGCAGCAGGGGGAAGAACCGGCGGCTCTCCTCACCTGCGCCGCCGTAGCCGTGGGTCGCGATCTCCTGGTACCAGCCGGCGTCCCAGCCGAGCAGGCCGGTGTGCTTGAGCACGCCGTGGTTGTCGGCGACCGAGCCGACCAGGAAGTGCACCAGCCCGAGCGCGGCGGCGACGACGATCCGCCCGCCGACCCACGCCGCGGCCGCTTCCCGCAGGTACCAGCGGGCCGCGAACCCACCGTCCGGCCCGGGACCGCTCAGGTCCTGGCGCCGCAGCCCGCCAGCGCCGTCCGGCGGGCCGTCCGGCGCGCCGACCGCGGTGTCGGTGTCGTCGACGGCTCGGCGGGCCGCCCGGTGTGCCCCCGGCTGCCCCGTCCGCAGCTGCGGCATTACGGCTGGTACCGCACGAGCTGGTAGTTCTCGTAGACCTTCGCCGGCTCGCCCTGCTCCATCTCCAGGTTCGCCTTCGGCCGCAGGCTGCGCAGCTCCTCCTGGATGCTCAGGCACAGCGTCTCGTACGTCCGGTAGCTGCCCGAGTCGGCCAGGAAGATCTGGTGGTTCGGGCCCGCCTCGGCGACGGCCCGCTTCGCGAGGGCGATGGGGTCGGCGGCCTTGTTGCGCTGCGCGTAGTCGACCCAGTTGACCCGGTCCGGCGGTGCCCATGTCGGGATCAGGTGGGCCTTCAGCCCGGCCGGGATGGTGCGGGCCAGGCCTGGGCCGAGCTGGTCGGGGCAGACGAGCAGCACGTCGCCCGGCCTGGCGTCGAGCCGCAGGTGTGCCGCGGCCTCGCTCGCCTGGGTGCGTTGCATCCTGACGTCGCTGAAGCCGCCGAGGACGCCGGCCAGCGCGCAGATCACCACGGTGACCCGGAAGAACCGCTCGCTGCGCACGACCGTCGCGCCCAGGCCGATCACCAGCAGGAACGGGACGAACGCCGTCGCGGTGTACCGGTCGGCCCAGGCGTTGCCGACGACCTGCCCAGCGGTGACGGCGACGAACAGGGTGCCCGTCGAGAGGAAGAACAGTGTCCGGGCCGGCTCGGAGCCCTTCAGGTCGAACAGCACGAACCGCCCGCCGAGCCCGCGCCCCGCGATGCCGAGCGCCACCAGGCAGGTGACGAACAGCAGCAGGATCCGCCCGACCGTCGACGGGCCGCCGGCCCACTGCCCGTAGGCGTGCGAGATCGCCGCGTAGCTCGCGGGCTCGCCCCACGGGGTGCCGGTGTGCTTCGACTGGAAGCGGAACTCCCCGAGCCACGGCGAGAAGACGATCGCGCCGCCGACGATGCCGGCGAGCGCGGTGAACGCGCCACGGCGGCCGCCGGCCGGGAACCGCGGCCGGCGGCCGGCGGCGGCGTCGCGGGCGGCGCCGGCGAGCGCCGAGTGCCGCGCGGCGCGGGCCCCCGCGTCGGGCGGGCCGACGGCGACGAGGAGGTTCGGGTCGGTGGGCAGCCCGGTGAGCTCCAGCGCGTCGGCGACGGCGTCCGCGGTCGCCTCGTCGACGCCCGGCCCGCCCGCGGCGGCGCGCGCCGCGTTGGCCCGGTCGGCGCGGAACAGGAACGGCGGGCGCCACCACAGCAGGACCAGCCAGCCGCCGACCGTGAGCAGCAGGTACAGGCACCAGTAGTGGGTCAGCGCCAGGCCGCCGGCGCACAGGGAGACGTACACGGCGGAGAGCACCGACGGCCTGCGCAGCGCCCGCTCGACGGCCAGGCCGCCCAGCGTGGTCAGCAGCACGATCAGGCTGTACATCCGGGTCTCGGTCGCGAACCGCAGCGCGAACGGCGAGGTGATGTACAGCACGACCGAGACCTGCGCCGCCCTGGTCCCGACGAGGCGGCGGCCGAGCAGGTAGAGCGGCCCGGCGGCGGCCAGGTTGAACAGCGCGGACAGCGTCCGCACCGCCACGTTGCCGGTGCCGAACGCGCCGACCCAGAAATGCAGGAACAGGTAGTAGAGCGGCGGGGAGCCGTCCTCGCGCAGGCCGGTGAACATCGTCGGCCCGTGGCCGGTCAGCGGCAGCTTCGCGATCGCGACGCTCTGCGCCTCGTCGAGCCACAGGTCCTGGCCGGCGGAGAACCGCACGAGCACGGCGGCGGCCAGGATGACGAGCATCACGGCCTGGAAGATCCGGTCCGCCCGGGTGGGGCGCCTGTCCGGCGTGTCGACCGGCTCGGGGATGCGCTCCGCCGGCCGGACCGCGACGTCCGTCACGGTCTGTCCTCTCCGTCCCTGTCCGTCGGGGGCGTGCGCCACCCGACGCTCCTGCTCGCCGCCACCGGCCGTGGCCGCCGCGGCGATGCTTGCCGCGGCCACCTCCGGCGGCCGCCCGGCGGCACCGGAGTGCTCGATCCCACCGTTGGCGCGGGTGGCGCCGGTACTGCCGGCCGCACCACCGGCCTGGCCGGCGGTCCGGGTGCCGCTGGTGGCGTCACCCGTCGGGCCGCGCCGCTGGTCCTGCCGAGTCACTGGTCCCGCCAGTTCGCTGGTGCCGACGGCGTCCCACAGCGGCCCGCGTCCCCCCGAAGCGCCGCCACGTCCTACGCCGTCGGTTCCGAGGGCAGGGCGCGTTGGCGCGACCGGTCGAAGGCCGGTGTGCGCGCCCAGTCTCGCATGCGTCGCCAACCCGACACGGCCGGCCCCTGCCTCGCCGGGCCGGCGCGCAGCCCTTCCGTACCAGTCGTGATCGGCCCGTAGCGTCAGGTGGGTCCGTCGACGCCACGGGCGGCAGCCAGACCGGGGGCCGGATGCGGCGGCGGTGTGGCGGGACGCCCGGTCGCGGCCGGTTCCGCCCGGGTCTGGCATGGTGCCGTCATGGCCACTCCTGTCCCCGATGCGCGCGTCGTCACCCTCGGTGCGGCCGCCATCCTCGGGGCCGATCCGGCCGTGCCAGGGGCGCGACTGGCGACGGAGCCGGGGACGCTGGCGGCGCAGCCGGCCGCGGCCGCGGCGGCGCCACCGGCCGCGGAGCCGTCCGGGACGGTGGCCGCGCGGGTCGCCGGGCTGCTGGCCGGCTGGTCCGCGCTGTCGGTCGGGATCGCGGCGAAGGACGGCCGGTACGGCGGCTACGCGATGGCCGCGGTTCTCGCCGGCTGGGCCCTCGTCGCGGTCACCGTGGCGATGCTCGCCGGCAACGGCTCGGCGGCGAGCTTTCTCGGCCGGCCGGTGCGGCTGGCCGCCCGGCGCATCGGCCGCCCGACACGATGGCTGTCGTGGCGGGTCACCTGGGTCGCGCTGGCCCTGCTGATCGGCCTCGGCCCGCCGCTGCGCCATCCGCACTACTACGGCTCGGGCGCCTTCGTCGGCGTCGCCAAGTGGCTGCAGATCACGGCCGGCCTGCTCGCGGCCGCCGGGGTGCTCGCGGCGCTGGCCGGCCCCAGCCGCCCGGCCAGCCGGGCGGCGGCGTGCGTGTCGGCGGCGCTGCGCGGCCGACGGGCATTCCTCGCCGTGCTGCTGCTGGCGACCGGCGCCGGGGTCGCGACGGTGCTCGCCGCTCCCGACCCACAGATCGACGTCTTCCACCTGCTGCAGGAGTCCTCCGCCGGCCTCGGCGACGGCGTGAACATGTACCACCAGGTGTGGGCCACCGGCCGGCCCGGTGACCTGCACGGCGGGCTGACCGACGTCTACCCGTACCTCCCGGCCACCTCGATCCTCCTGGCGCCGTTCCGGCTGCTGTTCGGTGACGTCCGCTACGGCCTGCTGGCGGCGCTGGTCGTCGCCGTCTGCGCGGTCCGGGCGCTCGCGCCCCGAGCCGCGGCGGCGCCCTGGATGCCGGTGTTGCCGCTGCTCGTGCTGGTCTTCCCGTCGTACTGCTACGCGCTGGAGCAGTCGTGGACGGAGCCGCTGCTGGTCGGCTGCCTCGCGGTGATGGTGTGGGCGGCCTGCGCCGGCCGGGGAGCCGTCCCTGTCGTCGCGTTCGCGGTCGCGCTGGCGACCAAGCAGCACGTCGCCCTGCTCGTCCCGGTGGCCGCGGCGTGGCCGGCGTTCGGGCCACGTCGGGCGGCCGCCGCCTGTGCCCTGGGCGGCGCGATCGTCGCGCCGTGGGTGCTCGACGACCCACGCGCGTTCTTCCACGACGCCGTCCGCGCGAACCTCGACTACCCGGTGCTCGACCACTCGCTGTCGGTGCCGGGCTGGGCCGCCCACTTCGGCGTCCACGTCGGCTTCGGGGTGACCGCCGTGGCCCTCGCGGCCGCCTATCTGCTGGCCTGGCGGGCCCGCGGCGACGCCACCGGCTTCGCGGCCGGCGGCGCGCTGGTGCTGCTGACGATGGTCGAGCTGAACAAGCAGTCGTTCTTCAACCACTACACGCTGCCGATGGCCCTGCTCGTCCTCGCCGTCGCGACGACGCTGCGCCCGGCGCCCGACCCGGCCGCGATCCCCAGCCCACTCCCGCACCAGGCCACGGGCGACCCGGCAACCACGGCGTAGGCGCAGCCCCCGCAGCGCGGGAGCCGCTCACTCGTACATCATGGTGGCGGTCACGGCGCACTTGGTGACCACCACGGCTGCCCGGGTGCCTGCCGATCTGGGTGCGGTGGGTGGTGGCCAGAGGTCCTGACGCTGGATGGGTGTTGCCTCGTAGGTCGCCATCGCCCCAGATCCAGGTTGGTGAGGGCGCTCAGCGCCCGAACCGGCTGGTTGGCCCGCGGGCGCTCAGCGCCCGTTCGGGCCAACCAGCCCTCGGGGTCAACGCAGGGTGGAGAAGCGTTCCAGGCCGGCGCCCTCGAAGAGGGGCAGCTTGCTCACCACGGGGCTGCCGTCGCGGACGACGCCGAGCTGCTCGGAGATCAGGCTGCAGGACTGCTCCAGGAACCGGTAGCCGTCGGCCTTCACCAGGAAGATCGCGTGGTCGGGGCCGGCGACGGTGTTCATCTGGCGGGCGAAGTCGGCGCCGTTGGCGCGCTGCATCCGGGCGGCGTAGTCGACCCAGTCGACCAGCGCCGGGCCGGTCGAGTCGGCGTAGGAGTACTCCCGCAGGTCGTCCTCGCCGAGCCGGTTCAGCGCCCGGTAGACGGCCGGCCCGAGCTGGTCCGGGCAGAACGCGACGACGTCACCCGGCCGGGCCTGGGCGGCGATCGCCGCGGCGATCTCGCCGGCCTGCGTCCGCTCCACCCGGGACAGCTGGAACCCGCCGATCAGCCCCGACAGCGACGCCACGACCAGCACCCCGCTGCGCCAGCGCCGCGACGTCAGCAACGACAGGCCGAGCGCGGCCAGCATCAGGCAGGCCGGCAGTGAGATGCCGGTGTAGCGCTCGGTGTAGGCGCTGCCGCCGAACATGTTCACGAACCAGGCCAGCGTCAGCGGCACCAGCCAGACGGCCGCGAGGTAACGGCCCGGCATCCGCCCGGAGATCTTGACCGCCAGCTCCCGGCCGTTGGGCCGCGCGGTCAGGCCCAGCAGCGCCCCGCCGAGCAGGATCAGCCCGAGCAGCGCCCCCGTCGACTGCGGCCCGGCCCAGTCGAACACCGTGTCCAGCAGCACCTGGGCCTGCACCCGCGGCGCCCACGGGGTGCCGGTGTGCAGCATCTGGAACAGGAACGACGGCATCCACGGCGCGAACAGCACCGCGGAGGCGGCCATCGCGGCGAACGCCCGCAGCGTCGGGCGCCGGTAGACCGCGCGGCGCCTCGACTGCAGCAGCAGGAACGCGGCGACGGTGAAGACCAGCAGGAACGTCCAGTAGTGGGTGTAGACGAGCGCCGTGGTCGCCAGCGCCACCAGGGCGAGCCGGCGCACGGACGACTGCTCCAGCGCCCGCACCACCGCCAGCCCGAACGCCAGCGCCAGCAGCACGACCATCGAGTACATCCGGGTCTCGCTGCCGTACCGGATCGCGTACGGGGAGCTGGCGAACAGCAGCAGCGTGGCCCGGGCGACCCGCCGCGGCGTCCCGGCGTCGCCGTTGCCGTGCGCGGTCGCCAGCGCGCCCGCGCGCACGCCCGCCGCCCAGGCGAGCGGCAGCGTCGCCAGCGACAGCACCCCGGACAGCGCCCGCACCGCGACGTCGCCGTCACCGAAGATCTTGATCCAGACGTGCAGCAGCAGGTAATACAGCGGTGGTGACCCGTCGTGGCGCAACGCGGCGAGCAGGCCGCCGACGGGCCGCCGGGCGATCTCGACGGTCAGCGCCTCGTCGAGCCACAGGTGGCTCGGGGTCGCGAACCGCAGCACCCCGCCCACGACGACCACGGCGGCGACGAGCACGACCGGCGCGCGCCGCCAGGCCCGCGCGGCCAGCGGGCTGGCCGCGGCCCGCCGGACGAGCCGCTCCACCGGCGTCAGCGCGCGGGGGACCGCCGGCGGCCACCTGCGGCCGCCGTGAGCGGCCGCGCGTCCGGGCCCAGTCGCGTCACCCGTCTCGTGGTCCAGATCCCCGGTGGCCGGCCGGGCGGCGGCCGGGCCGGCGGTGGCTGGGCCGGCCCCCAGCGGCTCGAGGCGGGCGAGGCCGCCGGTGTCGAGGCCGCCGGGCGTCGTCGCGACCGGCGCCGGCGCGGTGGCCGGGTCCGGGTCGACGGGGGCCGCCTGGCGGGGCACGGTGGCCGTCGCCGCGCGCTTCGCGTCCGGGTCGGCGGCCGGCTCGTCACCCGACGGGAACAGGGCCGGGGTGGTGGAAGGGTCGATGGTCACCCCAGGCACGCTACCCAGGCCGCGCCGGCCCCAGCGTTCCCGCCATCCCTGCCCGCGTCCGGTTGGCCGGGACGCGGCCTCCGCGTCGCCGCTCACCCGACGGGCTCGGTCTCGCGCCGGGCGGCCGGCGGCGCGTCCAGCTCGTCGTCGACGTCGTCGGGCTCGCCGAGCTCGGCGCCGGCCAGCAGGGGCGCGAGCAACGTCACCCGCCGGCGGCCCCCGGCGGAGCGCACCGCCTGGCGCAGCGCGGGGCCGTTCACGCACACGACCGAAAGGTGGCCGCGGGCGCGGGTGATCGCGGTGTAGACCAGCGGCCGGTTGAGCATCCGGCCGGCCTCCGGTGGGAAAACGGCGATGACCGCCGGCCACTCGCTGCCCTGCGCCCGGTGCACCGTGACGGCCCAGCCGTGGCGCAGGTCCCCGAGCGCGGTCACCGGCACCTCCAGCGTCCCTCCCGGGAACGTCACGAGCAAACCGCCGCGGTCCGCCAGCTTCGTGACGACCCCGATCTCCCCGTTGGCGAACCCGACGTCGAGATGGTTCGCGGTCGCCACGACCCGGTCGCCGACGTCGAACCCGCTGACCGCTCCCGGGCCCGGGTTGAGCCGGTCCTTCAGGGCGGCGTTGAGCGCCACCGTGCCCGCCGGGCCGGCGTGCACCGGGGTGACGACCTGCACGTCGGCGGGCACGATCCCCAGCACCCGGGGAATGGAGTCGGTGACCAGCTGCACGACCCGGTGCGCGGCCTCCCCGGCGGACCGGGCGGCGACGACCACCACCTCGCGGTCGGAGCCGCCGGCCGGCGGGGGCAGCTCACCGCCGCGGACCGCCGTCGCGAGCTGCGCGATCGCCCCGCCGGCCGACTGCCGGTAGAGCCGGCCGAGCTCGGTGACCGGCACGACGCCGGACTCGATCAGGTCGGCGAGCAGCTGGCCGGGCCCGATGCTCGGCAGCTGCGCCGGGTCCCCGACGACCAGCAGGTGGGTGCCGTCGGCGAGCGCCTCGATCAGCGCCGCGGCGAGCTCCGCGTCGACCATCGACGCCTCGTCGACGACGACCAGCTCGGCGTCGAGCCGGTGGTGCTCGCCGCGGGCGAACCCGCCGCCCCTGCCCTGGGCGCCCAGCAGCCGGTGCAGCGTGCTCGCCGGGGCGTCGCACAGCTCCTCCAGCCGCTTGGCCGCGCGGCCGGTGGGCGCGGCCAGCGCGACCTCGGCACCGGCCGCCTGGGCGAGCCGGACGACGGCCGCGACGGTGCGGCTCTTCCCGGTCCCGGGCCCGCCGGTCAGCACGCTGACCCCGGACTCCAGCGCGAGCCGCGCCGCCGCCAGCTGCACCTCGTCGAGCCCCGCGAGGGCGGCGTCCACCCCGGCGTCGGTGCCCGCCGCGGGCGGTGGGTCGACCAGCGCCGCCGGGCCGTCGTCGACGCTCTCGTCGGCGTCGGGGAACTCGTCCCGCGGGTCGTCGCCGAGGCCGAAGTCGAGCTCGGCGGTCTGGTGGCCCTCGTCGTCGTCGGCCGCCGCGTCGTCGGGCGCCAGCGCGGCCACCCCGGCGGACCTGGCTCGGCGGCGCCGTGGCTCGCCGGGGCGCATCGGCTCGGCGGTGGCCAGCAGCCGCTCCACGCCGTCGGCGACCGCCTGCTCGGCCATCGCGTAGCGCTCCAGCCCGACCCGGTCGCCGACGGGCAGCAGCCGTCCGTCGTCGACCGCGCTCTCCAGCGCCGCCCCGGGGTCGGGCACCCCCTCGCGGGCGGCGCCGGTCAGCAGCGCCTCGACCGGACCAGCCGTGTCCCCGGCGCGCGACGCGGCCTGGGTCAGCAGGTGGACCAGCACCCCGGGCCCGCGCCGCGGGTCGTCGCGGCCCAGGCCCATCGAACGGGCCAGCCGGTCCGCGTGCGTGAGGTCCGCCTCGCCGCCGGCGAGCAGCGCCCACGGGTCGGCGCGCAGCTCGTCGGCCGCCGCGGTGCCGAGCTCGTCGCTGACCCCCCGGGCCAGCCGCACCGGCAGGCTGGCCGCGGCGAGCAGGCCGGCGACCTCGTAGCGGCCCGTCGACGCGCGGAAGGAGTCCAGCAGCCGGCGCGCCCGCGGCCCCGTCATGCCCTCGACGGCGGACAGCCGGGCGAGGTCCACCTCGGCGGGGGAGTGAATCCCCGCCGCCGGCAGCCGCTCGGCGCTGGTCCGCCCGAGCCCCGGCCACAGCCCCGCCGCGCAGAACGCGGCGAACAGCGGGTCTGGGACAGGTGAGGACGCCTCCGGCATAGCCCGAAGCGTAACCAGCGGCACTGTGCGCCGATCCGCGCCACGACCGCGTCCGGGCCCGCCCGTGCGGACCAGCGGGGCCGGGTGACCGCGTGACGGGACGGCTAGAACGGGGGCCAGGGAATCGGCGGCCAGTCGTCGGACGGCTGCGGGAAACGGCCGTCGGCGCGCAGCCGGTCGATCCGGGCGGTCAGGGCAGCGACCTCGGCGCGGGTGAGCAGGTCGTCGAGCCGCTCGCCGAACGGGCCGGCCAGCGCGGCCGCCAGCTCGTCGAGCAGCGCCCGCTCGGCCCCGTCGAACCGCTTGCCCCGCCAGTTCCACAGCACGGTCCGCAGCTTGTCCTCGCCGTGGAAGCTCACCCCATGGTCGATCGCGTAGACCCGGCCGGATGGGGCTGGCAGCAGGTGGCAGCCCTTGCGGTCGGCGTTGTTGATGACCGCGTCGAACAGCGCGATCCGGCGCAGCCGCCGGTCACCGCTCTGCACCATCCGCACGACGTCGACCGTCTCGTCGACGTCGATCCACAGCTGGGCCATGCCGGTGCCGAACGGCCCGTCGCGCAGCACCGTCGGGGGGACCAGGCCGGCGCGGAGCTGCTCGGACAGCGCGTAGGCGGCGACCTCCCGGGCGGCGAGCGTCCCGTCGGGGAAGTCCCACAGCGGCCGCTCGCCGCGCACCGGCTTGTACACGCAGCGGGCCTCGACGCCGCCGCCGCTGATCGCGCAGAACAGGGTGGCGTTGCTCGCCTCGACCAGGCGGCCCTCGACCGAGATCTCCCCGGTCGCCAGCAGGGCGAGAGCGCCGGCCGCGTCCAGGCCGCCGGCGTCGCTCGGCTCGAGGCAGGACCGGCCGGCCGATCCGCCTCGCGCTACCGGCAGGACCGGGTCCGAGGCGGTCTCGTCAGGAGCGCGGCCGGCGCCGCCACCGCGGGCCGCGGAGGCGGGGCCACTCACTGCTGGGTCCACCGGCCTAGTTTCCCGCCCTTGCCTGGGGATCTTCACAGCTGTGACGAGACGCACTCCGCGCGCCCGCCGGCCCGGCCGTCGGGACCGCCCCGGCGGCATCGGGCCGAACGGGAAGACCGTCCCCGCATCGGCTGCCCGGGGCGAGGGCGCCGCCGCGGGTCACGGCGTCAGGCCGGGCTGAAGACACCCGCGCCGCCACCGACGACCGAGTCGCTCGCCGCGCCGTCAGCCGCCCCGGTGCTCGCCTCGTCCGCGGCCTCCGGCGCGACCGCCTCCTTGGGCTTCGGGAGCAGGTCGTCGACGGTGCCACCGAGGTCGTTGACCCGCAGCACGAACGGCCGGGTCTCGGTGTAGCGGATCACCGTCAGCGAGCAGGGGTCGACGTTGACCCGGTGGTACATGTCCAGGTGCATGCCGAGCGCGTCGGTGACGATCGCCCGGATGACGTCGCCGTGCGAGCACAGCAGCCAGGTGGCGTCCGGCCCGAGCCGGGCGTTCCAGTCGCGGACGGCGGCGACCCCGCGGGCCTGGGTGTCGCGCAGCGCCTCGCCCCGCGGGCCGGGGAACGTCACCGCGCTCGGATGGGCCTGGACGACCTTCCACAGCGGGTCCTTCGCCAGCACCGCCAGCTCCTGGCCGGTCCAGTCGCCGTAGTGGCACTCGCCGATCCGGTCGTCCAGCTCGACGGCGGGGCGCGCCGCCCCGCCCGGGCCCACGGCGGCGATCTCGGCGGCGGTCTGCGCGCAGCGGTCCAGCGGGCTGGACACGACGGCGTCCAGCGGCACCTTCGCCAGCCGGCCGGCGACCGCCCTGGCCTGTGCCAGGCCGCGCTCGTCCAGCCCGACCCCGGGGGTCCAGCCGAGCAGCAGCTTGCCCGTCAGCGCGGTGAGCCCATGCCGTACCAGCAGCACTGTCGTCACCGCGTGCCTCCCGAGTCCGCCCCCGGCCGCGGGCCGTCCGGGGACCTCACCGTACCGACCGGCCCCGCCGGCCGGGGCGGTCGCGCGGTGCCCCTCGGCCCGGCCAGGCACACGGCCTCGGCCCGGGCCGAAATCCGCCGGCGCGCCGGCTTGATCGCGGCCTGCCCGGAGTGCCCCGGCCAGCTCCCGGCCCCGGTTACGCTGGCTGACATGCGGTCCTGGCCAGCCTGTCCCCTTCCGACCCTCCCCGGACGGGGTCAGCGGCCGCGCCTGTTCGACACCTCGGCGGGCCGGCTGGAGCCGGTCGGGCCGGAGCTGCCCGCCGCGGAGGGCCCCGCCGGGCCGTCGGTGTCGCTGTACGTGTGCGGCATCACCCCGTACGACGCGACCCACCTGGGCCACGCGTTCACCTACGTCACCTACGACCTGCTGAACCGGGCGCTGCGCGACGCAGGCTACCGGGTCCGGTTCGTCGAGAACGTCACCGACGTCGACGACCCGCTGCTGGAGCGGGCCGCCCGCGACGGCCTCGACTGGACCGACGTCGCCGAGCGGGAGACCGACCTGTTCCGCGCCGACATGGCCGCGCTGCGGGTGCTGCCACCAGACCACTACGTCGGCGTCGTCGAGGCCATCCCGCTGATCGTCGAGATGGCCGCCGAGCTCGTCTCGGCCGGCGCGACCTACGCCCTCGACGGCGACGTCTACTTCTCCGTGGCCGCCGCTCCCCGGTTCGGCTACGTCTCGGGCCTGGACGCGGCCGCGATGCGGGCGCTGTCCGCCGAGCGCGGCGGTGACCCGGACCGGCGCGGCAAGAAGGACCCGCTCGACCCGCTGCTGTGGCGGGCCGAGCGGCCCGGTGAGCCCAGCTGGCCGTCGCCGTTCGGCCCGGGCCGGCCCGGCTGGCACATCGAGTGCGCGGCGATCGCCCGGCGCTACCTGGGCGACGTCATCGACGTCCAGGGCGGCGGCGGGGACCTGGTGTTCCCGCACCACGAGTGCTCCTCGGCGCACGCCGAGGTCGCCACCGGCCACAACCCTTTCGCCCGCCGGTACGTCCATACCGGCATGGTCGGCCTCGACGGGCACAAGATGTCGAAGTCGCGCGGCAACCTGGAGTTCGTCTCCCGGCTGCGCGGCCGAGGCGTCGCGCCGGCGGCGATCCGGCTGGCGCTGCTGGCCCATTCCCACCGGGACGACTGGGAGTGGACGCCGGCCGAGCTGGCCGCCGCCGAGTCCCGGCTGGGCCGCTGGCGCGCCGCCGTCGCCCGGCCAGCCGGCCCGGACGCGGGCAGGCTGCTCGCCGACGTGCGGGCCGCGGTGGCCACCGACCTGGACACGCCGACGGCGCTCGCCGCCGTCGACCGCTGGGCCACCACGGCACTTGACGGCGCCGACGACGCCGACACGGCCGCGCCAGGAATGACCCGGCTGCTCGTCGACGCGCTGCTCGGTGTAGACCTTGGAAAAGTAGACACGAACGGGAGCTGACGATGGCGCAGGGTCACCGCGACCCGCCCGGGGACGGGCCGGCCGCGCCGCGCGCCGAATTCGACCTGGTCGCGCGCGGCTACGACCCCGCGCAGGTCGACGGGTACGTCAAGGCGCTGTGGCGCTACTGCGCGGACCTGACCGCGCGGGTCGCCGCGGCGGAGGCGGCGCTGCGCCACGAGCGGGACCGGCGCTCCGCCGACGTGCTGACCGACCCGGCGCAGGCCGGAGTCCGGATCGGCCGGATGCTCGCGATCGCCCAGCAGATGGGCGACGAGATCGTCGGGGGCGCCCGGCTGGCCGCCGAGCAGACCCTCTACGACGCGGTCCGCGACGCCGGCGCGACGCACCCGATCGTCCAGGAGGCCCGCAAGCAGGCCGACAAGCTGCTCGCCGAGGCCGCCGCCGAGGCCCGCCGGCTGGCCGAGGAGCGGCACGAGGACCTCGAGGCGAAGATCGCCGAGGCGACGGCGTCGCTGGAGGCGGTGCGCCGCCAGCAGGGTGAGCTGCTCGGCGCGCTGCTGCGGCTGCGCGGCATGGTCGGCTCCGGCGACTTCGAGCGCACAGTCGCCCAGCTGGCCAGCACCGGGGCCGACCCGCGAGCTGCGGATGCGCGACCCGCGGACCCGCGCGTCGCGGACCCGCGCGTCGCGGACCCGCGGGCCGCCGGGTCGCGTGCCACCACCGGTTCGTACGCCCACCGGCAGGCGGCCGCCGGTCCCGAGCCCGCCGCCCCGCCGCCTCAAGACGCGCCCTCCCGTCCGGCCGCCGCCGGGGCCACACGAGCCGCCGCGGCGGGCGGCAGCCCTCAGCCCGGAGCCGGCGGCCGGCGGCGCGCGCCACACGGCGCGTTCCCGGCCGGCGCCGATGTCCTGGACGGTGAGCTGTACCCGGTCGAGGCGCCGCCGGTCAGCCCACCGGCAGGCCCGTCGCGCGAGGCGGACCAGGAGATCATCGACGTCGAGATCGTCGCCGACGTCGAGCCCGCCCCTTAGCCGTCGCCACCGCCAGCTGGCGCCGGCCAGGTCGGCTCCCGTCCGACCGCCCCGGCTTCGCCGAGCCACCTCGCTGTTTCGGCGCTCCTGGGCCGTCTTCGCAGCCGTCTCGCAACCGCCGGACGGTGTGAACGGGCCAAGGCGAAGAACAGGCCCTGGCTATGACGCCTCTAGCTCGCGGCGGCGGGCACCAGTGCGGCGAGGAAGTCCAGCGTCACGTCGTGCAGCGTCTCGGTGCGCAGCAGGCGCCCGGCGAGCTCGGCGGTGTCGGCGGACCCGGGCCCCAGCCGGGCCTCCGGCGCGGATCCGGCCGGGACCGTCCCCGTACCGAGCGCGGCCTCTGTGCTGGCGGCGACCTCGGCGAGGGTCGGCAGGTCCGGCATCGACGGCACCAGGACCGTCACGCAGCCGGCCCGCAGGCCGGCGAGCGCCCCCGTCGTGCTGTCCTCCAGCACCACGCAGCGGACCGGGTCGACGTCGAGCGCGGCGGTGGCGACCAGGTACGGGTCCGGGTACGGCTTGCGCCGGGCGACCTCGTCGCCGGCCACGGTGACGGTGAAGAACTCCCGGCCGAGGTTGTCGAGCACCGGGTCCATCAGCGACCGGAACGACGACGACACCAGCGCGGTCGCCAGGCCCGCCGCCGACAGCCGGGCCAGCAGCTCGGGCGCCCCGGGCCGGCGCTCGACCAGGCCGGGGGTGCGGAACAGCTCGACGGTGCGCTCCAGCAGGAACCGGGCCGCCTCGGCGGGGTCCGCGTCGACGCCCAGCATCGACAGCATCATCGGCACCGCGGTGTCGACGCCGTGGCCGACCATCGCCTGCTTCATCCGCGGCGTGAACTCCCGGCCATATTGCGCGGCCAGCTCCACCTCGGAGATCGTCCACAGGTGCTCGGTGTCGACCAGCAGGCCGTCCATGTCCAGCAGCACGGCGGCCGGGCGGGCCGCCGTCCCGGCAGCGGTCACAGGGCGTCGACCAGGGTGAGGCGCACCCCGCGAGCCTATCGACGGCACCTGCCGCCGCCCTATGACCGGCCTCACCCCGGCGCGGGCCCGCGGACCGCGGCTTGAAGAGTGGACATATCGGGCCTTTCGGGCGCGTGTCCAGGACGAGCCAGCCATACCGGTCTGTCAGCGCGGCGTGACCGGAGCCGGCGCGGCAGACTTGACCGGGGCGCCCGCTCGGCTGCGACGCGCCCGGGCCAGAAACGCCCGCCAGTGGGCGCATTCGTCCGATCCCGGGGGATACTGGCCTCTCCTCGGGCAGAACAGCCGGGAAGACGTACGGTGGCTCTGTCACGAGAGCCGCCGGCCGGCGGCGGGAGGTGGTAGGTGATCGAGTTCTCCGGGGTCGGGCAGCTCCGGTCGCCGGTCGTGGTCGCCGCCTTTGAGGGGTGGAACGACGCGGCCGACGCAAGCTCCGCGGCGGTGGAGCATCTGGAGACGATCTACGGCGCCCGGGTGATCGGCGCCATCGACCCGGACGACTACTACGACTTCCAGGTCAACCGCCCGACGGTGAGTGGCGTCGAGGGCGTGGCCCGGAAGATCTCGTGGCCGACGACGCGGCTGTCGGTCGCCCGCCCGCCGAAGTCGGACACCGACCTGGTGCTCATCCGCGGCCTGGAGCCGAACATGCGGTGGCGCGGCTTCACCGACGAGCTGATCGAGGCGGTGCACGCGCTCGGTGCCGACATGGTCGTCACCCTCGGGGCGCTGCTGGCGGACTCGCCGCACACCCGGCCGGTGCCGATCAGCGGCACCGCCGGCGACCCGGCGACCGCGGCCCGCCTCGGCCTGGAGGCGTCCCGGTACGAAGGCCCAACTGGCATCGTCGGCGTGTTCTCGGACGCCTGCGCCCGCGCGGAGCTCGCGAGCGTGTCCTTCTGGGCGGCCGTCCCGCACTACGTGGCGAACCCGCCGTGCCCGAAGGCGACGCTCGCGTTGCTGCGCCGGGTCGAGGACCTGCTCGACCTGGAGATCCCGCTCGGGGACCTGCCCGAGCGCGCCCGCCAGTGGGAGCGGCAGGTCGACGAGCTGGCCGCCGGCGACAGCGAGGTTGCCGAGTACGTCCGCTCGCTGGAGTCCCGCGAGCCGGAGACCGCGCTGCCCGAGGCCTCCGGCGACGCGATCGCCCGCGAGTTCGAGCGCTACCTGCGCCGCCGAGGCTCCGCCGGCAGCTAAGGCAGTCGGCCGGAACCGGGCGCTGAGCGCCCTGCGGCCGACTTGCCTGCTTCGGGCGCTGGGCGCCCTCGCTCACGCTGTAGCGGGGCCGGCGTGAAGGATTTGGGCCGGCCCGATCCAGGGCCGGTAGCTTGGTCGCGTCTCGCGTCTCGCGTCTCGCGTAGCCGGAACCGGTCGCCGATGCTCCGCCACCCGGCCAAGGTGCCGGCCCCCGGACAGCGCGGCCCCTCGGGTTTCCCGGCTGACGGGCATCAGGCGTTTGGCGGGCGCTCAGCGCCCGGCCGGCCGTCGGTCGGCGGGCGCTTCGCGCCCGTTCCGGCCGACGGCCTCAAGCGGTGGAGATGGCGCGTAGGACGTTCATCCGGGCGGCCCGCAGAGCGGGAGCGAGCGCGGCGATGACGCCCAGGACGCCGCCGAGGATCAGGACGCCGACGATTGTCGTCACCGGGTAGGCGAACGTCGTGATGCCCTGGCTCTTCAGCGCGGAGACGAGGGCCCAGCCGAGGAAGCTGCCGACGCCGACGCCGAGCGTCGCCCCGAACAGCGCGATCACCACCGACTCCAGCACGATGACCAGCCACATCTGGCCGCGGCGCAGCCCGACCGCGCGCAGCAGCCCGATCTCCCTGGTCCGCTCGATCACCGAGAGGGCCAGCGTGTTCACGATGCCGAACAGCGCGATCACCACGGCCAGGGCCAGCAGCACGTAGACCAGGCCGATGAGCTGGTCGACGGTCTTCTCCTGCTCGGCGACGAACCCGCTCTGGTCGGTCAGTGTCAGGTGGAACGGCTTGACCACCTTCTGCAGTGCCGCGAAGACCGCCGCCGGGTCGGCTCCGGGCATCCGTTTGACGAGCACCATCGAGTCCGCGGTGTTCGAGGTGTGCTTGGCCCACTCCGTGGTCGACACCAGGTACTTCACCAGCGTGCTGCCGGTGAAGGTGCCCGCGAGGGTCAGCGTCGTCGCTCCCGTCGTCCCGAACGTGACGTGCACTGGCTGGCCGACGCTCAGATGCAGGCTGCTCGCCTCGGTGGCGTCCATCGCGATCTGTCCCTCGCCGACGGTGACCTGCCCGGCGGTCGTCTTCAGCGCGAACACCGACGTGACGGCCACCGGGTCCGCGGCCAGTACGTCCGCCTGGCCTTTGAGCCCCTCGATCGAGACCTGGCCGCCGTGGATCGGCACGACCCCGCTCTTCGCGACCCCGTTCACGCCGGCGACCGTCTGGGCGACCGAGTCACTGAAACCGTTGGGGTCTGTGGAAGTGATGAAGTAGTCGGCCCGCAGGCTGCCCGAGACGGTGTCGTGCACCGATTCCTTGATCGACTGGCCGAAGATCGCGAAGGCGCTGACCAGTGCCAGGCCGATCATCAGCGCGGACGCGGTCGCCGAGGTGCGGCGCGGGTTGCGCATCGCGTTCTGCAGGCCGATCCGGCCGGGCACCCCGAACAGCCCCGGCAGCGCCGCCCCGATCAGCCGGGTCGCCGGCCGGGCCAGCACCGGCGAGAGCGCCGCGACCCCCAGGAAGATCGCCGCCGCGCCGGCGCCGACCAGACCGGCCCCGCCCGACCTTGACAGGCCGTAGACGACCATGGCCGCGCCCAGCGCGGCGCCCGCCGTCCCCGCGGCGGCCCGGGTGCGCAGCGACCGGGCCGGGATCGTGTACGTGTCCCGCAGCGCCGCGATCGGCGGCACTGTCGCCGCCTTGTACGCCGGGACGACGGCCGCCGCCGACGTGACCAGCACCCCGACGGCGTAGGCGACGACCGCCGTGCGGGCCCGGAACACCGTCCCGCCCGGCGGCAGCAGGATGCCGAACGCCGCCATCGCCGCGTGCAGCAGGTGCGCGAGCGACACCCCGGCGACCAGGCCGATCGTCGAGCCGACGACCCCCACCAACGCGGCCTCGACCTGCACCGACACCCGCACCTGGCGGCGGCTCGCGCCGAGCGCCCGCAGCAGCGCCAGCTCCCGGACCCGCTGGGCGACCAGCATCGTGAAGGTGTTGAAGATGATGAACGCGCCGACGAACAGTGAGATCCCCGCGAAGATCAGCAACATGGTCGACAGGAACGACAGCCCCTGCTTCACCGTGTCGGCGTGCTCCGAAGCGAGCTGCGTGCCGGTGACCGCCTCGTAGCCCTTCGGCAGCGCCCCCGAAGCCGTGACCTGTGCGGCCAGCTCCTGCTCGGTCACCCCCGGCTTCGCCGCGAGGTAGATCGCGGTGAACGTGTTCGGCAGCGTCATCAGCCGCTGCGCGTCGGGCGTCCAGAACGCAGTGACCATCGCGCCGGCAGGGCTGTCCTGCCCACCGATGCGAAAGGTGCCGACCAGAGTGAACCGCTCGTTCGGGTTCAGCTTCCCCGCCGTCGCCAGCACCAGGAGGTGGTCGCCGATCCGCAGCCGCTCCCGGTCGGCGGTGCCCTTGTCGACGGCGATCTCGTCGGTCGCCTTCGGCGCCCGGCCGGTGGCGATCCGCTCCACCGAGGTCGGCCGGTCACCGGTCCAGTTGATCCCGTCCGCGGACGCCGTGCCGTTCTTGATCACGTCACCGCTCGGGCCGACCAGCCTGGCGGGCCCCCTGACCTGGCCGACGGCGTCGGCGACGCCAGCGACCTTCGTCTTCAGATCGGTCTCCAACGACGCCGGTAGCAGCGCCCGTTCCGCCGTGTCGCCGGTCGCGACGTGGTTGACCCCGCGGACGGCGACGGCGACGTTCTTGGTCTGGTCGGCGAACGACGAGTTGAACGTGGCGTTGAGAGTGTCCGTGAGGACCAGCGTGCCGGCGACGAAGCTGACGCCCAGCACGACGGCCAGCGCGGACAGCAGCAGCCGCAGCTTGCGCGCGAACAGGCTGCGCAGCGTGGCGCGCAGCATCGCCTACCTCCAGCGGCCGGTCGGGTAGCCGCCGGCCTCATAGTCGCCGTCGGGCTCGTCGTCGCGCCACCCGGCGTCCTCGCGGCCCCGCCGCGGGCCGCCCCGGCCGTTCGGGGTGTCGTAGCCGCCGGGCTGGTGGTAGCCGTTCGGGTGGTCGTAGCCACCGGTGACCTCGACCGCCGGGCCGTACCGGTCCGGCTCGCCGCCGTAGCCACCGGTCGGGTAGCCCCCAGCGGCGGGCTCGTCGGCGTAGCCGCCCTCGGCGTACCCGCCTTCGGGGCCGTAGCCGTCGTCGGCGTAGCGGCCGTCGCCGGCCGGGCCGTAGCCGTCGGCGCCGCGTGGGTAGCCGCCGCGCCGGCCGCCGGCGTCGTCGCGCGCGGGCGGGTAGCCGTCGGCGCCGGCCGGGTACTCACCGGTGTCCTGGGCCGAAGGGTAGGGAGCGACCGGCGTGGCCGTGGGCTGGGCGCGCCGCGCCGCCGTACCGCCCGTGGTACCGCGCCGGGCCGCCGCGCCGCCGGTGGCGCCCCGGCGCGGTTCCGCCCCGCCGGTTTCGCGCCGCGGCGGGTAGCCGCCGGTGTCGCGGCGGCCCGGCGGGAGCTCGCTGGTCTCGTCCGCCGGGAACCCGCGGCCCGGCGCCGGACGCTGGCCGCGCGTGCCGCCGGTGTCGCGCCGGGCCGGCGTGCCCCGGCCACCGGCGGCGAGGTCGCCGTCGGGTCGGTAGGCGCCCCGGCCACCGGCCGGCTCGCCGCCCGTGGGGCGCCGGCGCGCGGGCTGGCCGCCCGTCGGTACCCGAGCCGCGCCCGGGCCGGTCGCGCGCCGCCCGCCCGGCCCGGTCGGCACCCGGCGCCGGGCGCCGTCCTCGTCGTCCCAGCCGGCGCGGTCCCGGCCCTGGTCACGCTCGGAGCCCCGCGGCGGCGGTGAGGTGGGCCGCCTGGCGCCGCGGCCACCGGCCGGCCGGTCCAGGTTCTTCATCCGGTCGAGCACCGCGTCCGCCGTCGGGCGCAGCATCGTGTCGACGATCCGCCCGTCCGCCAGGAAGATCACCTCGTCGGCGTAGGAGGCGGCCTTCGCGTCGTGGGTGACCATGACAACCGTCTGGCCGAGCTCGCGGACCGAGTCCTGCAGGAACGACAGCACCTCGGCGCCCGACGTGCTGTCCAGGTTGCCGGTCGGCTCGTCGCCGAAGATGATGTCCGGCCGGGTGATCAGCGCCCGGGCGCAGGCGACCCGCTGCTGCTGGCCGCCCGACAGCTCCGTCGGCCGGTGGTTCAGCCGCGGCGCGAGGCCGACCGCGTCGACGACGACCTTCATCCACTTCTTGTCCGCCCGCCGCCCGGCGATGTCCAGCGGCAGCGTGATGTTCTCCGCGGCGGTCAGCGTCGGCAGCAGGTTGTACTGCTGGAAGATGAAGCCGATCCGGTCGCGGCGCAGCTGGGTGAGCTGCCGGTCGGACAGCCGCGAGAGGTCCACGTCACCGATGAGCACCCGGCCGCCGGAGATGGTGTCCAGCCCGGCCAGGCAGTGCATCAGCGTCGACTTGCCCGACCCGGACGGGCCCATGATCGCGGTGAACCGCCCCCGCGGGAAGTCCAGGTCGATGCCGCGCAGCGCCGCGACCTCGGTGTCCCCGGCGCCGTACACCTTGGTGACCCGCTCGGCCCGCGCGGCGAGGCCGGACATACCCGAGCGGGGGTCGCCCCGGTCGTCGGCGGCTTGTCCGCGCATGGGGCTCATGGGCCTTCCCTTCCCACCGACTCGAGAACCGCCAGGCTGTCGGACGCGCTGCTCTCCCATTTGGTTGGCATGCGGATGCCGCGGATGCCGCCCCCCGCCACCCGGACGGTCACCGTGGGCGGCCTGCGCCGGTGCGACGGGACGTTGCCATATCTACGCATCGTGCCCGATTCCGCCGAAAGCCCCGCACCCGCCTGGCCGGTCAGCGCCGCGGCGGCCGGCGCCCGCCGGTCCGCGGGCCGCCCTCCGGCCGGGACGCGGCCCCACGGCTCTGGCCGGGCCGCGGCATCCTCGTGCCCCGGGCGCGCGGACCCGGTACGCGGCAATCCGCATGATCCAGCACGGACCGGCGCAACGCCAGTGACGGCTGCGAAACTGACAGCACCGTGGTAGCCGTGGGTCACTGCCGATCACCGGACAGTTCTGACCACCAGGTCAAGGGCGTGCGACACCTACGTATCGTGCCTGACCGAACCAAAGGAGCAACTCGCCAGGCGCTGTGCGAATCCTCGTCGCCCTGCCGTCAGCCGGCGGCCTCGCAGACGGCCGGGTCGGCGTCGTCGATGAGCGGGCCGGCCGCCCCCGCCGGGGTCGGCAGCGGCGGCGGCGTGCCGCCGAACGCCGGGCAGCGCGACTGGTGGTCGCACCAGCCGCACAGCTTGCTCGGGGTCGCCCGCCAGTCTCCGGTGCGGTGCGCCCGGTCGATCGCGGCCCACAGCGCCTGGACCCGCCGCTCGGTCGCCAGCAGGTCCGACTCGTCGGGAGTGACCCGCAGCCAGGTCCGGTCCCCGAGGTAGTACAGCCGCAGCTCGCGTGGTACGACGCCCCGGATCCGCCACAGCAGCAGCGCGTAGAAGCGCATCTGGAACAGCGCGGTCCCCTCGAACGCCGGACCGGGGGAGCGCCCCGTCTTGTAGTCGACGACCCGCAGCGCCAGGCCGTCCGGCGTCGTCGCCTCGTCCAGCCGGTCGACATAGCCCCGCAGCCGCAGCCCCGAGGCGAGCACATGCTCGACGTAGAGCTCCCGGGCCGCCGGCGCCAGCCGGCGCGGGTCCTCCAACGCGAAGTAGCCGGCCAGCAGCTCCCGGGCTGAGGCCAGCCACTCCTGCAGCGCTTCGCCGTCGGCGAACATCCCGGCCAGCTCGGGCTCGCGGGCCAGCAGGCCCGCCCAGGCCGCCGGGAGCAGCTCCGCCGCGGCCGCCGGCGTCCGGCTGGCCGGCGGCAGGTCGAACAGCCGCTCCAGCACCGCGTGCACCATCGTCCCCCGGGCCGCGGCCGGGCTCGGCGGCTCCGGCAGCCGGTCCACCACCCGGAACCGGTACTTCAGCGGGCAGCTGACGAAGTCGGCCGCCCGGGACGGCGACAGCGACCCGACGTACCGCTGGCCCGCCGCCGCGTCACCCACGACGGCGGAGGCGCCACCGCCGGGAACCTCGCCCGCGGGCGAGGTTCCGTGGCCGGTTTCACCGGACCGCGGCCGGGCCTCGGCCGGCGACCCCGGGCCCGCGCTGGCCTCGACGGCGGTGCTGGCCCCGGACCCGGCGCCGGCCTCAGGCGCGGTGCTGGCCTCAACGGCCGTGCTGGCCTCAACGGCCGTGCTGGCCTCAACTGCGAGGCCAGTGGCTGTGGTCGTCATGACACGGACCCTAGGGGCCGGGTACGACAATCGGTGCCCCGGGGCCTGAGCGGATGCTAAGGATCCGCCGGAGCGATGGGACCGCATTCGAAACTGTCCGTAGCATCGAGGTCATGGTTGACCAGTCGGACCCATCGGGCCCGAACACACCGGCGGCTCGTCCGCCGGGGCTGCGCATCGGGCGGGTCCGCGGCGTCCCGATCTACCTCTCGCCGCTCGCCCTCGTCTTCGGCGTCCTGATTGCCTCGCTGGCCCAGAACTGGCAGCGAAGCCGGCTGCCCGAGGCCAGCGACTCCCACATCCTGCTGCTCGCGGTGATCACCGCGGTCGGGTACATCGGCTCGATCGTCCTGCACGAGATCGGGCACGCGGTGACGGCCGAGCGGTTCGGGCTGCGGGTCCGCGCGGTCACCGTGCACGGCTTCGCCGGTTTCACCGAGCACGAGAAGGAGCCGCAGACCGCGAGCCGGCAGTTCGTCGTCTCCTTCTCGGGGCCGCTCGTCAACGGGCTGCTCGGTGGGCTGTGCTTCGCCGTCCTGCAGGGCGTCTCGACGCACACCTCGCTCGGCGCCGTGCTGTGGGACCTCGGCTGGCTGAACCTCGCCCTGTTCGTGCTCAATCTCGCGCCCGGCCTGCCGCTGGACGGTGGCGGGGTGCTCGCCGCCGCCGTCTGGGGGCTGACCCGCAACCGCCTGCGCGGGCTGCGGGCCGGCGCCTACGGTGGCTTCGTCGTCGCCGCCGCGATCGTCGCCTACACGGTCTTGCGGCCGGCCAACAGCTTCAGCAACCTCTACATGCTGGCGCTGGCCGGGTTCGTCGGCTTCGGCGCCTACCAGTCGCTGCGCGCGGCCGACCTGCGGGAGAAGCTGCCGGAGCTGCGGGCCGGCCGGCTGATCCGCAAGACGCTGCCGGCGGAGAGCTCGGTACCGCTCGCCGAGGCGCTGCGGGCCGCCCAGCAGGCCGGCGCGACCGCCATCGCGGTCGTCGACGCCAGCGGCAGCCCACGGATGATCATGAATGGGGCATCCGTCGACGCGCTGCCCGAGCACCGCCGGCCCTGGGTCGGGATCGCCGACGTCAGCCGGACCATCGAACCCACGATGATCCTCGACGCCGACCTGGCCGGCGAGGAGCTGCTCGACCACGTCCGGCGCCACCAGGCTCCCGAGTACCTCGTCGTCCAGGACGGCCGTCCCGTCGGGGTGCTCGTCCTGGTCGACCTCGTCGCGCGCCTCAACCGCAACGCCGCGGCGCGGATGGCCCGCAAGTAGCAGCGCCGCCCGCCGGCCGCGGCGCCAGGCCGAGGACTGTCGGGCCCCGCCTCGACGTCCCGCCGCGGCTCGCCCGCGGGCCGGCCCGCGGCGACGCCGGGGCGTCGCGAGCCGGTAACCTGCCGGGACGGCGGACGCCCGAACTGTCGCGACCGTTCGCCCTTGTCCCGCACCGGCCGGCGGCCACCGGGACTCCCACCTGCCTGGAAGGACCCCGGAAAGCGTGACCCCCGACGAGACCGACCGCGCCCTCGACGAGCACCCGGAGGCGGAGGCCGCGTTCGCCACCCCGCCCGCGACGGGGGAGGCGGCGCGGCGGCGGGGGCCGTTCGCCAAGGGGGACCGCGTGCAGCTCACCGACCCCAAGGGCCGCAAGCACACCGTCCTGCTGGAGCCTGGCAAGCAGTTCCACACCCACCGCGGCGCGCTCGCCCACGACGAGCTCATCGGCCAGCCCGAGGGCATCGTCGTCACCTCCACCGGGAAGACGCCGTACCTCGCGCTGCGCCCGCTGCTCGCCGACTTCGTCCTGGCGATGCCGCGCGGCGCCGCCGTCGTCTACCCCAAGGACGCGGCGATGATCGTCGGCTACGCCGACGTCTTCCCCGGCGCCCGCGTACTGGAGGCCGGTGTCGGCTCCGGGGCGCTCGCCTGCTCGCTGCTGCGCGCCGTCGGCGAGCGCGGCCTGCTGGTCTCCTACGAACGCCGGGCCGACTTCGCCGCTGTCGCCCAGCGCAACATCGAGGCGTTCTTCGGCGCCCCGCATCCCGCGCACAGGCTGCACGTCGGCGACCTCGCCGAGGCGGCCGAGACCGACATGGACCGGGTCGTGCTCGACATGCTCGCCCCGTGGGAGGTGCTGCCCACGGCGGCGGCGGCGCTGGTCCCCGGCGGCGTGCTGTGCGCCTACGTCGCCACCGCGACCCAGCTGTCGCGGACCTGTGAGGCGCTGCGCGAGCACGGCGCGTTCGCCGAGCCACACGCCTTCGAGACGATGCTGCGCGACTGGCACCTCGACGGCCTGGCGGTCCGGCCCGAGCACCGGATGGTCGGCCACACCGGGTTCCTCGTCACCGCCCGCCGGCTCGCCGACGGCGTCACCGCGCCTCCCCGGCGCCGGCGCCCCGCCAAGGGCGCCCACGGCGAGGCCGGCGCCGACACGCCGACCGCCGACGTCTCCGCGGTTGATGGTCCCGCGCCTGACCCGGCGGCGGTCGCCGTCGCCGATGCCGCCCCGGCCCCCGCTGTCGACCAGCCGGGCCCCGGGCCGTCGGATGGCGGCGGAACACCTGCCACGGCAGAGTAGAGACTCATGCCGGCCACCCCGACAGGCGGACGCCCCCTGCCCCGGGCAACTGGCCCGGGACGGACGGCGCCGGGCTGGGGCCGGTCGGCTGGCGGGTCACGACCCGGGGCCGGCCTCCAGGGTGCCATCCGGGCGCTCCACGTAGATGCAGTCGCCCGGGCACTCGTCGGCGGCGTCGATCACCGCGTCGAGCAGCGGCAGCGGCACGACGACCCGGGCGCCCGGCTGCGTCAGCAGCTCGCCGGAGTCCGTCTTCACGTAGGCCAGGCCGTCGATGTCGTGCTCGAACACAGATGGCGCCCGCGTCACACACAGACCGTCGCCGGTGCAGGCCGCCTGGTCGACCCGGACCCGAAGTCCACTCGAAACACTGGAGTTCGCAGGAGTTGCCACGCCGCTCCGATCGTCTGTCACCATGGCACCGTAACCCGCTGTTTACGGCCAAGCCCGGCCGTCCTTGCGGACCTTGCCTGAAAGCAGCGGTCACAACGGTAGTGTTGGGTGCGTCCCGGTCAGCACGGGGGAGGTGGAGGCGCGGTGTCCGGTCCCCGTTCGGGCTCTGGCTCCGATGGGAGCACGGGTCCTGGTGACGCCGAAACGGCGCGAACGTCGGCGTACCAGAAAGAAGTCCACGAACTCACGACGCAGGTCGCCTTCCTCGAGGAGGAAGTGGCCATGTTGCGACGGCGGCTGTCCGAGTCGCCCCGACAGGCTCGGGTGCTCGAGGAGCGGCTGGCTGAGCTCCAGTCCGACCTGGCGAGCGCCTCGGCGCACAACGAGAAGCTGGTAGCCACCCTCCGCGAGGCGCGTGACCAGATCGTCACGCTCAAGGAGGAGGTCGACCGGCTGGCCCAGCCGCCGAGCGGGTACGGGATCTTCCTGCACCCGTACGACGACGGCACGGTCGACGTGTTCACCCAGGGCCGGAAGCTCCGGGTGACCGTGTCGCCGAACGTCGAGGTCGACGGGCTGCGGCCAGGCCAGGAGGTCATGCTCAACGAGGCCCTCAACGTCGTCGAGATACGCGCCTACGAGCGGCACGGCGAGATCGTGCTGCTCAAGGAGGTTCTCGAGAGCGGCGACCGGGCCCTCGTCATCGGGCACACCGACGAGGAGCGCGTGGTCATGCTGGCCCAGCCGCTGCTCGACGGTCCGGTGCGCGCAGGCGACTCGCTGCTCATCGAGCCGCGGTCCGGCTACGCGTTCGAGCGGATCCCCAAGTCCGAGGTCGAGGAGCTCGTCCTCGAAGAGGTGCCCGACATCGGGTACGAGCAGATCGGCGGTCTCAAGGGCCAGATCGAAATGATCAGAGACGCCGTCGAGCTGCCGTTCCTGCACAAGGACCTCTTCGTCGAGCACCAGCTCAAGCCCCCGAAGGGCGTGCTGCTCTACGGCCCGCCCGGCTGCGGCAAGACGCTCATCGCCAAGGCAGTCGCCAACTCGCTCGCCAAGAAGGTCGAGGCGTTGCAGGGCGGCGGCACCGGCCGGGCGTTCTTCCTCAACATCAAGGGCCCCGAGCTGCTCAACAAGTACGTCGGCGAGACCGAGCGGCAGATCCGGCTGGTCTTCCAGCGGGCGCGCGAGAAGGCGTCCGAGGGCATGCCAGTCATCGTGTTCTTCGACGAGATGGACTCGATCTTCCGCACCCGCGGCTCGGGCGTGTCCTCCGACGTCGAGAACACGATCGTCCCGCAGCTGCTCGCGGAGATCGACGGCGTGGAGCTCCTGGAGAACGTCATCGTCATCGGCGCCTCGAACCGCGAGGACATGATCGACCCGGCGATCCTGCGACCCGGCAGGCTCGACGTGAAGATCAAGGTCGAGCGGCCCGATGCCGAGGCGGCGAAGGACATCTTTGCCAAGTACGTCCTCGCCGAGCTCCCGCTGCACCCGGACGACCTCACCGAGAACGGCGGGAACCGCGAGGCCACCGTCCAGGCGATGATCCAGCGGACCGTCGAGCGGATGTACTCGGAGAGCGAGGACAACCGCTTCCTCGAGGTCACCTACGCCAACGGTGACAAGGAAGTCCTGTACTTCAAGGACTTCAACTCCGGCGCCATGATCGAGAACATCGTGGCGCGGGCCAAGAAGATGGCCGTCAAGGAGTTCATCGAGGGCGGCGCCAAGGGCATCCGGATGCAACATCTCATGCAGGCCTGCATGGACGAGTTCAAGGAGAACGAGGACCTCCCGAACACGACCAACCCGGACGACTGGGCCCGCATCTCCGGCAAGAAGGGCGAACGGATCGTCTACATCCGCACGCTCGTCACCGGCACCAAGGGCACCGAGGCCGGCCGCTCCATCGACACCATTGCGAACACCGGCCAGTACCTGTAACCGGTCAGCACACCACGAAGCCGGTCTCCCTCCGAGGAGGCCGGCTTCGCTGTATTTCTGGTTCGCTCCGTCCGGACGCGGCGCCGGACGGAGCGAACCAGAAAATGAGCACCCGTCCGGCCGACCAACAGGGCGCCGACCGCCTACGCTGAGGGAGTGAGCGTTCGCCGGATCATGGGAGTCGAGACCGAGTACGGGGTCTCGGTGCCTGGCCAGCCCAACACCAACCAGATGCTGGCCTCGTCGCTGGTGGTGAACTCCTACGCCAACCGCACGGCCAGCGGCGGCAGCCGGGCCAGATGGGACTTCGAGGAGGAGTCGCCGCTGCGCGACGCCCGTGGCTTCGAGACGCCCCGGGAACCCATCGTCGACCCCGGCGCCCCCGCGAACGAGGACGACCTGGGCCTCGCGAACGTCATCCTGACCAACGGCGCCCGGTTCTACGTCGACCACGCGCACCCCGAGTACTCGGCCCCCGAGGTCACCAACCCGCGCGACGTCGTGCTGTGGGACAAGTCCGGCGAGCGGGTCATGGCCGAGGCCGCGCGGCGCGCCCTGCAGGTCCCCGGCACCCATCCGGTGAACCTGTACAAGAACAACACCGACAACAAGGGCGTCTCGTACGGCTGCCACGAGAACTACCTGATGGCCCGCTCGACCCCCTTCGGGGAGATCGTCCGCCACCTCACCCCGTTCTTCGTGACCCGCCAGGTCTACTGCGGTGCCGGCCGCGTCGGCGTCGGCGTCGACGGGCGCACCGCCGGCTACCAGATCTCCCAGCGCGCCGACTTCTTCGAGGTCGAGGTCGGCCTGGAGACCACGCTCAAGCGGCCGATCATCAACACCCGCGACGAGCCGCACGCCGACCCCGAGAAGTACCGCCGGCTGCACGTCATCATCGGCGACGCCAACATGAGCGAGATCGCCACCTACCTGAAGGTCGGCACCACCGCGCTGGTCCTGTCGATGATCGAGGACAGCTGGTTCACCGTCGACCTGTCGGTCGACATGCCCGTGGCCTCACTGCGCGCCGTCTCGCACGACCCGACGCTTCGCCACCAGGTCACCCTGCGTGACGGGCGCAAGATGACGGCCGTCCAGCTGCAGATGGAGTACCTGGAGCAGGCCCGCAAGTACGTCGAGGACAGGTTCGGCGCCGACGCCGACGCCCAGACCACCGATATCCTCGCCCGCTGGGAGTCCGTCCTCACCCGGCTCGAGCAGGACCCGATGAGCCTCGCCCGCGAGCTCGACTGGGTCGCCAAGCTCTCCATCGCCGAGGGCTACCGCACCCGGGACAACCTGCCCTGGAATGACCCGCGGCTGCAGCTCGTCGACCTGCAGTACCACGACGTCCGTCCCGACAAGGGGCTCTACAACCGGCTCGTCGCCCGCGGCCGGATGGAGCGGCTCGTCACCGAGGACGACGTCACCCGGGCGATGACCGAGCCACCCGAGGACACCCGGGCCTACTTCCGCGGCCGCTGCCTCGCCCAGTACCCGCAGCAGGTCGCCGCCGCGAGCTGGGACTCGGTCATCTTCGACATCGGCCGCGACTCCCTGCAGCGCGTCCCGACCCTCGAACCACTGCGCGGCACCAAGAGCCACGTCGGCACCCTGCTCGACCGGTGCCGCACCGCCGCCGAGCTCGTCGACGCCCTGTCTGGCAAATAGGGCTGGTGGCCAGAGACGGCGCTCCGCGCCTCTGGCCACCAGCCTCGGGCGCTGAGCGCCCTCCCTGCGCTGTATCGGGTGGGCGTGGATTTCCGGGGGTCGGTCGCGTTTGTGGCCGGGCTTCTGGTTGCGTTGGAAGGTTTGGGTGCGGCGGCCGGTCGCGATGCGAGGAGTGCTCGCGTGCTGCGGATCCAGGTGTCCGCCCGGACGGTGGACCGCGCCGCCGACCAGAGTGCGACCTAGGACGAAGAAGGTCCGAAACCGGCTCAGCCGGCCGGAGGCGCTCAGCCCGAGACCCAAGCGGCTGTGTGCCGGACGTGGGGGCATAGGCCTGGTGATCCGCGTTCCGCTGAGGGCGGACGGGGCGACGTGGCCGGGCGTTCGTGATGGAGTCGTGGTGGAGTAATGCTCTCCCGAACTGCCGGAAGCCGTCGGTGGGCCGGGATAGTGTGATCAAAGGCAGCGTCCTGAGGCGCAGGCCAGAGGGGCCGTGTTCCACGGCTTCTCGGCCCGCACCCGGCGTGGCGGTTGCCTGGCCGGGCGGGGTCCAGCGACGCCGCCCGCGACGACAGGAGGGCACATGCCAAGCAGGGACAGCGGTGGCCAGACCCACGGCAGCCGCCGCGACAACGAGACCGACGAGGCCGAGGTCGAGGAGAGCAGCAGCTCCGACCTCAAGGAGCGCCACGAGAAGCTCTCCGAGGACGTCGACTCACTTCTCGACGAGATCGACGACGTTCTCGAGGAAAACGCCGAGGAGTTCGTCAAGGGCTATATACAAAAGGGCGGAGAGTAACCTTTTATCGTGCTAGAGGTGAAGGCGTTTCGTCAAACGGCGAGGTAAGGCTGGTCGTCGCGAGTGCCAGGGGTGTCGGTGTAGACAGTCCCCATGACCGAGAAGACCTGCCGGGACTGCGGCGTCGCGAAGCCGCTGGACCAGTTCCACCCGCACCCGCAGATGGTGGACGGGCGCCACAACTACTGCATCGAGTGCTACCGCCGCCGCGGCCGCGAGCGCTACCGGAGACGGAGGGGAGGTGACCTGCGAGACAACCGGCGGACCCGTCCGTTGGAGTCCGACGGGCATCGGACGTGTCCTGACTGCGGCGAGCGCAAGCCGGTGGCAGAGTTCGCCGCGAAGAGCCGGGCTTCGGACGGTCTTCACACGTACTGCAGGCCGTGCAACAGCATCAGGACAGTCGCGAGTGCCGAGCGGTTGTACGGCACAGTGCGGAACCTCCGATTCCTGACGCGCTACGGGCTGACTGCCGAGCAGGTCGACGCCATGCTCGAAGAGCAGGGCGGTCGCTGCGCGATCTGCAAAGAGAAGCCCGCTGCACACGTGGACCATGACCACGCGACCGGTGAGGTCCGCGGGGTCCTCTGCTTCACCTGCAACGTCGGCCTTGGCAACCTGAAGGACGACGTGGGCCGCATCCATGACGCGATGTGTTACCTGGTCGGCTGGCTCCGGGCGCCCGAGGTGATGGCGATCCGGATGACCGCGCCGCCGGATGGCGATCTGGGGCAGTCGGTCACGAGCCGAAGCCCTGCCGCCCTGCGTCACGTCGAGAACAAGTACGGCCTGACCGAGCAGGAGCTTGCCGCGATGGTGGCGGCGCAGCGCGGGCGGTGTGTGATCTGCCGGACCGATCCGGCCGAACACGTCGACCATGACCACTGGACTGGCGAGGTTCGTGGCATCTTGTGCTTCGGCTGCAACACCGGGCTCGGGAACTTCGGGGACGACCTGGGCCGGCTGTACAGCGCAATGACCTACCTGACGTTGAGGGACCTGAAGGGGGATGCGTGCCAGATCCATCTAGCGTGGCCGGACGTCTACCGTCTGTGTTCATGAGGCCGGGAACGTCGTCGTTCACCGAGTTCCTGTCGGCCGCGGCGCCGGAGCTGCTGCCGGGTAACCGCGAGCAGCTGCCCGGCCCAGCGATCGAGGTGGCGCACGGGACCACGATCGTGGCGGTGACCTTCCCCGGCGGCGTGATCATGGCCGGTGACCGCCGGGCGACGCAGGGCAACCTGATCGCGACCAGGGACGTGGAGAAGGTCCACCACGCCGACGAGTACTCGGCGGTGGGCTATGCCGGCACCGCGGGCGTCGGTGCCGACCTGATCAAGCTGTTCCAGGTCGAGCTGGAGCACTACGAGAAGATCGAGGGTGACACCCTCTCGCTGGACGCGAAGGCGAACCGGCTCGGCTTCATGGTCAAGGGCAACCTGCCGATGGCGCTGCAGGGCCTGGCGGTCGTCCCGTTGTTCGCCGGCTACGACACCGACCGGGGCGTAGGGCGGATCTTCTCGTACGACATCGCGGCGGCCCGGTCGGAGGAGCACGGCTTCCACGCGATCGGCTCGGGCTCGCTTTTCGCCAACAGCGCGTTGAAGAAGACCTGGCGGGCGGACCAGTCCGAGGAACGCGCCGTCCGGATCAGCCTGGACGCGCTCTACGATGCGGCCGATGACGACTCGGCGACCGGTGGCCCGGACATGGCTCGCCGGATCTTCCCGGTCGTCGCGGCCGTCACCGCCGACGGGTTCCGGCGGTATTCGGACGACGAGGTGGGGGCCGTGGTGGACGCCCTTGTCGCCGACCGTCTGACGAACCCAGGAGGCTGACGTGACCATGCCGTTCGGCGGCTACGCAAGTCCGGAGCAGTGGGTCCGGGACAAATCGGAGTACGCCCGCAAGGGCATCGCGCGGGGCCGCAGCGTCGTGATCGTGACCTATACGGACGGCATCCTGTTCGTGGCCGAGAACCCGTCCGCGACGCTGCACAAGATCAGCGAGGTGTACGACCGGATCGCGTTCGCCGCGGTCGGGAAGTACAACGAGTTCGAGAACCTGCGCACGGCGGGCATCCGGCTGACGGACATGAAGGGCTACACCTACGCCCGGCGGGACGTGACGGGGCGGGCGCTGGCGAACGCCTACGCGCAGACCCTCGGAGCGATCTTCACCGATTCGATCAAGCCGTACGAGGTGGAGATCGTGGTCGCCGAGGTCGGGCAGACCCCGGAGTCGGACCAGATCTACCGGCTGACCTACGACGGCTCGATCGCGGACGAGCGGGGTTTCGTCGCGATCGGCGGCCAGTCCGAGCAGGTGAACACGTCGCTGCGGGAGCACCACACGGCGGGGGAGCCGCTGGCTCAGGCGTTGCGGGTGGCGGTGCGGGCGTTGGGTGCGGGTACGCCGCCCGGCGCTCCGGGTGCGGCGGCGGCGAACGGTGAGCGGGTGCTGTCGGCGGGGAACCTGGAGGTGGCGGTTCTGGACCGGACCCGGCCGCGCCGGTTGTTCAAGCGTGTGACCGGCGCGCAGCTGGAAGGCCTGCTGTCCGAGACGGCGGCGAGCTCGTAGCGTTCCCCGGTGATCACCGTGCCCACCCGGTGGGCACGGTGATCGCCGCGTTCGGTCCTCCGGCGGTCGCAGGTCTACCGCCGGAGGACCGAACGCGGCGTCAACCCACGGCCGGCCCGGCCTAGGGCTGTTGTCTACGGTGTTGACGATCCGGATCGGTCGAGTTGATCAAGATTTGGCGGCGGCGTGCTCGCGGAGGAACGTGAGGGCGCGAGACCAGGCGTCGGCGGCGGCCTTGGGGCGGTAGACGGCCGGCCGGTCGTCACTGTGGAAGGCGTGGCCGGCGTCGGGGTAGGAGATCAGCTCGGTCGGGCCGGCGGAGGTGGCAGCCGCGGCGCGCAGGGCGCTGATCTCGGCTGGGGTGATCAGCGCGTCCCGCTCGCCGTAGAGCCCGAGCCACGGACCCCGCAGCCCGGGTGCCAGCTCGACGAGGGGCGCGATGCCCGTCCAGTACGGCGTGCTGACGGCGCCCCCGTAGAACGACACGGCCGCGGCGAGTGAGGCGCGCGCGGCGCTGGCGAGCGCGACCGTGCCGCCCATGCAGAAGCCGATGATCGCGGTGTTGGCCGCCTCGACGCCGCTGGTCGCGAGGTAGCCGCGCGCGGAGTCGACGTCGGCACCGATCTCGATGCCGTCGAGGCTGAGCATGTCGGTCGCCGCGCTCGCCCAGCCGCCGTCCCGCGAGGTCTCGGCGAAGCCCTGCCGGTGGTAGAGCTGCGGCGCGACGGCGAGCCAGCCCTCGGCGGCCAGCCGCTCGCATACCGAGCGCAGGTACGGGGTGACCCCGCGGGCGTCCTGGATCACGATGACGCCGCCGTGGCGCTCGCCGGCGGGTGGGCAGACCATGAGCGGCGTGCCGTCCGCCGCGGTGATGTCGACGGCTGGGGTGGGGGCTCGGGACATGCCCCCCATCCTCGCCGTCCCGCCGTCGCGGTGTCGCCGGTCGTCCGGGCTGCCCGGCGAAGGCCCGCGTCGGCGTCCTACGCGCGGCTCGCTCGCTATCCGGGCCTCTGCCGGGACTGCGCCGCGGGTTGTCGACGACACGCCGAGCGAGGCGTGCAGCCGCCGGCCGGCTGCCACAGGATCGGCCCGGACGGTCACGGATAGTGGTGGCGGCGGGCGCCTGGGTGCGGCGGTCGCGCACCGCGGAGCGGGAGCACCGGTGCTGACGAGCGAGCGGCGTGTCTCCGACGGCGGCGAGGACGGGGACGCGTCGGCGTCAGGGAGCGGCGGGGCGCGCCATCGTGCGGTCGGCCGGGGCACGGGCCCGCGGATCCGGATCACCGGTCCGCGGTCCGCGCCGGTGGCGGCCCGCGGAAAGGCGGAGAACGCGGACGTGATCACCGGCGGGTGGCGCGGGCCGTCGGGGGAGACCCGCCGGCTGCTGGTGGTCGTCGTGGGGGTGGCACTGCTGGTGGGGGTGCTGACCTGCCTGTACGGGTGGACCGTGACCAGCCTGCGGCCGTACGGCCTGCCGGTGCTGGCGGCGGGACCGGCCGGCCCGGCGCGGGCGCTGGCCGAGCAGCTGACGACGACAGAACCGGGCACCTTGCGGGTCCGGGTGGTCGCTGACGGTGACGCGGCCGACCGGGCGCTGCGGGCCCGTGAGGCCTACGCGGCGTTCGTGATCGGGCCGAGCGGGCTGTCGCTGCACGTGGCGTCGGCGGCGAGCCCGGCGGTGTCGGAGGCGATGCAGCGCGGCATCGCGCAGGTGATGCCGACGGCGGACATCCCGGTGGTCGACGTGGTGCCCAACGCGACCGCCGACCACGTGGGGGGCGGGCTGTCGGCGGGGTACCTGCCGCTGGTCCTGGTGGTGGCGGTGGGCGGCGTGCTGCTGTCCCGGACCACGGTGCGCCGGGGCACGCGGCTGGCGGGGCTCGCCGGGCTGGCGCTGACCGCCGGCGCGGCCGGCGCGGCGGCGCTGCGCTACGTCCTGGTCGTCTTGCCCGGGTCCTACTGGGCGGCGATGGGGGTGCTGACCCTGCTGGGGGTGGCGGTCGCGGGCACGGTGCTGGGTCTGGGGGCCCGGGCCGGAACGGCCGGCCTGACCGGCGGGTTCGTGTTCTTCGTGGTGGCGGCGGCGTTGTCGGCGTGGTCGTCGGCGCCCGAGCTGATGCCGCCGCCGTGGGGCACCCTCGGCCAGCTCGCCCCGCCGGGGGCCGGGGTGACGCTGCTGCGGGCGGCGGCCTACTTCCGCGGCTCCGGCGGCGGGGACGCGGCCGCGGTGCTGACCGTGTGGGCGGCGCTCGGCGTGGCGCTGATCATGGTCGGTGACACCCGGGGCTGGCAGGGGCGCCCGTGGTCGCGGGCCGGCCGCCGGGAGGTTGCCCCGAGCGACGCGCCGACCACCTCGGCCGGCTTCCCGGGTATCCCGCTCCCGGTCGAGCCCGCGTTCCCGCCAGCCCCCGGCTCCACCCCTGGACTGCCGACAGGGACGGAGGCTCCGGCCCGGTTCCAGCCGGATGGTCGCCGGGTGTAACCGGATTGGCCCTGCTTCTGGCCGTCGGTGACCCCGATGGGCTGCCGGCGGCGAATTACCCGGGGCGGCGCGTGCGTCCGGCCGCGTGAGAGCGCCGACGCGCATAGGGTCAAGGAGTGGATCGCCGCATCTTCGGGCTCGAGAACGAGTACGGCGTCACCTGCGTGTTCCGCGGCCAGCGGCGGCTGAGCCCGGACGAGGTGGCGCGGTACCTGTTCCGCCGCGTCGTGTCGTGGGGCCGCAGCTCCAACGTGTTCCTGAAGAACGGGGCCCGTCTCTACCTCGACGTGGGCAGCCATCCCGAGTACGCCACCCCGGAATGCGACTCGGTGCCCGACCTGGTCACCCACGACAAGGCCGGCGAGCGCATCCTCGAAGGCCTGCTGGTGGAGGCCGAGCGGCGGCTGCGCGAGGAGGGCATCGCCGGCGACATCCACCTGTTCAAGAACAACACCGACTCGGCCGGGAACAGCTACGGCTGCCACGAGAACTACCTCGTCGGCCGGCACGGCGAGTTCTCCCGGCTGGCCGACGTGCTGGTGCCGTTCCTGGTCAGCCGCCAGATCCTGTGCGGCGCGGGAAAGGTCCTGCAGACCCCGCGCGGGGCGGTGTACTGCATCTCGCAGCGGGCCGAGCACATCTGGGAGTCCGTGTCGAGCGCGACGACCAGGTCCCGGCCGATCATCAACACCCGCGACGAGCCGCACGCGGACGCCGAGCGGTTCCGCCGGCTGCACGTCATCGTGGGCGACTCGAACATGTCCGAGACGACGATGCTGCTCAAGCTCGGCTCCACGGACCTGGTGCTGCGGATGATCGAGGCCGGGGTCGTGCTGCGGGACATGACGCTGGAGAACCCGATCCGGGCGATCCGCGAGGTCTCCCACGACATGACCTGCCAGCGCAAGATCCGCCTCGCGAACGGCCGGGAGGTCTCGGCGCTGGACATCCAGCGGGAGTACTACTCGAAGGCCGTCGAGTTCGTCGACCGCCGGGGCGGTGACGCGGTCACGAAGCGGGTGCTCGACCTGTGGGGCCGGACCCTGCTGGCGATCGAGACCGAGGACCTGGAGCTGGTCGCCCGCGAGATCGACTGGGTGACGAAGTACGTCCTCATCGAGCGGTTCCGGGCCCGGCACAACGAGTCGCTCGCGTCGCCGCGGATCGCCGAGCTGGACCTGAAGTACCACGACATCCACCGCGACCGGGGCCTTTACTACCGGATGGAGAAGGCCGGCCTGGTCGAGCGGGTGACCCGTGACCTGGACATCTTCGAGGCGAAGTCGAAGCCGCCGCAGACGACGCGGGCCCGGCTGCGCGGCGAGTTCATCAAGCGGGCGCAGGAGAAGCGCCGCGACTTCACTGTCGACTGGGTGCATCTGAAGCTCAACGACCAGGCGCAGCGCACCGTGCTGTGCAAGGACCCGTTCCGCTCCGTCGACGACCGCGTCGACAAGCTGATCGCTTCCATGTGACGAGGTCCGGGGAAAGGGCGTGGAGCGCCCTCCTCGGACAGCGTTGGACGGGCGCGGAGCGCCCGTCCAACGCTGGATCCGGACAGGTGCGGATGACGGTGGTTGACCGCGGTCGAGGGTAGGGATTGTAGCCGCGGCAGGTGTACGGGTCTCGGGTGCGCTCCGCGCCCACGTCTGACGGGCGCCGAGTGGCCGTCTTCCGGTGTGCTGGCGGCGGCCTGATCGTTGTTCCGGCCCTCCGATGGTCATCAACGGGATGGGATCACGACCGCCAGCGGGCCACCACGGCGACCAGGTGGCGGCCGGCTGGCGCGGGGGCCCGGGTGGGCGGGTGCGGGCTTGTGGGGGAGGCGGGGAAGAGTTGTCCGAGGGTGGCCGAGGGCGGTGCCGCCGGTGGTCTCGGTGGCGGCTCGTTCTGCGAGGATGCGTGCTGATCGTCACAGCGCCCCGGACCTGCCGGATCCATTCGCCGACCCGGTAGGGACCACAGCCGTTCCCCCCGCCGATCTCCCCGTGAAGGACGCCCGTGCCCAGGAGTCTTCGCCCCGTGTTCTCGCCCGCGTCCGTGCGCTCCGGCGGAGGTGGCGCGCGCACGCGGACGGCCGTCGCCGCGTCGGCGGCGACCGCGGTGCTGGCCGTCGCGGCGGTCGCGGGATGCAGTTCGACCACCGCTCCTGACGGCACGGCCGCAGCGCCGGTACCGGCCCCGACGGTGGCCGTCGTGCCGGCGACCGTGCTGCCAGTGGTGGGCAACCCGACGATCCTGACCGTCAAGCCGGCCGTGGGCGCGGGCAAGGGCCTGCCGCCGACGAAGCTCGTCGTGAAGGACCTGGTGGCCGGCACGGGCGCCCCGGCGGCCTCGTCGGCCACCGTGACGGTCAACTACGTCGGGGTGCTCTGGAACGACGGCAAGCAGTTCGACGCGTCCTGGGACAGCGGCGAGCCGGCGACGTTCCCCCTCGACCAGGTGATCCCCGGGTTCGCCCAGGGCATCGCGGGCAGCGTCAGCGACGCGGTCACGGGCATGCGGGTCGGCGGCCGCCGACTGATCGTCATCCCGCCGGCGCTGGGCTACGGCCCGCGGGGCGGCCAGGGCGCGATCAAGGCCGACGACACGATCGTCTTCGTCGTCGACCTGCTCGACGTCACCGCCGCGACGAACGCCCCCACCACCGGCGCGACCGCCACCGGCGCGGCAAACGGCTAACCCGCCAGACCCCATTGCTGGTTGGGCCTCAGCTGGCGCGTAGGCGCCGTTTGTCGTCAGTCCACAGCCGGTGTGCGGCACCCTCCGCCAGGCTCCTGACCGTGGATCGGCACTTACCCCGGTTATCCGCGCCCCCCTCGATCCAGCGTCGGGCCGGCCCCCTGGGGCTGGCCCTTCTGGGTGGCGCCGAATGCGGACGTTGACCGCCCCACAGGGGCGTCAGCGGATCGCGGCCACGCCCCTGACCCTGGACCGGCGCTGATGCCCTGTCTCTCCCTGCGCCTCGGTCCAGCGTGCGGGCCGGGCCGCCAGGCCCGGGCCGGTTGGGCGGCGTACGGAACCCAGCCACGGTCCTGACCCTGGACCGGGGCTGGCCCCCGGTATCCGCGTCGACCTCGGTCCAGCGTGCGGGCCGGGCCGCCAGGCCCGGCCCAGTTAGGCGGCAGCGGGCGCGCCAGCGCCCTTCTGCCGCCTAACAGATACCCTCACTGGGTGTGTCCCGGCGACGGCTGGAGCGGCTGCTCAATCTGACGATGTGCCTGATGGCGACATCGCGCTTCCTCACCGTGTCCGAGATCGGGGACATGGTCGACGGCTACGAGCCGGGGCACGACGACGACGCCCACGAGGCATTCCGGCGGATGTTCGAACGCGACAAGCAGTACCTGCGTGACCTGGGCATCCCGCTCGAGACCGGCCAGGACGGGTACGGCGACGAGGTCGGCTATCGCATCCGCCGCGACGACTACGCGCTGCCGGAGATCCGGCTGAGCCCGGACGAGGCGGCCGCGCTGGCGCTGGCGGCCCGGTTGTGGTCGGCGGCGTCGCTCG
Source organism: Pseudofrankia sp. DC12 (assembly GCF_000966285.1). NCBI lineage: Bacteria > Bacillati > Actinomycetota > Actinomycetes > Frankiales > Frankiaceae > Pseudofrankia > Pseudofrankia sp. DC12. The sequence continues at coordinate 6,667,006 of NZ_KQ031391.1, forward strand.
CGGCGCCGGCGGCGAGTGCGTTGCGCAAGCTCGCCGCGGGCGGCGTCGCCACCAGCCCGGGCCTGGGGACCCGTGCAGCGGGCGACGGGACGACCGCCGGGCCCGGGCCGGCCGAACTGTTCGGCCTGGACGGGCTGGAGCCCCGGGTCGACGCGGCCGAGCCCGCGTTCGAGCCGTGCCTGGCTGCGCTGCAGGAACGCCGCGCGATCCGTTTCCCGTACCGCAAGCCAGGTGAGCCGGAGGCGGCGGAGCGGTTCGTCGAGCCGTGGGGTGTGCTGTCGTGGCGGGGCCGCTGGTATCTCGCCGGGCATGACCGCCGCCGGGGCGCGCCGCGGGTGTTCCGGCTGTCGCGGGTCGCCGGGCCGGTGCGGCCCGTCGGCCCGGCGGGCGCCGTGACGGTGCCCGCCGGTGTGGATCTGCGCTCGATGGTCACGATGTCGACGTCGTCGAGCCCGGAGCGGGCGCGCACGGCGACGCTGGCGGTCCGGGTCGGCGCGGGCCACGCGCTGCGCCGCCGGGGCCGGCCTGTCCCGGCTGACGCCGGCGGCGGGACCTCGTCCGGCGGTTCGGCCGCGGGTGGCGGCGCGCCCGGGGCCGGCTCCGACATGGACGTGCTGCGGATCGGGTTCGTCGACGCGGAGCGGATGGCCCGCTGGGTCGCCGGCTACGGCGCCGACGTCGTCGTGCTCGACCCGCCCGACCTGCGCGCGGAGGTCGTCCGCCGGCTCGCCGCCGTCGCCAGAGACGGTCCCGCCGCGGGTGACGCGGCGGTAGGCGGCCTGCCCGCCGACGCCCCGCTGGAGCAGGCCGCTGCGGTCGCCGGCGCTGGGCGCCGCCGCGCGGACGGGACCGGGCCGGACCGGGCCCGCCAGGACTCGCCGTCCGACGACCGGCTGTCCCGGTTGCTGGCCCTGGTCCCCTGGCTGCGCACCCGGCCGGGGGTGTCCGTCGACGCGGCGGCCGCCGCGTTCGGGATCACCCCTCGGCAGCTGCGTGACGACCTGGAGCTGCTGTTCCTGTGTGGCCTGCCCGGCGGTGCTCCCGGCGACCTGATCGACATCAGCTACGAGGGCGGGCAGATCACCGTCGTCGACCCGCAGACCCTCGACCGGCCGCTGCGGCTGACCGTGGACGAGGCGACGGCGCTGGTCGTCGCCGCGCGGGCGCTCGCCGACCTGCCGGGTCTCGCCGGCCGGGAGGCGCTGGAGCAGGCGGTGACCCGGATCGAGCGGGCGATCGGCAGCCGCCCGGCGGACCGCGTGGGCGTGCAGCTCGACCCGCCGAACGAGGTCCTGACCGTGTTGCAGCGGGCCCTGCGGGAGCGGCGGCGGGTCCATCTGCGCTACCTGGTCTGGTCGCGCGACGAGCTCACCGAACGCGACGTCGACCCGATGCGGCTGCTGTCGCTGGACGGCCACTGGTATTTGGAAGGCTGGTGCCACCGGGCCGAGGCGACGCGGATGTTCCGGCTCGACTCGATCGTCGGCGGCGCCGCGGGGGTCACCGTGCTCGCCGTGGCGGCGGCACCACCGCCGAGCGCGGCGGTCCGCGACGTCAGCTCCGGGGTGTTCACCCCCGGTCCCGGTGACCTGCTCGCGATCGTCGATCTCACCGCGTCCGCCCGCTGGGCCGCCGACCACTACCCGGTCGAGACCGCCGAGGAGCTGCCCGGCGGTGGGCTGCGGGTGACGCTGTACGCGGCGGGGACGGCGTGGCTGCGCCGGCTGCTGCTGGGCCTCGGCGGCGACGCCCGGGTGGTCGGCCCGGCGACGCTGGTCACCGACATCCACGCCGCGGCGGGCAAGGCACTGGCTGGCTACGACGCCGCGGTCCCGCCGGTAGGGTGAGCTGCCATGCACTGGGGACTGGTCGACGCGGCCGTGATCATCGTGACGCTGGTGCTGTTCGCGGCGCTGGCGGCCGGGCTGTGGCGCAAGGCCCGCACCGTGCGGGCGACCGCGAAGGAGCTTTCCGAGCGGGTCTCCGGCCTGTCCGCCCAGACGGCCGCGCTGTCGGCACGCCTCGACTCCGCCGAGGTCATGGCGCGCCTCTCCGACCGCGCGGACTGAGCTGATCGCCCGGCTGGGTGCCGGTGCCCGGCGGTGAATTCGCCTGGTGGGATCCGATGGCGCGTGCTTACGTCATCTGCGGGATACATGGCGGACGTCTGTTCCGACCTATGCTCGCGACGTAGCATCAGGCTCGTACCGGTCGTGGTACCGGTCATCGACCACCGGAGGACGTCTTCCATGCCGAACCTGGGTACGCCAGAGCTGATCATCATCGCGGTCGTCGTGCTGGTGCTGTTCGGGTCGAAGAAGCTGCCGGAGGCGGCCCGTTCCGTCGGACGCTCGCTGCGGATCCTCAAGTCCGAGACCAAGGGCCTGCGCGACGACGAGGCGTCCCTGGCTCCCGCCGCGGCCCCCCCGGCGATCGCCCCCGCGCCCCCGGCCCAGACCGCCAACGGCGTCGCCTCCGCGACCACCGAGAAGACCCTCTAGCCCCGCACGCACCCCAGCCAGGTCGAGCGACCGAACGCACCCCAGCCAGGTCGAGCGCCGGATTCGTGAACGTAACCGAGCCGGGTGACGCGACCCAGCCGAGCTCCCGACTCTGGACGGGGCCAGCCCAGTCCTTCTGCGCCGTGTCCGATACATCGCCGGGCAGGGCGCTCAGCGCCCGACCCGGCTGATCGTCCGGAGGCGCGCAAGCGCCTTTCCCGCACGATCAGCCGTAACGACTTGAGCAGGAGCCTTAGCCCCGTGCCACGCATTCCCACGCCGCGGCGGGTCGCCGACAACGTCAACCACCGGCGCACCCGCACGGTGGAAGACAGCAGGATGCCGCTCACCGAGCATCTGCGGGAGCTGCGTAACCGGGTCGCGAAGGCACTCATCGCGTTTGTCCTCGCGACGGTCGTGTGCTTCTTCTTCGAGCAGCACATCCTGAACTTCCTGATGCACCCGTACTGCTCGCTGCCGGCGCACAAACGCGCGAGCTTCCAGGGCCAGACCTGCCAGCTGTACGTGTTCGGCATTCTGGACCCGTTCATGATCCGGCTGAAGATCTCCGCGATCGCCGGCGCGATCGCGTCGTCGCCGGTCTGGCTCTACCAGCTGTGGTCGTTCATCACGCCGGGCCTGCACCGGCACGAGCGCCGCTGGTCGCTGACGTTCGTCGCGCTGTCGCTGGGGCTCTTCGCGGTCGGCGCCTGCTTCGCCTACATCACCCTGCGGACCGGGCTGAACCTGCTGCTCGGCTTCAGCGGTGACGGGATCGTCTCCGTTCTGGACGCGAACAAGTACCTCAGCTACGTCATCGCGATGGTGCTGATCTTCGGCGCGTCGTTCGAGATACCGCTGCTGGTCTGTCTGCTCAACCTCGCCGGGGTCGTCCCGACGGCGAAGCTGCGGGCGTGGCGGCGCTCGGAGATCTTCCTGACGTTCCTGTTCGCGGCGATCGTAACGCCCAGCCAGGACCCGTTCACGATGCTCGCCCTCGGCCTGCCGATGATCGTCCTGTACGAGGTGGCGCTTTTCGTCGGCTGGCTGAACGACCGGCGCAAGAAGAACCGCGGTGACGGGTCCGCCTACGCGGAGCTCGCCGACGACGAGGCCTCACCGCTGGACTTCGACGACTCCGGCGAGACGGCCCGCCGGGCGGCGCTCGCGGCCCGCGCCCAGCAGGATGACCGGGCCGGCCGCAAGGCCCGCGCCAAGCTCGCCGCGATGGCCCAGGCACAGCCCGGCGACGATGCGGGCGGGTCGTCCGCGGACATCACCTGAGCGGGTGGCCGCCCGGCGCCGCGGGCTCGGTGGGGGCGGCGCGGTGAGCCCGGCGGCCTGTCGGACCAGCGCCGTAACCTGAACGTGTGACTGTCCGGGCAAGCCAGCCCCGGCGGGACCCCTGACGGCGGCCGCCGGCGCGGCGGGCCGCCGGTGGCCTGGCGACGGACGGCGAGCCGGCCCGGCTCGGCTCGGCTCGCAGCATCCCCTGACGCCGGGCTCCGTCCGGCCCGCGGCCTACGAACGAGGTTGACAGATGACGGCGCCCGACCGTGACCCGGCCGCGGACGAGCTGAGCGATCCCGACGAGTTCGCCTTCTCGAACACGCTCGCAGCGGCGGGCGGGGCCGGCGACGGCGCCGACGGCCTCGCCGGGCTCGCCGAGGCCGAGGAGGACGAGGGCCCGGCCGGCCTGGTCGTCGAGGGCTTGGCCGAGGCACTCGGTGCGTTCGCCGGCCGGTACGGCTTCGGGATGGACCCGTTCCAGGTCGGGGCGTGCGAGGCGCTCGCGGGCGGCGCGAGCGTGCTGGTCGCGGCGCCGACCGGGGCCGGCAAGACGATCGTCGGGGAGTTCGCCGCGTTCCTCGCGCTGCGGGCCGGGCGGCGCTGCTTCTACACGACGCCGATCAAGGCGCTTTCGAACCAGAAGTACGCCGACCTGGTCGCCGCCCACGGCGCGGCGAACGTCGGCCTGCTGACCGGCGACACGTCCCGCAACGGTGACGCCCCGGTGGTTGTGATGACCACCGAGGTGCTGCGCAACATGCTCTACGCCACCCCGGAGCACAGCCGTCGCCTCGACGGCCTCGCCTACGTCGTCATGGACGAGGTGCACTACCTGGCCGACCGGCAGCGCGGCGCCGTCTGGGAAGAAGTGATCATCCACCTGCCGGCCCACGTGCAGGTGGTGTCGCTCTCGGCGACGGTGAGCAACGCCGAGGAGTTCGCCCAGTGGCTGGTCACGGTCCGCGGCCACACCCGGGTGATCGTCTCCGAGGACCGTCCGGTGCCGCTGTGGCAGCACGTCCTGGCCGACCGGACGCTCTACGACCTGTTCGTCGAGGACGGCGTGGCGCAGCCGGCCGGCCCGGCGTCCGCCGGCGGCCGCCCGGTCAACCCGGAGCTGGTCCGCCTCGCCCGGCTGGAGAGCTCCGGCGGTGACTGGTCGGGCCCGCGCCGGCCGGGCGGGCGGCCCGGTGGCCGGCCCCGGCGGATGTGGGTGCCGAGCCGGCCGCAGGTCATCGAACGCCTCGACCGTGAGGGCCTGCTCCCCGCGATCACCTTCGTGTTCAGCCGGGCCGGCTGCGACGCGGCGGTCGCGGCCTGCGTCGCCGCTGGGCTGCGGCTGACGACGTCGCAGCAGGCCCTGGAGATCCGCGCGCACGTGCGGGCCAGGACCGCCGAGCTGCCCGACGCCGACCTGCGGGTGCTGGGCTACTGGGAGTGGCTCGACGGGCTTGAGCGGGGCATCGCCGCGCACCACGCCGGGATGCTGCCCGCGTTCAAGGAGGTCGTCGAGGAGCTGTTCGTCCGCGGCCTGGTCCGGGCCGTGTTCGCCACGGAGACGCTCGCGCTCGGGATCAACATGCCGGCCCGCACCGTCGTGCTGGAGCGGCTGTCGAAGTTCAACGGCGTCGAGCGGGCCGACATCACCCCAGGCGAGTACACCCAGCTGACCGGGCGCGCGGGCCGGCGCGGCATCGACATCGAGGGCCACGCGGTCGTCATCTGGCAGCCGGGCCTGGACCCGCTGGCCGTCGCCGGCCTCGCGTCGGCCCGGACCTACCCGCTGCGGTCGTCGTTCCGGCCGTCCTACAACATGGCCGTCAACCTGGTCGGCCGGCTCGGCGGCGAGCGGGCCCGCACGGTCCTGGAGTCGTCGTTCGCCCAGTTCCAGGCGGACCGCAACGTCGTGGGGCTCGCCCGGCAGGTGCGGCGCAACCAGACGGCGCTCGACGAGCTGACCGCCGAGGCCGAGTGTGACCGCGGCTCGGCGCTCGAGTACGACCAGCTGCGCCGCCAGATCCGGGACCGGGAGAAGCGGCTGTCCCGCGAGGGCGCGGCCCAGACCCGCTCCGAGGCGGCGGCGTCGCTGGCCCGGCTGCGCACCGGCGACGTCGTGCGGGTCCCGGCCGGGCGGCGGATGGGCCTGGCCGTGGTGCTCGACGTGGACCTCGACCCGCGGGGCCGCGACGAGCCGCGCCCCGTGGTGCTGACCGCGGACCATCAGGTCAAGCGGCTGTCGCTGATCGACTTCCCGGTCGCGGTGGAGCCGCTCGGCCGGGTCCGGGTGCCGCGGACGTTCAACCCCCGCGACGCCCGCTCCCGGCGTGACCTGGCGTCGGCCCTGCACGCGGCGGAGCTGCGCGCCGAGCCAGGCAGACGCGACCGGGCCCGGTCGGCCGCGGCCGACGACGTGGAGCTCGCCCGGCTGCGCCGCTCGTTGCGTGCCCACCCGGTGCACGACTGCCCGCGCCGCGAGGAGCATCTGCGCAAGGCTGAGCGGGTGGCCCGGCTGCGCCGGGAGACCGAGCAGCTGACCCGCAAGGTCGAGAGCCGGACGAACACCGTGGCCCGCACGTTCGACCGGGTCCGCGGGGTGCTCACCGAGCTGGACTACCTCGACGGCGACGCGGTCACCGCGAAGGGCCGCCGGCTGGCCCGCATCTACACCGAGCAGGACCTCCTCGTCGCGGTGTGCGTCGACGAGGAGGTCTGGGAGCCGCTCGGCCCGCCGGCGCTGGCCGCGGCCGTCTCCGCGCTGGTGTTCGAGCCGCGCGGCGACGACTCGGCGCCGCCGGCGCTGCCCGGCGACGAGGCGCTGCGCACGGCGCTGACGGCGGCCCAGCGCGCCTACCTGACCCTGTCGGCCCTGGAGGACCGCCACGGGCTCGGCTTCGTGCGGCCACCGGAGCTCGGCTTCGTCACCGCCGCGTACGGATGGGCGAACGGTCGGTCGCTGGAGCGGATCCTCGGCGAGGACGCCACCGAGCTCACCGCCGGTGACTTCGTCCGGTGGATGCGCCAGCTGCTGGACCTGCTCGACCAGCTCGCCGAGGTCGCCGCCCCGGGCTCGCGGCTGCGCGGCACCGCCCGCGAGGCGATGGACGCGGTCCGCCGCGGCGTCGTCGCCTACTCGATGGACTGAGCGCGGGCCTAGCGGGGGGGCCGCCGAGATACGGCAGAAAGGGGCAACGGGCGGCTGTAGCCGGTAGCGGGGCGGCAGCGGGTTGCTCGGTAGCCTGCCGATCACTGTCGGGGTGCGGTACGGGGTGGGCCGGTGGCATCGATCGAGCGGACGGCGTATCCGCGGTTCAAGCGGACGATCTCGTCGCGGGAGTTGCACGACGCGTTCACGGTGACCTCGGCCGAGGTCGGGTGGGCGGTCGAGCGGACCGCGACCGACCGGCATCGCCTCGCGTTGCTGGTGTTGTTGAAGTGCTACCAGCGGCTGGGCTACTTCCCGAGCCTGGCCGCCGTCCCGGCGGATGTCGTCGGGTATGTGCGCGGCCAGCTGGAGCTGGACGAGTCGGTGGCCGCCGAGCATGATGCGCCGCGCACCGCGAAGCGGCACCGCGGCCTGGTCCGGGACCGGCTGGGAGTGGTCTACGAGCCGGCAAAGGTCCGCGAGATCGCCGAGGCGGCGTTGCGGGAGGCGGCCCAGGGCAAGGACAACCCGGCCGATCTGATCAACGCGGCGTTGGAACAGCTGGTGAAGGCGCGCTGCGAACTGCCTGGCTACACGACGTTGGACCAGATGGCCGGGACGATCCGCGCCGAGGTGAACAACGCACTGTTCGCGATGGTGGTCGCCCGGCTCGACGCGGCTGCCCGAGGGCGGTTGCTGGGTTTGCTGGTGGTGGATCCGGTTGCGCGGCGCAGCGCCTTCGACCGGATCAAACAGCCACCGGGCCGGGCGACGATCAGCAAGCTGCGGAAGTGGCTGGAGCATCTGGGCTGGCTGGACAGCCTCGGTCCGACGCAGGAGTGGCTGACCGGGGTGACCCCGGCGAAGATCAGCCACTTCGCCGGGGAGGCGGATGTGCTGGACGCGGCGGAGATGCGTGATGCCGGAGAGGACAAGCGGCTGGCGTTGCTGATCTGCCTGCTGCACACCGCGCGGATCTGCGCCCGGGATGACGCGGTGGAGATGTTCTGCAAGCGGATCTCCGCGCTGCACAAGAAGGCCCGGGACCATCTGGAGGCGCTACGCGAGCAGGGCCGGGCGGACTCCGAGCGGCTGCTGGGGGTGTTCGGGGACGTCCTGGCGGTCGTCCGTGACGCGCTGGGCGCCTCCGAGAACGAGCAGGCGGCGGAGGCGGCCGATCCGATCGGAGACGTGTCCGAACGCGCCGGCCGGCTGGTGCTCAAAACGTTGGCGGAGGCCGGTGGGGTGGCCGCGCTGTCCGGGGCGCATGAGGCGGTCTCGGCGCATCACGGCAACAACTACGCCCCGCTGGTCGAGCGGTTCTACCGCTCGCACCGGCCGGCGCTGTTTACCCTGCTCGACGCCGTGGTGCTCGAGCCGACGAGCACCGACCGGACGGTCGCCGACGCGGTCGCCTTCCTCAAGGCCCATCGGCATGCCCGGGGCGAGTTCATTCCCGATCATGCCGACGGGGTGGTGGTGGATCTGTCGTTCGCCGGGGAGATGTGGCAGAAGGTCCTGCGCGACCGGCGGTATCCCGGTCGGCTGGCCCGGCGGCACTTCGAGGTGTGCGTGTTCACCTACCTCGCCGCGGAGCTGCGGTCGGGGGACATCGCGGTGGCCGGGTCGGACTCGTACGCGAACCTGCACGTCCAGCTGCTGTCCTGGGCGGACTGCGAGCCGCTGGTCGCCGGCTACTGCGCCCAGGCCGGGATCCCCGCCACCGCCGGCGAGTTCGTCGCCTGGATGCGCGGGGAGCTCGCCCGGGTAGCCGGGGCGGTGGACGCGGGCTATCCGGCGAATGCCGACCTGGTCATTGACGCGGCCAGCGGCGTGCCGATGCTCAAGGCCCGGCGCGGCCGCGATCGCCGCCCCTCGGCCCGTGCGCTGGAGGAGGAGATCCACGCGCGGCTGCCGCAGCGGGCGTTGCTGGACATCCTGACCCGCACCGCGCACCTGCTCGGCTGGCACCGCCACTTCGGCCCGGCGTCCGGCTCGGACCCGAAGCTCACCGACCCGCTGGCCCGGTACGCGCTGATGACGTTCACTTACGGGGCGAACCTGGGGCCGGCGCAGGTCGCCCGGCACATGCGCGGACAGGTCTCCGCGCACGAGCTGTCGACTGCGGCGAACAAGCACGTCACCGCGGGCAAGCTCGACCTGTCCTCGGCGGATGTGACCAACGCCTACATCCAGCTGGACCTGTCCCGCGCCTACGGCGACGGGCGCACCGCCGGCACGGACGGCTCCCAGATCGACACCTGGGAGAACAACCTGCTCGCCGAGACCTCAGTCCGCTACGGCGGATACGGCGGGATCGCGTTCCGGCACATCTCCGACACCTACATCGCGCTGTTCAGCCGGTTCATCCCGTGCGGGGTGTGGGAGGCCGTCTACATCATCGACGGGCTGCTCACGAACCCCTCCGAGGTCGCGCCGGATGTGGTGCACGCGGACACGCAAGGCCAGTCGTTGCCGGTGTTCGGCCTGGCCACCTTGCTGGGCATCGAGCTGCTGCCGCGGATCCGCAACTGGAAGGACCTGATCTTCTACCGGCCCGAACCGGCGGCGCGCTACTCCCACATCGACGCGCTGTTCGCCGAGCAGAGCATCGACTGGACGCTCATCGAGGCCCACTGGCCGGACCTGATCCGCACCGCGATCTCCATCCGGGAAGGCGCGCTGTCCTCGGTCACCCTGCTGCGCCGCCTGGGCCACGACTCCCGTAAGAACCGGCTCTACCGGGCGTTCCGCGAACTCGGCCGCGCCGTACGCACCCTGGTCCTGCTGCGCTACCTGTCCGAGCCCGCGCTGCGAGAGAGCATCACCGCGATGACGAACAAGGTCGAGGCCTTCCACGGCTTCGCCGACTGGCTGATGTTCGGCGGGGACCTCCTCGGCCACAACGACCCCGACCACCACGAAAAGATCATCAAGTTCAACGAGCTCGTCGCGAACTGCGTGATCTACCACAACGCCCTCGACATCACCGAGGCCGTCAACCAGCTCGTCGCCGACGGCCAGGTGGTCGACCCCGACGACCTGGCCACCATCAGCCCCTACATCCGCGAGAACGTCCGCCGCTTCGGCGAATGGGTGCTCGACACCACCCCACCCGAGCAGACCGTCACCCGGCTCGACATCACCCTGGCCGGCTGAACGACGGCGTGAACGGAACACCGGATTAGCCATCCTGACGATGACCCGCCGAGGCGCGGGCGCTGGGAACGGAGGGCCCGGTCGGTCACGCCGGCCGCTGCGATGCGCGAGGCCGCGGTGTCGCGGATGTGGACAGGGCGGAGGAATCGCGCTATCCAGACATGACGCGGATGCTTTCCGCCGCGTGGCCACGGGGGGTACATGAGCGTGCCAGACGAGAGTCCGGAACCCGAGCCTGACCCCCCCGGAGCTCCGCACGGCCCCGCTGACGCCAACCCGGACGACGGCGTTTCAGAGGGCGCTCCCTCGGACGGGGCTGGCCCGGACGGCGACGGAGGCGCGGATGCGGCCGGGTCGGGTCGCGATCCGGCCCGGGAGCCACGCTCGATTTCCGAGGCTGTTGAGACAGCCGCGACCTTGGCCGCCCTCAGCACGGTGTTCGGCGCGATCCTCTTCTACTTCGGCTGGTCCCGATCGTCGACTACCTTCGGCTACTTCGGGATCGGCCAGGACCTGCTCGACCTGTCGTTCCGTGATTACGTCCTTCGCAGTGCCAATGCGACGTTTCGACCGCTGCTGACGGCGCTCGCGGTCGCGTTCGCCGCCATCTCCCTGCATCGGTGGCAGATCCGGGACCGGCAGTCTCACCCCGCGGTCTGGATTGGCGTGGTCGTGGCTGGCGGGCTGGCGCTCGCCGCCGCCGCGCTCGGATTCTTCGACTGGTACCACTACCGAACCAACTGGCCGATGGTTCCGCTGCTCGCACTGTGCGGGTCGATACTGCTTGCCTACGGGATCTGGCTCCGGGAACGGCGGTCGCCTGCGGCCGACGACGGGAAGCCACGTGGCGCATTGCGCCTCCTGGTGGTCGCCGTTCTCACGCTGACATCGTTCTGGACAATCGCGGGATACTCCCAGATGGTCGGGTTGGAAGCCGGCCGCGATCTGGCCCGGAATCTGCAGCACCTTCCTGCTGTCACGGTCGGAAGCGCGACCCGGCTGGACCTCGACGGGCCTGGCGTCACGGTCCAGGAGGATCCGAGGCAAGAGGCGGCCTACCACTACTCGTACTCTGGCCTGCGCCTTCTCATACGCTCCGGGGGACGCTACTTCCTCGTTCCGGATGGTTGGCGCCGTGGCGAGGACCAGGTGTTCATAGTCACCGACACAGGCGACATCGGTATCAAGATCGGCCTGGGATGACCGGCTACGCTACAGGACCGGCGTCCTGCCAGAAATCCCAGAGCTCGCCATACTCGCCGTTGCTCTCAGCGCTAGCGAGGATAAGTAGGTTCTCATCGGTCCAGTAAATGATCGTCCGCCCCGGCTCCTTGGTGCAGCCGGCCTCGCCAACGTACTCACCGTTGACGGTGTAGGCCTGTTCGGTGTTTGTCTGCGTCTCGTCTGGCCAGCACGGCTCATCGCCCGCTATGACATGGAAGGACCAACTGAGGTCATCCAGGAATTTGTACAGCGTGTACGTGACCGTGATATTCGGGTTCGTTGACGCGCGACATGATATCGACGCATGCTCGCCGTCCAGGTGCGCCTTATCCGAGCATTGGACGCTGTCCGGAAGGTGCGCACGCAGGTAGCCAGCGGCCTGGGCGTCCGGTGATGGGGATATCGTCGGGAAGGACTCGGGAAGGTCAGCCCCGCCGCCCAGGTCCTCTCTGGCTCCCAGATCGGCGCCACTGTCCGAGTCGGCGCCGCACGCCCCGAGCCCCACCCCTGCGAGCATCATTATCATCGCCGACAGCAACAGTACCCATCGGTAGCGCCCGCCTCGCATTCGACGCCCCCCACGCAGTTGCGAACCCGTCGCGACCTAGTGTGGCGTTCGCGGTGGCTCTGCGTAGGAGATTGCGAAACGGGGGGGGTCGTTCTCGCGCGGACAGGTCGGAGGACCCGTCCGCGCTCACGGTGCCTCGTCGTCGGGCAGCCTCACCGCGACGTGCCGGACCGCCCGCCAGCTGACCCGCACCTAAGATCTTCGACCGCGGGGCTACCGCCTCGGAGCGGGCCAGCCAATTCCTGCGCCACCTGGCGGAATGCGGCGCTCCTGCTCGGGAACTTCAGTGTTCACCCACGCGGAACGTCGACCCGGTAGGAGGCCGGGGTGGTCAGGGCGCTCGGCCCGACGCTGGACCGGGCCGACTTTACACATCGACTTCACCTCGTCGACGCATCTGGCCGTCGGGTGCGCTGGCACCGGGAGGACCCGTGGGGGTCGCCCGGGTGCGCGCCGCCGTGCCGCGTACTCCACGGTCGATGATTGACAGACTTCGTCGCCCGCGAAAAGATCACCGAAAGTCTCTATGTGTGCGCCTTCGTGGCAGATGGCGAAGACACCCGCCCCGCACGTGCGTGCGGGTGGCGTCCCGCCGTCGCTGTCGGAAATGGGGGGCGATGGGCGCCAACGAGTCGGTCGAGCCTGTGCTGGAGTCGCCGGACTGCCAGCAGAAACTGCCCGCGTGGGGCGTGATCCGCGACTTCCGGTTCGGCCAGTTCATCCGTCTCTATGACGAGCGGGTCATCGACGGGAGACGGCGGACGACGCCGATCGTGCTCACGTCCGACGGAGACATCGTCGAAAGACCCGCCGACGGCAATGCCGGGACGGTCGCGACCGAGCACGCTCTGCCCGTCAGAGGTGACGGCGGCGTCGCTGCCCTCGGCCTGCATCTCATCGACGCCGACGTCGACCTCGACCAGGCGATCGGCGGGAAGCCTGCGGTGTCGGTCCAGGTGACTGACCTCGACGGTCTGTTCGCCTCCAAGACGGTGACGGCCGACGGGCGGGTGTGGGACGTGGAGCTCGGCCTCACCGCGGCCAACCGGCTTCGCGAGGGCGGCTCCGTCTTGGCCGTCGGGCGGGGGCGTGACGGCAACGCGAGCGTGCTGCGTCTCAAGCCGAAGGTCACCACGGTCGTGATGAGCGACGGCGACCTGGACAGCTGGCTCAGCGGCCGGGCCATCTCCACAGGGGAGGGCCTGGTCGAGTTGGACGAGCGCGGGGTGCGGTCGTTACTGACCACCGGCCGGCTGACCGCCGCGGCGACAGTCGAGGGGCGTCCCGCCGGCCTGCTCCGCGTCGAGGCGCCTGGGCAGTCCCTGGAGGGAGGGCCCGCGGCGGACCGGCTCGTCATCGACGACCTGGCTGAGTTCCTCGCCTACCCGGTCATCCCGGCCCGGACAGGCGGCTCCGTCGTGGTCAGCCTGGACGCCGGCCAGGTCCGCGAGCTGCGGCTGGGCAACGAGATCACCGCGTTCGCCGGCGGGCGCGAGATCAGCCTCGTTCACCCCAACCGTGGCGCCGAGCTGCCGTCGGGCTATCTGATGCTGGGCAAGGCGACTCCTCGGCCGGGACCGCTGGGTCCACCGCCCTTCGACGTCACGTACACGCTCCGGGACCTGTGGCGTGAGCTGCACGACTACCCGTTCGGCCAAAGCGGCGGTTCGTCTGGCGGCGGCTCGGCCGGGCCCGGGACCCGGGAGAAGAACGAGGATGGCGCGATCCACCTGGCGGACGAGGGGCTCCCGGTCGCGGTACTGCTGCCCTGGCAGCAGACGTGGACGCTCAAGGGCTTCAGCCGGGGCAACCTGCTGTCCACCCTCGCCCTCGCGCCGGGCGAGGAGACCACGATCACCGTGTCCAGCTGGGAGCGGCGCTCGAAGGCGCTGCAGCAGTCGGCGGAGACCGAGGTGGAGCAGACCTTCGACTTCACCTCGACGACGCGGGACACGGAGGACGTGTTCCATGAGGTTACGAGCAGCAACGAGTTCAACGCGCAGGCCCACGGCTCACTGGACGCGTCGTACTCGCCGGGAATCGCCTCGATCCACGTGGAGGCCGGCGGCCAGGTGTCGAACACGCAGAGCCTCGCGAACGTCTGCCGCACGTCCACCCAGCACGTCCGGGAGTCGACGACCCGCGCCTCCACCCGCGTCCGGTCCCGCCGGATCACGACCATCACCGAGAGTGTCGAGACGGAGTCGCGGACGCAGGTCGTGCGGCACCTGCGCAACCCGAACGAGTGCCACACGCTGACGATGAACTTCCACGAGGTGCTGGCGCACTACGACGTGGACGTCCGGTTCCTCAAGGCCGGCGTCCGGATCGTCGTGCTGGTCGCGAACCCGGTGACGATCCGCGACTTCGACAGCCTCACGGTGCGGGTGAACGAGGCGACCCTGCGTGCCTACCTGCTCGACCCCGCGCTCGCCGATGGCTTCGAGGCGTGCCGGTTCCTGGAGGCCTACGCCCGGGCGGAGCAGGAGCTGCGCCGCCTGAGCGTGCTGTCCAAGCAGGAGAAGGACCTGGACCGGGAGCGGACCGTTCCGCCCGCGAATGAGCCGCAGAAGCAGGCCAACCCGCAGCTCGCGCCGCTGATCGCCATCGTCGGCGAGCTCAGGCGCCGCGCGGCGTTGTTCGTCGGCGCGGATGTGGGCCCGGCGCTCACCTCGATCGCCGCCCATCGGACGCCGCTCGCGTCCGAGGTCGCGGGGGCGCAGCGGTGGCTGTGGCGCCGGTTGGTGGCGACGAAGTTCGGCAACGGGCTCATCGCCGAGCTGGACCGGATCTCGACACAGGCCCCGAGCCCCGACCTCGCGAGGGCGTTGCTGGCCGCCGTCCCGCCGGCGGGCAGCGTCCCGGCGCTCGACGCGCTGGGCACCCTGGGCGACCAGGAGAAGGAGGACGCCGGCCTGTCCGGCCGCATCAAGAGCATGCCGAGGTATGCCCCCGCGGACTGGGGCCTGTTCTGGTATCCGAAGGCCAAGGGCGCCGGCCTGTACGACCCGGACGACGGAGGCATCCCGGGTGGGCTGGCGCAGCTGCGCACCGCGTTCCAGGCGTGGGAGAGCAAGGAGTTTGAGGGCGCCGGCGTGCAGGCCGCCGCGGCCGTCGCGGCCCAGGCGAACCAGGAACAGGCCGCTACGACGCTCGCCGACCGCCTGGAGATGAAGTTCGGCGCGGAGATGGTCGGCGCCGCGATGGAACGCTCCGAGGCGCTGCGCGCGCACTTGAACCAGCACCGTGACTACTACCGGTATGTGCTCTTCCAGGCGCTGCCGCCGAGCGAGCAGCTGCAGCGGCTGATGGACGCCGCGCCGCAACTGCGCGTCGGCATGTTCGAGCCGCATGTGGTCGCCTCCGACGGCCCGAACCTCGCGATCCCGCTGTCACCGCTGGCCGAGACGACACTGATGAAGGTCATCACAAACCTCGCCAACGAGCTTGAGAAGGCCGCCACCGACGCGTCGGCGGCCGGCGAGAAAATAGCCACCGACCAAGTGATCCTGCCAACCCCCGGGGTCAGCGTGGAGTCCTGGCTCGGCGAGTGCTCCGGCTGCGAGGAGCACGTCGAGGCCCTGCGCGAGGCGGCGAGCCGCGAGGCGGTAGCCAGGGCACGCATCGCCGAGCTGGAGGCCGACCGCCGGGCGAGGCTGCTGCAGAACAACGACACGTCCGACCCAGACCCGGACACGGTGCCGCATCTGCACGTTACCGTCGGCCAGGCCGGCGCACCCGAGTCCTGACGGGACCGCGGCATGGCGAAGGCAGTCACGATCACCCTGCCCGGCGACCAGCTGCTGACGCTCCCGGTGGACGACCCGGCGGCAATGGACATGGTCCTGCGCGCCACGCACCTGCTCGGCGGCTGGCCCTTGGTCGCGGAGAAGGAGGAGACGCTGCGGGGGGACATCGACGACCGCTACGGGCCGGCGCTGACCAGGATCAATAAACTCCGGGCGCGCATGGACGAGCCACCGGACGCGGCTGCGCTCGCGCGGGCCGCGGTGTCGACGACGGCAGCGCTGGAACAGTCGCGGTCGGCGCTCGAGGCGTGGCGGGCGGCGGCAGGCCGTCTGTCCCCGCTGGTGGCGGACCAGCTCGCGCAGGCCGAGCAGGTGGGCCGCCACCTCGCGAAGCAGCGCCTTGATCGGTCCGCCGAGCAGATCCGGCGGGAGGCCGGCCGGTACCTGACCGGCTTCGACGACGCTGTGTTTGCCGGTGACACGCTGGAGTTCCCGAGCACCACGCGGCTGCGGCCCGGCACTGGTAAGGCGAACCCGGACACCGACCCGGTGGCCGACCTCCGCGCCAAGGCACACGAACTCACCACCGCGGAGCGGACAGCGGCCGGCGAGGACGCGGAGGCGGCGCTGGCGACGGCGCTCGCGGCGACCGCCAGCCTGGCGATCCTGGCCATCAGCGGGCTGGCCAGCGCGCGCGCTGCGGCCGCAAAGGCCGTCAAGCTCGCCGCGCTGCGGGGACAGCTGGCGGCGCGGCATCCGGTGCTGTTCCGCCTCGAGCTGCCGGAGAGCCTGAAACCGGGCCGCAAGGACCCGCCGACAGACGACGAACTGCTGGCCGCGCTCACGGCCGCGTTCGCGACGACGTGGAACGCGCAGCGCGCCATGCGGCCGGGGGTCGACGCCCTGGTCATCGCGAGCTGGGACGTCCGCCATCCGGACGGGCCGTCCGCGGGGGCGGCCGAGCGGCTGCGGCAACGTGGCCTGAAGGGTGGCCTGGCGAGCCTGTTCGATCCGGCGTTCGGGCCCTGGGGCTTCCCCCAGATCATGGCCGACGCCGCCGCCGACCTGGCCGGCCCGGGACCGAGCCTGGTCTCTCAGGCGGTGCAGGACGTCTACGCGGCCGTCGACCCGAGCCTGGCATCGACGTTTGGCGAGTGCGTCGGGACCATGGGCGCGATGCTGGCGCTGCACCTGGTCGCCCCGCCGCTCGCCGTGGTCGCCGACGTGCTCCTGGCGGTCAAGGGCATCGCCGAGGCGGTCGTGCAGTTCCTGCGCGACCGGGCGGCCTACCTCTGCGCGCTGAACCCGGCGGACTCGCTGGGTGTGGCGCCGTCGGTGCTGCGGCTCGCCCTGCAGTGCGCGGGCGAGGTCGCCGGCGCCCTGCCAGCGGGGAAGATCGCGACGTCGGTGAGTGTCCTCGCCCCGCTTGCCGCGGGGCTGGTGCCCTGATGGGGTTCAAGCCGGCGGGCGGGTCCGCCAAGCGGAGCACATCGACGTTCAAGGCCGTCGCGGCAAAAGGCGCGACGGCCGAGGGCGAGGCCGGCCTGACGAAGCGGTTCGTCGAGGGGGTCCTCGGGCGGATCGGGCCCACGAGCAGCCGCGCCGTCGTGCTCATCGGCGTGCAGCCGGCGTCCGCGCTGACCCACGCCTATCCGGAGTTCAACGCCGCGCTGGTGTTCCTCGACCTGCGCGCCCGGATCGCGCACGCCCTGCCGTCCGTCGACCCGAAGCGCGCGGCCGTGCGGGCCGCGCGTCGTGATGTCGAGACGGCGCTCGCCGCGATGACGGACGAGCAGTACGCCCGCGCCGCGCGGCTGCTGCGTGACACGGTCGGGGACGTGCCGGCGGCGACGTCGAAGAAGAACCTGCTGGCCGCCGTGCGTGAGCAGCTCGACGAGGACTACCCGATATCCCGCGTGGCGGCCAGACGGGGCAAGACGGCGCCGAAGTTCGGAACAAAGACGGTGAAGCCCGCGAAGGCGGTGAAGCCGGCGGTGGTGGCGCGGGCGGCTGCTGGCGGCGCGGGGCGCAAGACCGCGTTCGACCTGCTGGACGACCTGGCGGCCTCCTCCGGCGAGGTAGCGCACGCGCTCCGCACGTTCCAGCAGGCCTGCCTGCATGAGGAGACGTCCGTCATCCAGCAGACGGCCCTGGCCCTGCGGGACGCGATCAGCAAGCACCGCGGGGCCGCGGACCTCGACTGGAAGGCCGCCGACCGGTGCCGGAGAGCGGTCGCCACAGTCGCCCGCTCGTTCGAGCGGCAGGCAACGTCGGCCGAGGGCAAGGCCGCCGCGCACGCGTTCTGGACCGCGTTGGACGACCTCCCGGCGGGCCACCCACTGCTGCCGGTGTACGCCCGGCTGCACTCCTGGCTGACGCCGGAGGATCTCGAGAAGCTCGGCACAGCGGCCGCCCGCCTGCGGCCGATGACCGGCGTCGGCCTGACCGAGGAGGCGCTGGCGGACGCGGCCGGCGGACGCATCAACTCGGTCGTCGGCAGGCTCGGGGAGATCGTCGGCGTTAAGGGCGCGTACCGGCGGACCTTCGAGGCCGAGCTGCGGCGCGCCGCAGAGTTCGCGGACAGCGCGGCTGGCAGGGGGTGGCGGGTCTTCGTCGCCCGCACACCCGTCCGCGCGCTGCGCGCGGACGGCAAGGGGTTCCACCAGTTCTACGACGACGCGATCATGCTGGTCGACGAGGCCCGCGGCAAGGTCGCCCTGTCGTTCACAGGCCAGTTCAAGGCGGGCGACGCCGCCTCCCTGGACGTGCTCGCGCAGCTGGACTCCGACGAGCTGCGTGTACAGCTGGGGAAGCTGCTCGTGGACGGCAAGGTCTACGACATCGAGAAGGGCATTATCCCGCGCCGTTCGACGATCGTGACGACGACGCTTGGGGTCGCGGACGAGCAGACGTTCCTCAAGGGTGGGGCCAAGGCCGCCGGCTCCGCGAGGGCTGCCGCGACGACGGATCCGGCAAGGCTCGCGGAGGCGATCTCCGACCGGGAGATCCAGTTCCTGCCGATGGGCGTCGACCCGGCGGACCTGCGCGCCTTCGTGCGCTTCTTCCTTGAGGCCGCAGGCAAGATCCCGCCGGGCTGACGTCTCAGGGCGACTCCGCGATCAACGAAAGCGCCAAAGTTTAACCGCAGCAAGCAGCGGGTTTTCCGCGGTAACGGCCTCGGCGACCTGCGCGGACGCGAGGGCTGGATGGGGGTGGGACCGGAATACGCCAGAAACCTGCCGCGGTGCCGTTGAGATGCTGGCCAGCCGCCGTCCTTGGGGGACTGCACTGGTAGGCAGAAAGGGGCAACGGGCTCAGCGGCGTCGGGCCGCAGGATCCCGGCCGGCCTGCCAACGGGCCAGCGCCTCCGGGGACACCCGGGCGTAGCGCGCCAGAGAGGCGACCGAGGTGTGCCCGGAGTAGGAAAGCAAGGTCGAGGTGTTCGCGCCGTCCTCGGCGGCGTGGGTGAGCGCCGAGTGGCGCAGCTGGTGCAGCGTCGCTCCGCCCGTCGCCGCGGTGAACAGCTCGGCCGCCCGGCGGTAAGACAGCCGGGCACGGCCGCTGCCCGGGTCGAGGTCGGCCGGCGGGAGCGCGAGGCGAGCGCGCCGGTCGGTGACGAACACCGGCCCCGCCGTCCGCCCCTTCAACAGCCGCGGCAGCAGCCGTGCAGAGCCGGTCCGCCAGACGATGACGTCGACGGCGTTGCCCTTGCGGCGGACCTTGGCGCACCGGTTACGCAGGTCGAGCTCGTCGACGTCGAGGGCCAGGACCTCGGAGGCGCGGGCGGCGGTCTCGTACAACATCCGCCACAGCACCCGCTCCCGCAGCCCGATGTCGCCCCGGCCGAGCAGCTCCTCGACGACCGCCCGCGACAGCGCCCGGGTCCGATCGGGCGCGCGGCCGCGGCGGCGGATCGCCCGGGTCGGGTCGCCGACGATCCAGCCCTGGTCGCGCCAGTAGCCCGCCGCCGAGCGCAGCGCGTCCAGGTTGCGGTTGAACGTCGCCGGCGCCGCCGGCCCCCACCGCCCGGCAAACCAGCCGGCCAGCGTGCTCGCCGCGGCCGGCTCGTCGAGCACCGCGACAAGCACCTCCGATCCGAGGTGCTCGCGAAGCT
Source organism: Pseudofrankia sp. DC12 (assembly GCF_000966285.1). Taxonomy (NCBI): domain Bacteria; kingdom Bacillati; phylum Actinomycetota; class Actinomycetes; order Frankiales; family Frankiaceae; genus Pseudofrankia; species Pseudofrankia sp. DC12. The sequence goes on from NZ_KQ031391.1 coordinate 6,686,753, forward strand.
GGCGCAACGTCGATGCGTAGACCCGCCGAGTCCCCGCCGTCTCCGGATGGTCCAACGTGGACAGGAAGGCGGCGACCGCCTCGGTCACAGTCGGCGCCTCCGAACGCCGCGCCAACGCCCGCACCGCACCCATGGCAGCCCCCTCCGCCTCTATCGCAGAAAAGCACCAGGAGTCGGCCCCGTCCAGCCCTCGCGTCCGCGCAGGTCGCCGAGGCTGTTACCGCAGAAAATCTGTTCCTCTCCGCGATAGCTCCCTAGTGAAGGCTTAAGAAGTACCGGCATGACGACGCCGGATGCCAGATGATCCTGTGACGAGGGGGAACGGATAGGCGTCTCGAGTGGGGCGCGAGCTCAGCGAACTGTGTCCTCACATCAGTGTGAGTCCCGTCCGGCGGGGCGGACCTGACCGCCCGCCCTGGAAGCAGGACATCCCCTGGTGGCGCTCGCCCTGACGCCACCAGGGGCGCGAGAATCAGTGCCCCAAGTCGACATGAGCACCCGCATGACACCCAAAGGATACGAAATATGCCAGTCGTAGAGGGTGTCGCCTCGGCGGCGCCCTATGACCCAAATGTGTTTGACCGGCTAAATGAATTCTATGTAGCAAAGCGCGGACTAAATCGAAGTCGAGAAAAGCTATGCCCTCTCGGTGACATCTTCGTCCGGCACGAGCTATTTGGGGTGCTAGGCGCCAATCTCTTGCATAAACATTTCAACATTGATGACGGAGAGGTGCTGGTTCGGCGCGTCTCCGACAACAGCGCCGTAACTCGTCCCGAGCGCTACCGTCCGGATCTCGCCCCGTACCTTTGGCGCCCGGTCGCCATCGGAGAGGGATCTTGGAATTTTTACCCGTTGGAGTTCCTTCCTGCGGAGCAGTGGAGCGACGATTTCAGCATCGACGAAAGCGGGGAATTTCTCTTCGAGTTCGCCGAACAATCCGCGCGACTGGGTGTCGGCGATCTCTTCGGTGTGGGACTAAAGGTCCATCGTCAGCTTACCCTGAGGGATAACGAGATCCTTGTCGAGACGACCGATCTCGAACGGCGCGAACTCGTGGTACGTCCAGTAGACGCCGACAGCATTGCCGAAGAACTTACGGAAACGTTCTGGGAATTCACTCCTCCCGAGCTGTGCGGCAAGCCGGGTGTACACGCAAAAGGGAAATGTATAAGTCACTGCTCAATGCACTGTAAGGGTCATTGCAAGAGCCACTGCAATAATCACTGTTCGGGCTCTCATTGCACTAACCACTGCCGCGGCCACGGCTCATCGAATTGTGTGGGACACTGCGTTAACCACTGCGCTTCACACTGATTCTTCCGGTATGTGCTGTGGCCTAGCCTCCGCCGAGTCGCCGCGCTGCGAGCGCCGAACCACCTCTCCCCACGCCCAATTAGCGGCCACTTCCACGACTCTGACCCCCCAGTTCTGGACCAACGCCGGGCGCGCTGGCGCGCCCGGCGGCTACCACCAAAGACGACGTCTGCCGACACCTCACCGCAGTCTGCTGACGCCATCGCGGCGTCCCTCCGGACCGATGAAGCGCGCATCTGGCCGCGAGTTGTTGGGAGTTCCCTCACGGACCCCCCTCGCCTGGCAGGGCACACCTTGACCTGGGCGACAAAGCCTACCGCCGCACGCGGCACCACGCCGCCATCGATGCCACTACGGGCGTTCCGTAGTGTTCTTTGACCTCAGTTCGGCGCGCACCTCATCCGCCTCATGCCGATTCATCGCGTTGAGTATGCCCTCTGCGACACTGGCTGGCATCTTAGCGAGTCGAGCAGCTGCCCATCCCGAGCCGGACATGGCCAAGACAGCACCTGCCATGTGAGGAGACATGACGGTCAGCCACTGGCTGCCTAGGTCGCTATCCACGCTGTGTAGCCGGTCCAAAGCCGAGTCGGGGTCGAGTTCTCTCAACCAAGCCTTGGTCTGCTGGTTGATCATCGATGGGTCTGCCTGGTGTTCTTCGCGCTGCTGAGCAGAGTGGGAGGGATCATCCGCGGTGTCCCAGCCCAAACGGTTTGTCATCTGTGAATCCGTGCTTCCGATGCTACGGCGGGCATCGCGTAACCTCTGTATCAATTGCCGTACCTTGCGATCAGATATCACTGCATCGAACATGCCCTCGCTTCGGCGCTCATCGTTGTCAAGTTCGCCGCTGATCGCATCGATCAGCGCCCTGGCCTGCGAGTCCGCGATGCCGTGGTCGTCAAGGAATACTTCGCAGGCCACCACTCGACTTTCGCGTTCTTCTTGATCGGGAATGTTGGTTTGTCTTCGCGTGATGAGGTTTCTATTCGATCGTGGTGAGCTGTTTGTGTGGTGCGGGTGTTTGGGGTGGTTTGTCGCCTCGGGTCGGTGCCTGTTTTGGGCTGTTCCGGGGGCTGTGGGCCGGTCAGGGGCCGGTCTGGGTGGCTGGTGGGGCGGGTTCAGGCCGCGAGGCCGTGCTCGGTGGTGTCCCAGGCCAGGTGGAGGGTGTGGATTTCCGCGGCGGTGGGCGTGACGGGGTCAGCTGGGCGAAAACGCGCGGTGATCAGGACGCGGCGTAGCTTGCCGAGGGCGTCGGCGGTCGAGACGGTCGTCTTGGTCGTGTACCAGGGTGCGCGGGCGGTGGCGTCGGCGACGTCGGAGTCGTGGTGGCCGGCGGTGAGGTACCAGGTCAGGGTGAGGGTCTGGGCGAGCAGGGCGAACGGGACCGCGTGCCGCACGGCCTGCGCGGTGCGGGTGTGGGTCTGTCCGACGCCGAAGAGCTGCTTGGCGTCGGCGATCGCGACCTCGACCGCCCAGCGGGCGGCGTACCGCTCGGCGATCGTGGCGGGGCGGCTGAACAGGTCCGTGCTGATCAGGGCGAGCAGCGGGCGGCCGGGTTCGCGGACGAGCACGAGCTGGACGAGGCGGGGGCCGAACACCGAGTACCACAGGCAGACGGTCACCGCGACGTCGACGGTGTGGACGCGGCCGTAGCGGGTGACGGTGGTCGGGCGGAAGTCGGCGGTGGCGGCGAGCTGGGTGATCGTGGCGAGCCGGTCGCCCTTGACGCGGGGGCGGCCTCGGCGGCCGGTGCGCGGCGGGGCCGGCGCGAACAGGGCGGCGTCGGCACGCGGTCGAGTCGTCCAGGTCACGTTGCGTGGCAGGGACTTCAGCTCGCCGCCGGCGTAGGCGGAGTCCGCCACGACGTGGACCTGGCGGTCCGGGAACAGGCGGGCGAGCCGGGCCGCGGCGCGGGCGGCGAGCCACAGCCGGGAGCCGGACATGGTGCCCTTGACAACCAGGCACGCGTAGACCGGCAGGCAGATCGGCCGCGCGAAGACCGTGCCGCGCAGGACGACACCGACGATGACCCAGTTGTTGCCGAAGCCGACCGGCGTCTCGCCCTTCGCGGCGCCGTCGTGGAACCAGCCCGCGGCGAAGACCTTCCGCCCGGCGCGGTGGAAAAGGGTGTCATCGACGACGACGGTTATCGGCCCGGGGCCGGTGAGCAGACCGACGACGAGACGGGCCAGCGTGTCGCCGACCTCGTCGAGCGTCCAGGCGGCCTTCGCGAAGAAGTAGTGGGCCCGGTGGTGCGGGGTGTCCCGATGGCGGCCGGCGCCGACGAGCATCCCGACGACGGTGCGCCGCCCGGGCGCGGCGACCAGCCCGGTCGCCAGCATCCGGAACGTGGCGAAGCTCGGCGCGGTGAAACACGGCCGGAAGTACTCCAGCAGGACGGCGAACGACGGCGGTATCGTGACGTGCGGGAGCATCGGCGACCCACTCTTCGGAGTGTTGGTGTGGAAACGCCGATGCTCCCGCCACCAGCCCCGTGAGCTGGACCTTCCCCTCATCAACACTCCGCGTGAAGCCACGCGCGGAAACAGCCGGCGAACATGCCCACACTGAACCAGTCAAATCATCAACCTCCTTGACGACCCACAAAACCGATCATGAAAAGTGCGAAACTCGAGCAGAGTCTGGCCGATGTAATAGACCCCTTCCGGGTTCGAGTGGAAATTGGCAAGTGCATGGATCAGGTGGCCTGCCTGCCTGGCTGCCTCATCGTCCGCAGGGACTGGCTGGGGTGCCGCCTCTGGCTCGCGGCTGGTACCGCCATCTGCGGAAAGCGCGGCGGCGGCCCGGGCGGCGCCGTAAAGCTGCCGCCGCGGGGTCTGGCGTGCCTTCTGCATCTCAGCCCATGCCCTCAACCACTCCTCCTCGTTCGTGTCCTCAGTTGAGAGGGCGATTTCCTCTTCGACCGCGTAGGCGACGCATGCCCTGACCAGCGCTAGGACCTGCCTATTTGTCGGAGCGGTCGTGCCCGCGAGCTTGTCCTGGATGGTCGATCGCGGCATCCCCCACTTCGGGCCCTGCTTGCCGGTCAATACCACCAGTCGGGCTACCGATGGCTTGCCTGCATGGACTTGGAGTTCGCGAAGTCGCGAGGCCAGCTTGGCCACCGGGTCCTCGCCTGCTTCCTGGCTGGAGTTGCTCACGGTGCACCTCGTCGTCGTCCGGAATCGTCCGGAAACATCCGGCCGACTGGAGGGCAGTCTAGGCCCCGGGGTCCCCGGTTACCGGCGCGGACCGGGAGTCGCCGAGAAGATCGCCGGATGCCCGAGTGGTGTGGCTCGATAGAGCAGGCCTGAACGATTGGCCCGGCAAGTTGCGCGAGCGGATCGCGGCGTCAGTATCGGGACACACAGAGAGTAACGAGGATGTCGATCTCCCCCCTTGGATGTGGCCGCCGTATGCCGTCGGCGCCCCCTTGTCTCCGGAGAAGATCCGGCCGTTCGGCACGAAGACGATCGTGATCGTGATCGTGCATTGGGCGATGCGGGTCGAGCAGCTCCAGCCCTGGCACGTAACGCTGGAGGCCGCGCTCACCTCGGCGATCATGGCTGCGAGCGCCCTAGTGGTGATGGAGGTGGCCGCGTTCGCGCGGCGGGCATGGGGCCGGTTCATCCAATGGTTCGTGAAGCGGGTGAAGGTGAAAGCTCGCGCCGAGTGGTCCGTGACTCTGGGGCAGGACTGACCTCGCCAGCCCTCCTAGATCGCGTCGTCCCGGGAACGGGTGCCGCGGCGACGTCCACAGACGTCGCCGCGGCACCCGCGGAACCGGGACGAGTCCGGTCGCCCCACACCTACACCACCCGACGGCCGATTGACCTGCTTATCAGGCAGGGCTGAGCTCAGAACTCACCCGGCCAGCCCGACCAGCCGACACCAGGGCTGTCAACGAATGTGACACCAACCTCGGTTCACTGTTTCCGCTCCTACTGGAAGCCCGTCGACCGGCGGTCGCAGAACCCTGGTTTCCGAGACGGCTGGTCAGAGTCCCCGTCAGGCGGCCGGTCCGCTCGGGAACAGGGCGCGAGGTTCGAGGTCCAGCCGGGTGGTCGGCACCGTGTCGGGCGGGTCGAGGTCGAGCACCAGGTCTCCGAGGCGGCGGATGGTGTGGGTGATGTAGGGGGTGATGGTGGCCAGGTCGTCGTGGTCGACCGGGTGGCCCTCGGCGGCCAGGGCGTTCGCGGCGTCGGTGATGTCGAGCGCTGTGGAGTAGATCGCGCAGTTGGCCATCAGCTCGTTGAACTTGACCACCAGTTCCTGGTGTTCGGGGTCGTTGTGGCCGATCAGTTTCCCGCCGACCATCAGCCAGTCCGAGTAGCCGTGGAACGCCTCGGCCTTGTTGGTGATCGCGGTGATCTGCTCCCGTAACTCCGGCTCGGACAGGTAGCGCAGCAAGGTGATCGTGCGGATCACCCGGCCCAGCTCCCGGAACGCCCGGTACAGGCGGTTCTTGCGCGAGTGGTTCCCGAGCCGGCGCAGCAGGGTCACCGAGGACACCCGGCCCTCGCGGATGGAGATCGCGGTGCGCAGCAGGTCGGTCCAGTGCTTGGCGATCAGGTCCCAGTCGATGGCGTTGTCGCCGAACAGCGTGTCGATGTGCTGGTAGCGGGTCCGACCGTCGGGCCGGTAGAAGATCAGGTCGTGCCAGTTGCGGATGCGTGGCAGCAGCTCGAACCCCAACAAAGCGGACAGGCCGAACACCGGCAGCGACTGGCCCTGGGTGTCGGCGTGGACGGTGTCCGGTTGAACGTCGGACTCGTTGCGCAGCAGGCCCTCGATGATGTAGATCGCCTCCCACACCCCGCACGGGATGAAGTGGGAGAACAGCGCGATGTAGGAGTCGGCCACGTGCCGCATCGCGATCCCGCCGTAGCCGCCGTAGCGGATGTGCGACTCGGCCAGCAGGTTGTTCTCCCAGGTGTCCACCTGCGACCCGTCGACCGCGACCACCTGGCCGTCGCCCCAGATCCCGGCCACGTCCAGCTTGGCGAACTCGTTGATCACATCTGTGGAGCCCCGGTACACCTTGCCGGGGTCGGAGTGCTTGTTGCCGGCGGTGTAGATCTCGTGCGCGGACACCTTCCCGCGCGTGTGCCGGGCGACCTCGGCGGCGCCGAGGTTGGTGCCGTACGCATAGGTCGTGGTGACGTAACGGCCCAGGGTGTCGCGGATCTTCGGGTCCGACCCCGACGCCGGCCCGAAGTGCCGGTGCCAGCCGGTCAGATAGGCCGTACGGGTGAGGATGTCCAGCAGGCTGCGTTCCGGGAGTCGCTGGTGAATCGCCGTCTCCAAGACGATCGCCGAGGGCCGCCGGTCGGCCCCCTTGCGGCGCTTGAGCACCGGCCTGTCACCGTCCAGCACCAGATCGGTGTTCGCCGGATACCCGGCGTCGACCTGCGACGCGGTGCGCACCAGCTCGTCCCGGTAGTACGCCACCAGCTCGGCCGCCTCAGCCGGGATACCGGCCTGGGCGCAGAAGTCCGCGGCCAGCGGCCGGCACTCGTCCCAGGTCATGAGCTGGGCGTGCAGGTTGGCGTAGGAGTCCGAGCCCACCACCGCGACGTCCCCGGACCGCAGCTCAGCGGCCAGGTAGGAGAACACGCAGACCTCCAGGTGCCGACGAGCCAGCATCCCCGGCCGCTGCCGCTCCCGAAGCACCTTCTTCCACGCATCGCTGGCGAAAGCGTCCACCTTCACGCTGACCGTGGTGGACTGGCCGTCCTCCTCGACTGTGGTCGTCTCCGGTATCCAGTCGCTGCGCCGGTCCCGGTTGGCGCGGATGAACTCCACCGCGTCCAACACCGATCCGTCCGCGCTGGTCGCCTCCAGCTCGATTGCGTCGACCAGGGTGAACAGCACCGGCCGGTGCGAGCGGTAGAACCGCTCCAACAGCGGCAGGTAGTTGTTGCCGTGATACGCCGACACCGCCTCGGCCGCGGTGGCCAGCTCGTCGATCCCGCCGGCGTCCTCCAGCGCCTTGAGCACCAGCCGGCCCGCCCGTTCCTCGACCCCAGCGCCGGGCACCTCCCCGGTGGCGGGGTCGGCGGGCGTGGTGGCCTCGCGGGCCGCGGCCAACACCTCGCCGATCACGCCGATCAGCCGCTCGGCCTCCGCGCGGTTGGCCGCCTGGATCTCCTCCAGCCGCTCCCGGCCCTTTTTGTGCAGGGCGGCCATGCGCTTGCAGAACATGGTCACCACCTCGTCCCGCGCCGCCGTGCGGCACTCGTGCACGAGGCTGATCAGCAGCGTCAGTCGCTTGTCCTCGTTGAGCACCTTGCGCATGTCCGCGGCGTCGGTCACCCGCGCCTCGCCGGCGAAGTGTGCGATCTTGCCCGGCGGGATGCCCTCCAGCCACTCTCCAGTCGGCCCCAGCGCGTCCAACCTGGCCAGATACACCAGGCGGTCCTTGAGCTTGCCCAGCGTTGCCGCCTGCGCCGAGTCCTTCAACCGGTCCAACTCGCTGCGCCGGGTCGCCGGGTCGACCCACAGCAGCCGCTCCAACCGTGCCCGCTGCATCCGGTCCGGCCGGGCCGCCACCGCGGTGAACGTGCCGCCGTTGACCTCGGTGCGGATCAAGGCGGACATCGCGTCCAGCGTCGTGTAGCCGGGCAGCTCGCAGCTCTGCCGCACCAGCTCGTCCAACGCCACGTTGATCAGATCTGCCGGGTTGTCCTTGGACTGCACCGCCTTGCGGATCGCTGCCTCGGCCACCGCCCGCACCTTGGCCGGCGTGTACTTCACGCCCATCCGCGTGCGCACGAAGTCCCGGTGCCGCCACAGCGTCCGGTCCGACTCGTGCACGGCCTCCACGGCCTCGGCCAGCTCCAGCTTGCTGCGCACGTAGTCGACCACCGCCGCCGGCACGTCGGCCAGCTTCGGGAAGTACCCCAGCCGCTGGTAGCACTTCAGCAGCACCACCAGCGCCAGGAAGTGCTGCTCGGTAGCGGTCTTCGACCGAGCCCACCCGACCTCGTCCGCGGCGGGCGTGAACGCCTCCGCTAGCTCCCGCGCCGACACCACCCGCTTGAACCGCGGATACGCGGTCCGATCAATCGACGCCAACCCGACACCCCAGCACGATCAGGACCGAGACGTCGGCACCTTAGCCACCGGCAACGATCACCCGGCGCGCGGCCTCTGACCGGCGGTCACTGGCGGCGGCAGGTTTCTGGCGTATTCCGGCCGTCCCCCGGATCGGGGCGACTCTTGGTGCTTTTCTGCGATAGAGGCGGAGGGGGCTGCCATGGGCGTGGTGCGGGCGGAGGCGCGGAGTTCGGCGGCGCCGACCGTCGCCGAGGCGGTCGCGGCGTTCCTGGCCACGTTGGATCATCCGGAGACGGCGGGGACCCGGCGGGTCTACGCGTCGACATTGCGCCAGCTTCGCGAGCACCTCGGATCGGAGGTGCTTGTCGCGGTGCTCGACGAGCCGGCCACGGCGAGCGCGGTGGCGGGGTGGTTGTCGAGCGGTGGGGGCCGGCGGCGCCAGCGACGTTCAACCGCAACCTGGACGCGCTGCGCTCGGCGGCGGGCTACTGGCGCGACCAGGGCTGGATCGTCGGCGACCCGACCCGGGCGATCCGCCGCCGCGGTCGCGCACCCGACCGGACCCGGGCGCTGTCGCGCGCGACCGTCGAGGAACTGCTCGGCCGGGAGGACATCGGTCTGCGGGAGCGAGTGCTGTGGCGGATGTTGTACGAGACCGCCCGCGCCTCCGAGGTCCTGGCCCTCGATGTCGACGAGCTCGACCTGCGCAACCGGTGCGCCAAGGTCCGCCGCAAGGGCAACGCCGTCGACATCATCGTCTGGCGGACCGGCACCGTCTGCCTGCTGCCACGGCTGCTCAAGGGACGGCCGGCCGGGCCGGTCCGGCGCGCCCGCCTCGCGCTCCCGCCGGCCGACCTCGACCCGATCAGCGGCCGGGCCCGGCTGTCCTACCGCCGCGCGGCGGAGCTGTTCACCGCGGCGGCCGGCGGGGCGACGCTGCACCAGCTGCGCCACTCGGCGCTCACGCACGCCGCCGAGGACGGCGCGAACACCTCGACGCTGCTGTCCTACTCCGGGCACACCTCGGTCGCCTCGCTGGCCCGCTACGCCCGGGTGTCACCGGAGGCCCTGGCCCGCTGGCAGGCCGGCCGCGATCCAGCAGCCCGCCGCCGCTGAGCCCGTTGCCCCTTTCTGCCGTATCTCGGCGGCCCCCCTAGCGGGCCGTGCGGCGGCGGAACAGCGCCGTGGCGGCGGCGTAGCTGGCCACCAGGATGCCGGTGCACCAGACGAGCGCGACGGCCGCCGTGCCGTGGGCGGCGTGGCCGCGCACGAGCAGGCCGCGGACGGTGTTGATGACCGGGGTGAGCGGCTGGTGGTCGGCGAACGCCCGCAACGGGCCGGGCATCGTGCTCGTCGGCACGAACCCGCTGCTCACGTACGGCAGGAACAGGATAAGGAACGTCATGCCGTTCGCCGCCTCGGGCCCGCCGGCGAGCAGGCCGTGCGTGACCGACAGCCAGGTCATCGCCACCACGTAGAACGCCAGGACGCCGATGGCGGCGGGGAGGGGGCCGCGGTCGTCATGACAGGTCCTTTCCGCTGGTGAGGGTGAGGAAGACGTCGTCGAGGGCCGGGGTGCGCAGCTCGACGCGGGCGGCCTCGACTCCGGCGTCGGCGAGGCCGGTGAGCAGCCGGCGCAGCGCGTTGGCGCTGCCGTCGGTCGGGACACCGACGCGGCGGGCGGGCCGGTCCACGTCGAGCCCGGCGACCGCCGTGGGTCCGTGGGCAGGGCCGGCGGGCAGCAGACTGTGCAGGCAAGCGAGGGCCCGGGCGTAGGTGTCGTCGTCGGGGAAGGTCGGCTCGGCGCGTTCGGTACCGAGGCTGGACTTCAGGTCGGCGGCGCTGCCCTCGGCGACGATCCGGCCGCCGTCCAGCACCGAGATCCGGTCCGCGAGCTCGTCGGCCTCGTCGAGGTACTGGGTGGTCAGCACCGTCGCCCCGCCGTCGGCGAGCTGGGTGACGACGTCCCAGACGCCCTGGCGGCTGCGCGGGTCGAGCCCGGTCGTCGGCTCGTCGAGGAAGATGACCGCGGGTCGGCGACCAGGCCCACGGCCAGGTCCAGGCGGCGGCGCTGCCCGCCGGAGCAGGTCCGCACCAGCCGCCCGCCGAAGCCGGCGAGGCCGAACGCCTCGACCAGCGCGTCGACCCGGCGGCGGGCGTCGGCCCGAGGCAGGCGGAACAGCCGCGCGGCCAGCCGCGCGGCCAGCCGCAGGTTCTCCACCCCGGTGAGCAGCTCGTCGACGGCGGCGTGCTGGCCCGTCAGCGAGATGACCTCGCGGACCCGGCGGGCCTCGCGACGCACGTCGCGGCCCGCGACCGTGACCTCGCCGCCGTCGGCGGGCAGCAGCGTCGCGAGGATCCGGACGAGCGTCGTCTTGCCGGCGCCGTTGGCGCCGAGCAGTGCGTGCACACTGCCGGCGGTGACGTCGAGGTCGACCCCGTCGAGGACGGTGATGTCGCCGAACCGCTTGCGCAGGCCGCGTGCCCGGATCGCGACGGCACCGGCCGTGGCGGGTGGTGCCGGTGGCCGGCTGGGCGCCGGGTGGGCGGTGGTGGTGGGCATGGCGGTGACCTCCAGGGGGCGTGGAGCTGGCGTCGGGATCGATCGTCGCGGCCTGTCGTCAGCTGGACACGGGCGCTGGACCCCGAACCGGGGGTGGGGCTATGCCCTCTTCCGCCGGCGGGATTCGCCGACGGACGTGGGAAATCGGCGTGCCGGCCCGGTACGGAGACCCCCGGACTGGTCCCGGGTGGGAACCGGGAAAGGCATGTTCGCGACAGCCAGTGGTCTTCTCACGGCGCAGAATGGGCAGGTGGCGGGGGAGATGGCCCGGAATGCTCCGGGGTCAACGGGTTCACGCCGGCTCGTGGTGGCCGGCGATCTGGCGGAGACGAGGCCGATGGCTGGCGGCGAGGTTCTGACCGAGGAGAAAGTGTTCGTCGGCGGCCCGGAGAAACGGCCGATCGTGATCGCCGCGTATCGGCCGGAGTGGGTCGCACGGTTCGCGTTCGAACGTGACCGGATCGTCGCCGCCCTCGGGCCCCGGGCGGTGCGGGTCGAACATGTGGGTTCGACATCGGTGCCGGGCCTGGGCGCGAAGCCGATCGTGGACATCCTGGTTGCCGTCGCGGACATTGCCGACGACGGAGGCTTCGTGCCGGCGCTGGTCGTCGCGGGTTATGTCGTGCGGGTGCGCGAGCGTGGTGAGCACTGGATGTTGCGCACGCCGGAGCAGGACGTGCATGTGCACCTGTGCAGCGCCGGCGGCGACTGGGAGCACCGCCATCTGCTGTTCCGGGACTGGCTGCGCCACGACGGGGCCGACCGCGCCGCCTACGAGGCGGCCAAGCGCGCCCTGGCGCTGGTCGACTGGCCGAGCACCCAGCACTACTCGGCGGCCAAGTCGACCATCATCGGGGAGATCACGGCCCGGGCCCGCCCGTGGGCCGCCGCCACCGGCTGGACCGTCCCGCCGCCGCGGGCCTGACCCGCGGCCCGCCCGCAGCACGTCACACGCCGTTGTCCACGATGTTGACGGCCGGCCGCTGCGACAAACGATCTTCAACGTCTCGCGGGGGCGTGACACGCGGCCGTCGCGGTGCCGAGCGGTGGTGCGCGGTGGTGCGCGAGCAGAACGGCTAAGGCGCCGAGGGGTGGGGGAGGGCGTCGCCCGAGGCCTCACTGACGCGCTCAGCACCTGATTCGGCCGGCCTCGTCGCGCGCAGAGCGGCTGAAAATCCCGGCTGACGCGCCCACGGTCGCACCCCAGGCCTGACCACAAGATAGTCAACGCTGTTGACGAGCCGGAATCTCATTTTTGATCTTCAACCTCAACCCGGGAGACCAAAAGGACTGAAGACAGCCCCAACAGACAGCGCGGCCTTGTCGTTGCTTGTCGAAGCGCCGCAGGCGATCTCCGTGCTCTACCCGCGGCCCTGTGTCAGCGGGCCCGCAGCGCTTCGATGAGGCGGACGCGGCTGCCGGCGCGACGGACGGCGCCGGCGTAGACGCGTCCGGCGACGCGGACGAGCGCCGCGATGCCGCCGACGTCGAGGAGGACGGCGAGGGCGATCTGCCAACCGGCGGCGGTGCCGGCGGCGATGAGCATCGGCATGATCAGCGGGGCGGTGAACGGGACGACGGACAGCACGGCGAGCAGGGTGGAGCGCGGGTTGCCGGGCAGGATCGAGATCCCGACGACATACGGGATGATGATCATCATGACGAGTGGGGTGGTGACGCCGGCGGCGTCCTCCTGGCGGGAGACGAGCGCGCCGGCGGCGGCGAACAGCAGGGCGTAGAGGCCGAAGCCGAGCAGGAACCACAGCAGTGACCACAGCGCGGAGCTGGCGGCGATCGAGGCGGGCAGGTTCAGGACGCCGGTCCGCAGGCCGAACGGGACGCCGATGGCGGCGTAGAGCGCGAGCTGGAACAGGGCGACGGCGCCGATGCCGACGACCTTGCCGGCCATGAGCTGCCAGGGTCCGACGGTGGCGAGCAGGAGCTCGACGACGCGGCTGGACTTCTCCTCGATGACGCCCTGGGCGACGGCCGGCCCGAAGATCATCAGTGAGATGTAGATGAGGATGCCGGTGATCACACCGAGGCCGATGCGTGAGCTCGCGTGGGGGTCGGTGGGTTCCAGGACGGCGACGTGGATCCCGGCGGCGTTGACGGCGTCTTCGACCTGGGCCGGGTCGCCGCCGAGGGTGGAGATCTCGGTGCGCAGGGCCTGCTGGCGGGCGACGGCGGTCAGCACGGTGGCGGGCAGGTCGTCGAGGCTGTGGCGGACGACGACGTGCAGTCCGCTCGGGTCGGCGGCGGTGATGGCGGCGTCGAGGGTGCCGGCGCGGACCTGGCGTTCGCCGTCGGCGGGGTCGGTGATGGTGACGGTGTGGACGTCGAGGCCGCTGGCCTTGCCGGTGGCGGTGAGGGCCGCGGCGGTCGGGGCGTCGGTGGCGAGCAGGCCGACGGTGGCGCGGGTCGTGCCGTCGCCGCTGAACAGGGCGTCGGCGCCGATGCCCAGCAGGAGGGCGACGACGAACAGCGGGGTCATGACCCGGAAGACGCGGGAGCGGAACCGGGTGGTGACCTCGCGGCGGACGACGAGCCAGAGGACCCGGGCGGAGCCTGGCGGCCGGACCGGGTCGGTCTCGGTGGGCTCGGCCGGGGCGGCGGGGTCGACGTCGCGGGTGCCGCTCACGCCTGGCTGCCCTTCGCGGGGTCCGTCCGGCGGGCCGGCCAGGTCTGCTGGGTGGGGATGAGCCGGCCGCGTCGGCCTCGGGTGCGGGTTGGGGGTTCGGGTTCGCCGGCCTGGTGGGTGACGACCTCGCGGAAGCGCTGGGCGAGGCTGGAGCGGCGGTGGGCGAACTCGCGGACGGGCCCGGTCGCGAGCGCGGCGCGCAGGATGGCCTGGTCGTCGGTGCCGGTGGCGAGGCGCAGCTCGGTGCGGCCCCGGTCGTCGCGGCTGGCGGTGCGGACGCCGGGGAGGGTGTCGGCCCAGCCGGTCGGGGCGTCGGGAGCGTCGATGACGAGGACGGACTCGCCGTCGGCGCGGAGCTCGTCGACGGAGCCGACGGCGACCATGGTTCCGGCGGAGACGATCCCGACGCGGTCGCAGAGCAGTTCGACGAGGTCGAGCTGGTGGGAGGAGAGGACCGTGGGGACCCCGGCGGCGGCGCGTTCGCGCAGGACGTCGCTCATGACGTCGACGGCGATCGGGTCGAGGCCGGAGAACGGTTCGTCGAGGACGAGGACCGTCGGGTCGTGGACGAGGGCGGCGGCGAGCTGGGCGCGTTGCTGGTTGCCGAGGGAGAGGGCCTGGACGTCGTCGTCGAGGCGGTGGGCGATGTCGAGCCGGTCGGCCCAGACGCGGGTGGCGGCGCGGGCGGCGGGGGCGGTCATGCCGTGCAGCTGGGCGAGGTACTCGAGCTGTTCGCCGACGCGCATCTTGGGGTAGAGGCCGCGTTCCTCGGGCATGTAGCCGATCCGGCGGCGGGTGTCGATGGTGAGCGGGGTGCCGTCGTAGCGGACCTCGCCGGCGTCGGCGGCCAGGACGCCGAGCACGATGCGCATGGTGGTGGTCTTGCCGGCGCCGTTGGAGCCGACGAAGCCGAACAGTTCCCCGGCGCGGACGTCGAAGGTCATGTCCCGCAGCGCGACGACGTGGCCGTACCGCTTGGACAGCCCGTCGATCTGTAGCGCTCCGTCGCGCATCGCGGCGCCTCCAGGCTGTGTGGTTGGGCCTGTTGTCGGCCGGCCGTGGTCCATCGTGCCAGTGCTTGCGCCGTTCTTCTGGGTCGTCGCCGGGTCGCGGGAGGAATTGTGCGGTTGCGGGCGCCGGCGGCGGGAGCGGACATCCTGGCGACGTTGGTGCGCGGGGGCCGGTCGGCGTGGTCGACTGGTCGGGTGGCCGAGACTGATGTGCCGTCGACTGGTGGGCTGGTGGGCTGCTCGTTGTGTGGTCATGCCTGGGCGGCGCACTTCGGCGGTGGGCCGATGGCGGTGTGGGTGACGTGCTGCGCGACGCCCGTTGGGGCGGGTGCGGAGCCGACCGGTGTGGGCGGGGCCGACGGGGTGGTGGCGGGGCTCGCCGGTCCGGTCGCGACCTGTTTCTGCCGGCGCGGCGTGGAGGAGTTCCGCGCGGAGGCGCCGGTCGGCGCCGGCGGGGTGGTGCTGTGTGTGACGTGTGGTGCGGCGCCGGCTGAGGACACGCAGTGCCGGGCCTGTCGGGAGGCTCGGCAGCGGGCGTCGCGGGTTCGGTTCGCGGCCCGTCAGGCCCAGCTTGGCCGGGGGCCGCGGCGCCGCTGAGCGGACGCGTCCGGCGTGGCCCGGTGGGCGTCCGTTTCCTCGTGCCGGTGCCGGCCCGGGTACGGAAATGCTCCTGTTCTGACGCGGCTGGGGCTGTGGGCTGTGAGAGGTGCCGGGCGGAGGTTTAGCCGCGGGGGGCGAACATGATGACCGCCATGCCGGTGAGGCAGACGGCGGCGCCGGCGAGGTCGAAGCGGTCGGGGCGGTAGCCGTCGGCGAGGGCGCCCCACAGGATCGATCCGGCGACGAAGATGCCGCCGTAGGCGGCGAGGACGCGGCCGAAGTGGCCGTCGGGCTGGAGGGTGGCGACGAAGCCGTAGAGGGCCAGTGAGGCGATGCCGGCGGCGGCGTAGCCCCAGCCGCGGTGTTCGCGGATGGTCTGCCAGACCAGCCAGGCGCCGCCGATCTCGAGGACGGCGGCGACGGCGAACAGGGCGACGGAGCGGGCGACGACCACGGCAGGCAGGCGGCTTTCTCGGCGGGGGCGCCCGCTGCCGGGCGCCTACCCGTCGGAGGCTACCGAGCGCGCCGGCGGGCGGGCCGCGGGGCGCCGGACCCCGTCCGGCGGCTGGCGGCCTGGCGGCGGACGAAGTCGCGGCTCGGCCCGATTTTCGGCGGATGCCACGGCGACCCTCTACAGGAAGCCGGTGAGGCCAGTGGGACGGTGCGGGCCGATGGCGAGGAGCTCGAACAGGCCGTAGCCGACCTGGCCGTCGCGGGTGAAGCGGGCGAGGCTGTCGGTGATGCCGACGAGGCGGCCGGCGGTGTCGGGGTCGGTCAGCTCGACGGTCTCGCCGTCGACTTTCAGCGGCCCCTGGTACATGCCGTGCCTCCAGCCGGGGTCGAAGCCGTAGCCGGTGCCGGCTCCGAGGTGGGCGGTGAGCTGGACCTCGGCGGTGATCTCGGGGAGCTTGTCGTCGCGGCGGGTGAAGCGGATGGCGGCGGCGGTCGGGACGCGGGTGCCGGGCCGGAAGGTGATGGTGACGTCGGGGCGGCCGAGCTGTTCGGCGGGCCGGCCGGTGGCCTCGGGCCAGACGAGCAGCGCCTCCTCCAGGGCGCGGTTCCCGGCTTCGTCCTCCTGCACGATGACGATGACGGAGTGGTCGGGGAACTGGATCGGCAGATAGAGCCAGAAAAGGGTGTGGAACTCCCCTGGCCGGCCGGGAGGTTCGGGTTCGCCGACGGGCCGGATTCCCCAGGACCGGTCGCGGGTGCCCCACCAGCGGTCGGGGGTGACCTGGGTGGTGTGCCCGTCGACGGTGAAGGTGCCGGTCCAGCGGCCGGTCTGGGCGAGGCGGCAGGCGTCGATGATGATCCGGTCGGAGGCGCCGCGGATGGTCTGGCGGGGTTCGAGGGTCGCGGGCATGGCGGCGTCGAAGGTGAGGTCGGCGGACAGGCCCCAGTCGTTGGGTTCGAGGACGAACCGCAGGGTGCGCAGGCCTTCGACGACCTCGACGCGGAACGGGCCGACGGTGGTGTCGAGCCGGTCGGCGGCGAGTTCTGCGGAGGCGCGTACGACGCGGTGCTCGGTGCCGCGGCGCAGCAGGGCGAACGCGTCGGCGGTGCCGAGGTTCGGGTACTGGCCGAGGCCGAGGACGAGGAACGTGTCGCCGGTGTGGGTGCCGCAGTTGAAGTAGTAGCGGTCGTAGAAGTTGCGGTCGGAGGTGGCGGCCTGGCGGATCGGTGCGGCGGTCTGGTGGACGGGGTAGTCGTCGAGCGGCGACAGCACGGGTGCTCCTGGGGTTCGTCGGCGGCGACGGTTCGGGCGTCCAGAGGAGGCCGGGCCGGCTGTGGCGCCGCTCTGGCGGGCTGGCCCGGTCAGCCGGCGGCGGTGGGGGCTCCCGCGGGAGCGGTCCTCGGGGTTTCGCGGTCGGGTGGGGCGCCGGGGGCGGGCAGGTCGAGGAGCGTGGCGAGCATCCGGCTGACGGTGTTGTTCGTGATCATGTCGGTGGTGGGGTCCATCATCCCGAGCTCGACGAACGTCACCAGGATGCGCAGCATGATCACGGCGAAGCGGTAGGCGGCGAAGACCTCGTAGTAGTCGAGGTGGCGGACCGGCCGGCCGAGGAGCTGTTCGTAGCGGGCGACGGTCTCGGCCCGGGTGGGGAAGCCGGCGAGGCGGGGCGCGTCGCAGCCTTCGCAGTGGTGGCGGTCGAGGAACAGGAACCAGGCGAAGTCGGTCTCGGGGGCGCCGAGCTCGGCCATCTCCCAGTCGAGGACCGCGGTGGGGTGGAACTGTTCGTCGAACAGGATGTTGCCGATGCGGGCGTCGCCCCAGAGCAGGACGGGTGGGTCGGGTTCGTCGGGCTGGTGGGCGCGCAGCCAGTCGCGTGCCGTGGCGAGGGGTTCGGGGGGTGTGTCGAACACCTTGGCGCCGGCCCAGGTGAGCATCTGTTCGTAGTAGGCGAGCTGCTGGTCGATCCCGGTGCGGCCGCGCCCGGCACTGTTGAGGAAGCCGAGGTCCAGGGTGGCGGGGTCGAGGCGGTGGACGCGGGCGAGGATGTCGATGCCGGCCCACCACATCGCGGCCCGGTCGGCGGGGTTGACGTCGTGCAGCCAGCCGCCGACGTGGTAGGGCGGGTTGTCGTTGGGGGCGCGGCCGTCGGCGGCGGCCATGACGAAGAACGGGGCGCCGAGCAGGGTGGCGTCGGGTTCGTAGCCGAGCAGTTCGGGGACGGGCAGGCCGGGGTCGGCTCCGGTGAGGGCTGCCATGATCTGGTACTGCTCGGCGAAGCGTGGTTCGAGGAACACCTGGTAGACGGTCGGGGCGATCCGCAGGACGAGGCGGCGGGTGGTCCGGGTGTCGCCGTCGCCCCAGGTGGCGTCGAAAAGGTGGGTCTCGTTGGAGAAGCCGAGCCCTTCCGGGCTGGCCAGCGGGCCGAGGTCGACGCCGCCGGTGGCGCCGGGGAGCCGGGGGGTGAGCCAGCCGGCGAGCCGGGTGCGGGTCAGCTCGGGGTCGCGTTCCTGTGCCTGCACGGCGAGCCCTTTCCGCGCGGCTCGTCGTGGGGCCGCCAGCCGTCCCGGTCGTGAGCCACGCCACAGAACTGGAACTGGTTCTAGCCTGCGGTCGGCGTGCTGTCAATCGCCCCCCGCGTAACCCGGCTGGGGCCGGGGCGGCCCGGCGGCTCATCGTGGCGGAGGGCGGACGCGTTTCGACTAGGGCAGGCCAGACACGGAGGGGGCGAGGGTGCGCGCCGATGAGGAGCTGGCCTTTGAGGCGTTCGTGGCCGGGGCCGCCGACCGGCTGTTGCTGAGCGCGGTCCTGCTCGCCGGTGGCGACTGGGCGACGGGTGAGGACCTGTTACAGGGCGCGTTCGAACGCACCTACCGGCACTGGGCGCGGATCGCCGACGGCCGGCCCGAGGCCTATGTGCGCCGCGCGCTGGTGAACGGCGCGACGAGCCGCTGGCGGCGGCTGCGGGCGCGGGTCACCGAGGTGCCGCTGGTCGTCGACGGCCAGTGGGTGGTCGACGTCGCGGCGGACGGCGTCGACCACGCCGACCGGATGTCCCAGCGGGACGGCCTGGTGCGGGCGCTGCGGGCGCTGCCGCCGCGGCAGCGCGCCGTGCTGGTCCTGCGTTACTTCGATGACCTGTCGGAGGCCGACGTCGCCGCCGCGCTGGGCTGCTCGGTCGGGTCGGTGCGCTCCCAGGCGTCCCGCGGCCTGGCCCGGCTGCGCGACAGCGAACATGTCCACGCGCTCGCCGCGTCCCGGCGCGGCGGTCCCGGTCGCGCCGGGGCCGCTGGGCTCGATGTCCTTACCAACGAGTCCGGGGACGACAGCCGTGTCGCGTCCCGGCCGGCGCCGCTGGGCGCGCCGGACCTCGACGCGGCCGACCCGGTGAGGGAGAGGGCGCTGTGAGCGCAGGAGCAGGCAGGCGACGGGTGCGGGGGAAGCCGGAGGTCTCGCCCGGCTCCGGTGCGGCCGGGCCGCATGGTGGCTACGGGGTGTCGCCCGGGTGTGCGGCGCCGGACGGGGACCTGATGCCCGCGGCCGAGGAGGAGCTGCGGGCGCGGCTGCGGGCGCTGCGGGCCGAGATGCCCCGGCGCGGTGTCGGCACGGTGTTCCCCGAGGTGGTCCGGGCCCGGGCCCGGCGGCACCGTTCCCGGGTGAGGGCCGCCGGCGGCGCGGCGCTGGTCGTCGCGGTTGTGCTCGGTGTCGGTGTCCCGGTGAGCCTGACGGCGGGCCGGGGTGGCGCCGGCGGTGTCTCCCCTGCGGTCGCGGCGCACCCCGCGCACACGTTCGGCGGGATGACGGTCACCTGGCTGCCCGCCGGCATGAGCCATGACGCTGACCTGGCCGTGCAGGTATCACCCGGCGGGAACGGCTGGTCGCTCTCGGGTCCCGTGCCGCCGCTGACCATGTCCACCCACCTCGTCGGCCAGACCTCGTTCATCAGCCACTTCACGACGATCGCCGCGGCCACCCCGACCGCCGCGGCCCCGGCGACCGCGAGCAACGCGGAACGGACCGGCGAACCCGTGCCGTCGCCGCCGTGCGCGCAGGCCACGCCGTGCGCCGGGACGTCAGGCGGCTCGGTGTCCTACGGTCCCGGCGCAGACCTGACGACCACACCGCCAGCGGCCCTCAGCTCGCCACGGACGGCCCTCGGTACGGCGGCGTCAGCCCCGGGGACCGTCTCGGTGAGCCCCGGCGATGCCCTGGCCGTCCTTCCCGGCGCGCCCGCGACGACGGCGGTTACCGGCGCGCCGGCCGCCCTGTGGGCGACCGTGACCTGGCAGCCCGACTATCCGTCGTCGAACAGCCAGCTCTCCCAGGCGCTGAGCGGCGACGGGGCGTCGCTGGGCGTGACGCGGGTGTCGACGACGACGCTCGGCGGCCAGCCGGCCCTTTTCGTCGAGACGGACCAGAACGCCACGGCAGGGCAGTCCATGGCGTCGAGTATCGGCGGCCACCGGTACGGCGGCCTGCTGACCTGGGTGACACCCGGTGGGGCCCGGCTCGCGGTCGAGTCGACTGGGGACACCCCGGCTGACCTCACGACGCTGCGGCAGGTCGGCGCGGGGCTGCTGCTCGGCCAGCAGCCGCCGAACCCGGCCTACACCCCGCAGCCGGTTCCGGGGATGCGGTCGCAGGTCCCACCCGACGAGGCGACCGCGGTGGCGGTGAAGGCGGCGTTCCACGACGTGTTCACCCACGATGTGACGCCGGCCCAGTTCACCGGTGCCCTGCAGGACGGCCCGGCGCTGCGGGCCGTCAGCGACGAGGTCGTCGCCCGGTTCCCGCAGCTGGGCCACACCATCGAGGTCACCGTCACCAGCCTGGACCGGCAGAGCGCGGACACGGTCAGCGCGGGCATCACGCTGTCGTTCACCGACCCGACCGTCCCGTCGCTGCTCAACCACACCTTTCCCTACAAGTACAGCATCGTGGCGACGGCTGTCCGCACGTCCGGCGGCTGGAAGGTGAGCAGGGACAGCTACTGCTCCACGGTCTCCGCGCTCGGGGTGCAGGGGCTGGCCTGCCCTCCGGCCTGACCTGGCCGGCGGCACCGGGGCGGGGTGTTCTGCCGTCAGCAGGCGGAACTTTCCCGGGCGGCGGCGGGTGGGCATAGTCGCGGTGTGCGGCTTCTGGTGCTGGGTGGGACGGAGTTCGTCGGGACGGCGGTCGTCGAGGCCGCGCTGGGCCGCGGCTGGGACGTGACGGTCTTCAACCGGGGCAGCCACCCGGCGCCGTCCGGCGTGACCGTCCTGCGCGGTGACCGCACCGCGCCGGGTGGGCTCGCGGCGCTCGCCGGCGCGGCGGGGGAGTGGGACGTCGCCGTCGACACCTGGTCGTGGGCGCCGGTCGCGGTCCGGGACGCCGCGTGGCTGCTCGCCGGGCGGGCCGGGTGTCTCGCGTTCGTCTCCAGCCGGTCGGTGTACGCGTTTCCCGGGGTGGCGGGTGCGGCGGAGGACGGGCCGCTCGTCGACGGTGACCCGGACGACGCGGTCGACGGCGGGCTGGCCGGCTACAACCGGATGAAACGCGGCGGTGAGCTCGCCGCGCTGGGCGCGTTCGGCGCGGAGCGGACCCTGCTGGCCCGGCCTGGGCTGATCCTCGGCCCGGGGGAGAACATCGGCCGGCTGCCCTGGTGGCTGAACCGGGTCGCCCGCGGCGGCCGGGTCCTGGCGCCTGGTCCGGCGGACCTGCCGACGCGGTTCATCGACGTCCGGGATCTCGCCGGCTGGCTGCTGGACACCGCCGCGGCCGGGGGCCGCGGGGCGTACGACGTGGTCTGCCCGCCCGGGCATACGACGATGGCCGGGCTGCTGGAGGCCTGCGTGGCGGCGACCGGGTCGGACGCCGAGCTGGTCTGGACCGGCCCGGAGGCGATCCTCGCCGCCGGGGTCCGGCCGTGGACCGGCCTGCCGATCTGGCTGCCGCCCGGCGAGATGTACGACTACGTCAACGGCATCGACGTGACCCGGGCACTGGGCGCCGGCCTGCGGGCCCGCCCGGTCGCCGACACTGCCGCTGACACGTGGGCGTGGCTGCGGGGCCTGGACGGGCCGCCGCCGCAGCGCCCGGACCGGGCGCCCGTCGGCATCGACCGGGCCGTCGAGGCCGCCCTGCTGGGGTTGCCCGGCTGACCGGCCGCCCCTGCCCTCCCGACTCCGACGGGCTGTCGCCGGCGCTCGCGGGCAGGGCGCTCGTCCTGGCCCAGCGCGGCGGACAGTGTGCACATACCGGGTCAGGATGGGTGGCGATGTCGGGCGGGCGACTCGGTTTCCCGCCGGCTGATCAGGCCCGGTTAAGGTGCCCCTGTGGGGACGCGGACGGTGCGAACGCGGACCGCGCGAACACGACCGGTGCGCACGCAGCCGGTCTGGACACGGCCGGTGGGGGCGCGGACTGTGGGTCCGCAGCGGGTGGCGGCCGCGGCCGGGCTGGCCGCGACGCTCGCCGTGGCGGCCTGCTCCAGCGGCGACGAGCAGGCTCAGGTCCCGTCCTCGTCCGAGGCGGCCGCGTTCCGGCTGCCGCGCTCGGCGTGCGACCTGGCTGACATGCCCGCCGTGGAGCGGCTCACTGGCCGGTCCACGGTCGCGCCGCGGTCGGTCGCCATGTCCGCGCCCAAGCAGGGGCAGACGTTCCTGAGCTGCGCGTTCACCGCCGGGTTCGTGCCGGTCGGCGCGCTGACCGTCGGGGTCCGTGACGGTGGCCGTGACGGGGTGTCCGCCCGTCAGGAACTCGACGACAGCGTCAGCGCCAGCGAGTACGGCCGCGGCGCCTCCCAGGACATCTCCGGGGTCGGTGACGCCGCCCGGTACGGCACGACACCCAGTCTCGCCGGGATGACGTTCGCGACGATCTGGGTCGTCGAGGTCCGCGGCAGCCAGGTCCTCGACCTGTCCGTCACGTCGGCCGCGAAGACCCCGGCCACCGCGCGCGACCCCGTCGTCGCGATGGCCCGCACCGCCCTGCGCGGCCTCTGAACACCAGGCACGGCGGTGGACTGTCACAGGGCGGCGGTATCACTGGCCGTATGACGCCTCTGCACTGGAAGCTCGTCGTCGACAGCCGGGACGCGGCCACGCTCGCCGACTTCTGGGCGGCCGCGCTCGGCTACGCGGTCGAGGATCCCAGCGTTCTCGTCGACCGGCTGCTGGCCGCCGGGCAGCTGCCCCCGGAGGCGGTCACCGAGCACGGCGGGCGGCGGACGTTCCGCGGCTACGCAGCGGTCCGCCACCCCGACGACCCGTTCGACGAGGTCAGCGGCATCGGGAAAGGCCGCCGGCTGCTGTTCCAGGACGTCCCCGAACCGAAGACGGTCAAGAACCGGCTGCACCTGGACGTCCACGCGGAACCCGGTGGGCGCGACGCCCTCGTCGCCCGGCTGGAGGCGCTCGGGGCGACCCGGGTCCGCGAGTTCGACGAGGGTCCCGTCGGCCACTGGTGGGTGCTGCGCGACCCCGAGGGCAATGAGTTCTGCGCCACCTGACCGGGCCTGAAGGCAGGCCCGGAGCGGGAACCAGCGCCGGGCCTGCCCGGTGAGCTGACGCCGTGCGGGCAAGGGACTCGTTGCGGCGCGCTTCTTCCCGGCCCCGTGGCTCCGCGAAAACCCGTTGGCGGATCGCGGCGACCGCTGCTACTTTCCGGGGGCCGTGCGAGAGGACGAGGAGGTGGTACCCGTGAACGCAGTATCGACATGGGTGCTCCTCTCCGGGGTCACGGTCGGGCGGTAGGTCGTCCGGGAGCGCCGTTCACGAGCACTCCCGGAAGGCACGACCATGCGATTCACCTTCGAACAGCGCCTCGACGACGGTGTCCTCGAGCGCACCTTCACCCTCGGCGAGATCCCCGGCATCCTGTGGACGCCCGGGTCCGTGTCCGCGCCGGCCCCGCTGATCCTGCTCGGCCACCCCGGCGGGCTGCGCACCATGTACCCGCGGCTGGTGGCCCGGGCCCGGCACGGAGCGGCTGAGGGCTTCGCCTCGGCCACCATCGAGCTCCCCGGCAGCGGCGACCGGCCCCGTTCACCCGCCGCCGAACAGGCCCGCGCCGATCTGCGCCGGGCGCTGGCGGCCGGCGAGCCGGTCGACGACGAGATCGTCGACCGGCTCGTTCTCCCGCTGGTCGAGCAGGCGGTCCCGGAATGGCGGGCCGCCCTGGACGCCCTGCTCGCGCTGCCCGAGATCGGCGGCCCGGTCGGGTTCGCGGGAGGGGTGATCGCCATCGGCATCCGACTGGCGGTCGTCGAGCCGCGTCTCTCGGCCGCCGTTCTGTTCGCCGGGAGCTTCGTCCCCCGCGCCCTGTTCGCGGAGGCCCGGCAGGTCACCGTTCCGCTGCGGGTCCTGCTGCAGTGGGACGACGAGGGAAACGACCGGCAGCTGGCCCTGGACCTGTTCGACGCCTTCGGCTCCACGGAGAAGTCGCTGCACGCCAACATGGGTGGGCACACCGGCGTCCCGCAGTTCGAGGCGGACAGCGGCAACCGGTTCTTCGCCCGGCATCTGAAGTGACGCCGGGCCGCAGCGGACGACAGCGGCTGTCGGCCAGCCCGCCGCTCTTCGAGGGCGGGTCCCGCCCTCGAAGAGCGGCGGCGGCAGACGCACGACTGTGCCGGCCGATCGGGACCGTGCTCGGTCACCGGCGACTCCACCTGCTGGGCCAGCGGAGCTGACCTCGCCGGCCGGCCTGGCCCCGCGCCGGGCCGGCCGGTGGCCGTTGGGACGCGGGTCCTGCCCGATTCCGGGCAGGACACTGGACTTCGCGCGGGCTGGGGGCGATTGTGGGCGCTGTGCCCGTGCCGCTGCCCGCCGACCTGGTCCACCACCTGGCCCGCACGACGGACCTGACCGCCGCCGAGGCGGCCCGGGTCGTCGCGGACGTGCTGGCGTACTACGACGAGGCGCCGGACGCGTGGGTGCGCCGGCGGCACGGGGAGCTGCGCCGCCGGGGCCTCACGAACGACGCGATCTTCGAGCGGATCGGCCGGGAGCTGCCCGAGCACCGCTTCCGCGTCGAGCCGCGCACGCCGCGCCAGCTGCGCCGCGTCGTCTACGGCTGACCGTCCAGCCCGACCGGCTGGCCAGAACGGAGCTGTTCATGTGCGGAATCGTCGCCTACGTCGGCCGCCGCCCCGCCGTCCCGCTCGTCGTCGACGGGCTGCGCCGGCTGGAGTACCGCGGCTACGACTCGGCGGGCCTCGCGATCCCGGCGAAGGACGGCGGGCTGACCGTCCACCGGGCCGCCGGGCGGGTCGACGACCTGGCCGCGCGGCTGCCGAAGCGGCTCACCGCGACGACCGCGATCGCGCACACCCGGTGGGCGACCCACGGCGCGCCGAGTGACCGCAACGCCCACCCGCACCTGGACGCGGCGGGCCGGGTCGCCCTCGTCCACAACGGCATCATCGAGAACGCCGTGGAGCTGCGCGCCAGACTGACCGCGGACGGCGTCGTCCTGACCTCCGACACCGACACCGAGGTCCTCGCCCACCTGATCGGCCGGGAGCTCGCGGCCGGTGAGCCGGACCTGGCGAACGCGGTCCGGGTCGCGCTCGGCCAGATCGCCGGTACCTACGGGATCGCGGTCCTCGACGCGGCGCACCCGGGGGAGGTGGTCGTCGCCCGCAACGGCAGCCCGCTGCTGCTCGGCGTCGGCGAGCGGGAGGTCCTCGCCGTGTCCGACCTGTCCGCGCTGGTCGCGCACACCCGCCAGGTCGTGCACCTGGAGGACGGCGACCTGGCGACGCTGCGCGCCGGCGGCTACGAGGTCCGCCGCGACGGCGCCCTGACCAGCCGGGCGGCCGAGGTCGTCGACGTCGCGCCGATGGCCTACGAGCTCGGCTCCTACCGGCACTGGATGCACAAGGAGATCCACGAGCAGCCGGCCGCCGTCGAACGGGCGATCAGCGGGCGGATCGAGGACCGGTTCGCGACCGCGCACCTCGGGGGCCTCGACCTGTCCCCGCGCGACGCCCGCGCGGTCCGTCGCGTCGTCATCCTCGGCGCCGGTTCGGCCTACCTTGCCGGGCGGCTCGGGGCGCAGCTCATCGAGGAGGTCGCCCGGATCCCGGCGGTCGCCGAGCCCGCGGCGGAGTTCCGCTACCGCAACCCGCTGATCGAGCCCGACACGCTCTACGTCGCGGTCAGCCAGTCCGGCGAGACGTACGACACCCTCGCCGCCGTCCAGGAGGTCCAGCGCAAGGGCGGCCGGGTCGTCGGGGTCGTCGGGGTCGTCGGCAGCGCGATCGCGCGGGCGGCCGGCAGCGGGATCTACCTGCACGCGGGCCCGGAGGTGTCGGTGACCTCGACGAAGACGTACACGGCGACGGCGGTCGCGTTCGCGCTGCTGGCGCTGCACCTGGGCCGGGTGCGGGACCTCTCACCCGCCGACGGGCGCCGTCTCATCGGCGGGCTGCGGGCACTGCCCGGGCAGATCGCCGAGATCCTGGCAGGGCAGGACGACGTCGCCGCGGTCGCCGCCCGCTGGTCGGCGTACAGCGGGATGCTCTACGTCGGCCGGGTCCGCGGCTCGGTCGTCGCCGCCGAGGGGGCGCTGAAGCTCAAGGAGGTCGCCTACATCCACGCCGAGGCCTACCCGGCGTCCGAGCTCAAGCACGGGCCGCTCGCCCTGGTGTCGCCGGACCGGCCGGTCGTCGCCGTCGTGCCGGACGACGAGCTGCGCGAGAAGAACCTGGGGACGATCGCCGAGGTCAGGGCCCGCGACGGCCGGGTCCTCGTCGTGGGCCACGACCGGGCGCTCGCCGCCGTCGCCGACGAGGTCCTTGTCGTGCCGCGCAACGAGCCCGAGCTCGACCCGATCCTGCTCGGGATCCCGTTGCAGCTGTTCGCCTACCACGCCGCCGTCACGCTCGGCCACGACGTCGACCGCCCGCGCAACCTCGCCAAGTCGGTCACCGTCGAGTAGGCCCGTCGGGCCACGGGCGCGGCCCCACCCGCCGGCCGCGAGGGCGCGCCGGCGCGGCCGTGTGCGGGGCCCGGCCGGCGGGCCCCGCACACGGGGGGCTCAACGGAGGCCTGGGAAGGGGACAGCTCGCCGCCGGTGGTGCCGTCGGCGACCTCGCGCAGCCGGCGGCGCAGCCGGCCGATCACGACGCGCACGTCCCGCGCCGCCGTCACCGCCGAGTCGGCGAGGGCCGCGCCACCCGCCTCGTCGCCCCTGAGCGTGTCAGCCACGGGAGCCGCCCTAAGACCGACAGTCCAGACTGTCCAGTTCTGGCTGTGCAGTCGCGGCTGTCTGTCCCTCGGGGAGACCGACGGCTGCGTTGTGGACTGGGGCCGGTCCCCGGGAGGATCGGGGGGTGGCGACCGAGCGGCGGTTCATCCGGGACGTGCGGCTGCCGGCGCCGTCGGGGGCGGCCGGCTACCCGTTCGGCCTTCCCGCGGTCGCCTGGCTGGCCCGCGCGGGCGGGCTGCGCCTCGGCGCCGGCGTGACGTTCCTGGTGGGGGACAACGGCACTGGCAAGTCGACGCTCGTCGAGGCGATCGCCGTCGCCGCGGGGTTCAACCCGGAGGGCGGCAGCCAGAACTTCCGGTTCGCGACCCGCGCCACCGAGTCCGCGCTCGGCGACCACCTGGTGCTGCACTGGGAGGTCCGCAAGCCACGCACCGGCTTCTTCCTGCGCGCCGAGTCCTATTACAACGTCGCCACCGAGATCGAACGCCTCGACCGCGACGGGCCGACGCGGCTGCTGGGCTCCTACGGCGGGGTCTCCCCGCACGAGCGGTCCCACGGCGAGTCGTTCCTGGACCTGGCCACCCACCGGTTCGGCCCCGACGGGCTGTACATCCTCGACGAGCCGGAGGCAGCCCTCTCGGTGCGCGGCGCGATGGCGCTGCTGGCCCGGTTCGCTGACCTGGTCGCCGCCGGCAGCCAGCTCGTCGTCGCGACCCACTCGCCTGTCCTGCTCGCGCTGCCCGGCGCGACGATCTACGAGATCGGCGCCGACGGCGCGGTCGGCACGGTCGGCTACGACGACGCGCTGCCGGTCCGGATGACCCGCGACTTCCTCGCCGCCCCGGACCGCTACCTGCGTCACCTGCTCGCCGAGGACTGACGTCCGGTCCCGTCGCCGGCGGCCGGGCCGGCGGGCCTGCCCGTCACGGTGTCCAGGTTCACGGCGAACCCGGCCCGCGGGCCGGGGGAGGCGCGCATCATGAGCAGGTGGGCCCGTTCACCGACCAGGCGCCGTTCGCGGTCCGGTCCGGCTGGGGCCCCGACGACCTCGCCGCGCTCGCGCCCGGCGGCGGCGTCGTCGTGATCGTCGACGTGCTGCGGTTCACCACCGCCGTGTCGGTCGCGGTCAGCCGCGGCGCGCAGGTCCTGCCGCACCGCTGGCGCGACCAGGCCGCGGCCCGGTTCGCCGCCGAACGCGGCGCGTAGCTCGCCGGCCGGCGCGAGGACCCGGACACCCCGTGGTCGCTGTCCCCACCGACCTCGCGACGATCACCCCGGGTACCTGGCCTCGACGAACGGCGGCCCACCCACCTCGGAACCCGCCTCCGAACCGGTCACGTGCTGTCACCCGACCCGTCCGGGCCGCCGGTGTCGGTCGCGACGAACCGGCCCACGACGTCCCGGTCGAGGTCGTAGGACAGCAGTCCCAGCGCCTGGCCCGGGGGCAGCCAGCGCAGGTCGTCGACCTCGTGGTTCGGGGTGAACGCACCCCCGGTCGCGCGCAGCGCCCAGTAGCGCACGACCTTCGTCGCCGACGTCGCGGCCGCGGGCCCGTGCCGGCCGACCGGGTAGGTCACGTCCCCGAGCAGCGCGCCGACCGCGACGGCGAAACCGGTCTCCTCGTCGATCTCCCGGACGGCCGCCGCAAGCCACGTCTCACCGGGCTCGACCTTTCCCTTGGGCAGCGACCAGTCGTCATACCTCGGACGGTGCACCAGCACGATCTCGACGCCGCCGCCCGGCGCCGGCCGCCACACCACCCCGCCGGCCGCCCGGACCTCGGCGCCGTCCGCGTTCTCTGCCACCTCGCCCACCCTGTTCCCCTCCACCCAGTCCACGCCGCGGCGAGCCTCCCGTCGGGCGGGCCCGCCCTGCCCCGATCGTGACAGCCCGCCCACCCGGGCGACAGGCGGAGCGGGCCGCGGGCATCGACCGATCGGTGGATGGGGGAGCGTGGGAACCCGGCCCGGGTGCTGGTCCTGACGACCTTCGTCACCGACCGCGACGTCGTCGCCGCGATCGAGGCCGGCGCCACCGGCTACCTGCTCAAGGACGCCCGGCGCGACGAGCTGATCCGGGCGGTGCGGGCCGCGGACGCGGGCCAGCCGGTCCTCGCCCCGTCCGTGACTGGCCCCGCCGCCTGCGGCACCGCCGTCTCGGCGGCGTCAGGCGCCCAGGCCCGTCCCGATCCGGTCCGGCGCGCCCGCGGGACGGGCGGGCGGTGGTACCGCGCCTTGCGCCGGGGCGTCGTCCGCTGTCGCGGCGGCGGTGTCGTAGCGCCAGAACGGGCGCACCGCGACGGCGGCGGCCAGCACGAGGACGACGCACAGGATCGCCGAGCCCGACCAGGCGATGGTCAGCGTCGTCGCGGCGGCCATCACACCGGCCCGCAGGTCCCCGAGCCGCGGGCCGCCGGCGACGACGACCGTGAACACGCCCTGCAGGCGGCCCCGCATGTTGTCGGGCACGTAGGTCTGCAGGATCGTCTGCCGGCAGACGGCGCTGATCAGGTCGGCGGCACCGGCGAGGGCCAGCAGCACGATCGCGAGCCAGTAGACGTGCGCGAACCCCGCCAGGCTGATCGCCGTGGCCCAGCCGACGACCGCCACCGTCAGGACGACGCCCTGGCGGCGCACCCGGCCGATCCAGCCGCTGCTCAGCCCGGCCAGCACCGACCCGAGGGCGATCGCCGAGTACAGCAGGCCGACGCCGCCGTGGAACCGGGTCGCGGCCGCCTCGGGGAACAGCGCCCGCGGCATCGCCAGCACCATCGCGGCGATGTCCACCACGAACGACATCAGCAGCACCGGGTTCCCGCCGATGAACCGCAGCCCGTCGAGCACGGACCGCAGCCCCGGCCGCCCGGCCGCCCCCTCCGGGCGCAGCGACGGCAGCCGGAACGTCGAGTACAGCGCGGCGGTGAACAGGACCGCGTCGGCGCCGTAGGCATAGCTGAACCCGTGGTCGAAGCCGAGCAGCAGGCCGGCGACGAGCGGCCCGATCACAGCCCCGACCGTGGTCGCCGTGTAGTTCAACGAGTTCGCCGCGGGAACCAGGCCGACGGGGACAAGCGCGGGCACGACCGCGCCCCGGGTCGACGAGGACACCGCGAAACCCGCCGCCTGGACCGCGACGAGGCCGAGGATCAGCCCGACGGACCGCGCCCCGAGCAGGCTCTGCGCCAGCAGGACGAGCGTGACCGCCCAGGTGAGCAACGACGACGCCAGGTAGAGCGTGCGCCGGTCGACCGCGTCGGCGACCGCCCCGCCGTACAGGCCGAACACGACCATCGGGACCAGGCCCACCAGCCCGGCCAGGCCGACCGCGAACGACGAGCCCGAGATGTCGTAGATCTGGACCGGCGCGGTGACCTCCGTGACCATCGTCCCGATGATCGCGGTGCCCTGGCCGAGGAACGTCCGACGGAACGCGGGAATCGCGAGCGGCCGGGTGTCGACCGCCAGCCGGCTCAGCCGCCCACGAGGTCCGCCGGGCCCGTCGGCCGGCGACGTCGTCGGGGTCATGAGGCAGTGGCTTCGCGCGCCGTCCCGCCGGTGGTGGAGGCCGGCCCTGGGCTGGTCGCGGGCCGGTCAGGGCCCGGCGCGTGGTGTGTCATTCCCCCACGTTGCCTCGAATCCGCGTCGGACGGGCGCCGGCATGGGTTTGGTCTCCTCGGGGGAGGCCCACCACAGGATGGCCGAGAGGCCAACCCGGGTGACGTGGCCACGGTCGGCTCCTGTTCCCGCGAGAACGGCGTGCGGTGCCAGCGTGCGGGTTCCGGTGCCGTTCAGCGGGACGGTCCCGTAGGGGCCGCGGGCCGGGTCTCTCTCGCTTCAGGCCGCCGAGGACGGCCGTCGCGTTCTCGCATGCTGATCCGCGGAAACAGCCAGGAAGCGGAGTACGAGCGCGGGCAACGAGAAAATGATCAGCAGGATGGTGTCGTCGGACAGGGCCTCGTCGGAGCTGCCGGGAGAGGCCACTTTGAAGATGGTGCTGACCACCACCAACGACAGAGCGAACAGGCAGGTATAGAAAAGGACACGCAGGGCAGCCGCCCGCCACCCCGCCAAGGGGATGACGAGCAGAAGCCGGCGCCACACCGCCGCAGTAGGCGGAGGGTCGGGCGGCCGCGTGGCCTGCACGTTTTCCCACACCTCCTCCAGCTTGGCGCTGGCTCGCAGTCCCGCCTCGTCGGTCGATTCCGTGGACACGCCCGCCAGCTGCCGCGCCTTCCACCACTCGGAGACGAAGAGAACCTCGGCGGTGGCGCTGCTCAGCGCCTCCCTGCGTTCGTTCACGCGGTCCCGACGAAGCATCCTGTCCCGAAGCGCGATGCCGGACGCGCCGACGAGGCCGGTGATCACTGGGACCAGCAGTGGCACCAGTACGTCAGCGTTCACTGTGTCCAGGTCTCCCTGTCGGCCTTCCGCCAACCATCCGTCGCCGGCCGCGTGGCTTAGAGGCGGGCGAGCAGCTCGGCCTTCTTCGTGGCGAACTCCTCGTCGGTCAGGACGCCGCGCTGGTGCAGGTCGCCGAGCCGGTCGAGGGTCGCGAGCACCGCGTCGGCGTCAGTCCCGGTCGCGACGGCCGGTGCCGGCGCGGTGGGCTCGGCTGGCTGGGGGTCCGCGGGCGCCGTGACGGTGGCGGGTTCGGGGGCTGGCGGTGCCGTGGTGGCGTGGCCCACCAGCGGGAGGGTCTCGACGGTGAAGGTGCCGTGCTGGCTGGTGAACTCCAGGGAGCCGGGCTGGGCACCCTGTTGCTGTTGTACGCCGCCGATGGCGTGGTCGAGCGTGTCGTAGACGCGCAGCGCCCCGTCGCCGCCGCGCACCGCCAGCCGGCGTACCTGTGGGAAGACCGCGTACCGGGAGTCGTTCTGGCCGCCGCTGGAACCCGGCCGGCCCAGCTCCGGCGGCCACCACGTGTCCAGGTTCGCCTGGTGCACCGGGCTGGGCGAGCCTTCGGCCGCCCGTTCGGGCGCGTACAGCGGGGCGGCCGCCAGCAGGCTCGCCAGGTCGCTCGCCAGTCCGCTGACCGTTGCCTTCAGCCGGTCGTTGAACATGTCGCCGACCATCGTCAGGCCGCCGGCCATCCACTGCCCGCGCCCGCCGAGCTCGGGGTGGGAGAACTGCGCCATGGTGCCGTTGCCCCGCCGGACCGCCTCCAGCATGACGCGCACCGCGTCGGTGCTGACGCCGTAGCGGGCGGCGAGACCCGCGACCGCTCGCTCGCCCTGGCTAGTCAGCTCGCGCACGATGACTCCCCCCGTGGTTCGACACCTGCCCCGCTAAGGCTAGGGCCACAGCGTCCAGATCATCACGTCAACGCCGTTTCCGCGCCCCGGCGGCCAGCGGCGAGCGGTCGCGCGGGGACCGTGACCAGCCGCCTGCGGGGCGGTGGCTGCGCGGTGGCATAGTGCCGGCTGTGCTCGACTGGTCTCACAACGCCTACTACCACCGGCTGCTGCTACGCCAGCTGCCGCGGCCCTGCCGGCGGGTGCTCGATGTCGGCTGTGGCGTCGGGGCGTTCGCGGCCCGGCTCGCCCAGCACAGCGAGCAGGTCGACGCCGTCGACCGCTCCGCGCGGATGATCGAGGAGGCGAGGCGGCACACCCCCGGCAACGTCCGCTGCGTTCTCGCGGATGTGCTGGCCGACCCGCTGCCGGCCAAGGACTACGACGCGATCCTCTCCATCTGCGCATTGCACCACATGCCCCTGCAGGACGCGCTTCCGGTGCTCGCGGCCGCCCTGCGGCCTGGAGGCGTCCTCGCCGCCGTCGCCCTGCCCCGCACGGACCTGCGCCACGAGTGGCCCGTCGAGATCGTCGCGGCGGTCGCGCACCGCTTTCTCGGCGCCGTGTTCCTCGCGAACGGGCTGCTGCGGGGCAACAGGCCGTTCGCGGGGGAGCACCACACACGCACGGGCATGCCCGTGGTCATGAACCCGCCGCTGACCACGCGAGCGGCTGCGCGGGAGGCCGCCGCCATCCTGCCCGGCGCACGCGTGCGACGGCTCCTGTTCTGGCGCTACCTGCTGATCTGGGAGAAACCGATGCTCCACGACAGCGGCCCCGCCACGGCGCAGCCGTCCCCGACGAGCGGTCCCGGCTAGGACGGCGCCCCCACGTCGCAAGCGTCGTCCGCGTACCTGGGCTGGTAACGCTCAACGGTCGTGATCCAGGGATTC
The DNA here is from genome assembly GCF_000966285.1 of Pseudofrankia sp. DC12. Lineage (NCBI taxonomy): Bacteria > Bacillati > Actinomycetota > Actinomycetes > Frankiales > Frankiaceae > Pseudofrankia > Pseudofrankia sp. DC12. The sequence goes on from NZ_KQ031391.1 coordinate 6,719,773, forward strand.
AGGTCAGTCGGACCTCCGGCTCTGCCAGTCTTTGACCCCATGGCGCTACGACTTGTTCAGGTGAACTTCAAGGCCCGGGATGACGCGGCGCTCGGCCGGTTCTGGGCGGCGGCGCTCGGCTGGGGTGTCGCCAGCGAGGGACCCGGGGTGACGAACATCGAACCCGTCGGATTTCAATGGCCGGACCCCACCGCGGTCTGCGTCGACGTCGTCACCGTCCCGGTTCCCGAAACGGTGAACTACCGCGTGCACCTGGATCTCGCCACCACGTCCGCGGCCCACCAGGCCGAGCTGGCCGCGCGCCTGCAGGAGCTCGGCGCGACACCCGCCGACGTGGGTCAGGGCGACGTCCCATGGACGGTCCTGGCCGACCCGGAGGGCAACGTGTTCTGCGTGCTGGAGCCCCGGGAGATCTACCGGGACACCGGGCCGATCGCCGCGGTCGTGCTCGACTGCGCGGATCCGCGCGCCCTGGCCCGTTTCTGGGGTGCCGCGGTGGGCTGGACCGTGCACGAGGTGACCGACGGCCACGCGCGCCTGCGCGCCGCCGAGGGCGTCGGCCCGTATCTGGAGCTCCTCCGCGCGCCCGGCCCGCGGACCTGGAAGGGCCGCGTCCACCTCGACGTGCTGCCGTACCCCGGTGACGACCAGGCGGCGGAGGTGGCCCGGCTGGAGACGCTCGGCGCGACACCTGCCGACGTTGGCCAAGGCGACGTCCGATGGAAGGTCCTGGCCGACCCGGAAGGCAACGAGTTCTGCGTCCTCGCCCTGTCCTGACACGGCGCCGCCCCGCGCCTGGCCCTGGCCGACGATGTTCGTCGGGCCACAGGACGCCCGCCCGATCCGCTGTGCTGCCGGGTGGCTTCAAGGATGATCGGGCTATGGTTCGCATCGCCGCTGTCGGAGATCTTCATGTCAGGCCGGGGGCCGCTGCCCGGCTTCGGCCGCTGTACCAGCGCGCGGTCGAGGTGGCCGACGTCCTCCTCCTCGCCGGCGACCTCACCGAGAACGGCGGTATCGACTCCGCCGCTGAGGTGTGCGCTCTGTTCGGTGGGCTCGAACTGCCAGTGATCGCCGTCCTCGGCAACCACGACTACGACCGCGGCGAAGAAGCGGCGTTCGCCGAGATGTTGGCCGAGGCCGGCGTGACCGTGCTGGAGGGGTCCGCGACGGTCGTCGACACCGCCGGGGGACAGGTCGGGATTGCCGGTGCCAAGGGATTCGGCGGGGGGTTCGCCGGCTGCATGGTCGCCGAGCAGGGCGAACAGGAGATGAAGGAGTTCGCCCGTCACGCCACGACGGCCGCGCAGGCGTTGCGGGACGCGCTGGGTCAGCTGGACGTTGACCTACAGGTGGCGCTCACGCACTACGCACCGACCCGGGACACCCTCGTGGGTGAACAGTTGGAGCTGTACCCGTTCCTGGGCAGCCACCTGCTCGGCGCCGCGATCGACGGCGAACCCGTGTCCGCGGGGGAGCACGGGACAGAAGACCTCCACCTGGCCGGTGCGGCGAACGGCGAGCTGGACGGCGGCCATTCGCGTGGCCTGGCCCCAGGCGAGCGGCACCGGGTCACGCTGGCCCTGCACGGCCACGCGCACTACGGGGCCGAAGTCGGCACAACACCCGCCGGCATTGCGGTCCGCAACGTCGCCGCACCGGTCATCGGCGTCCCGTTCGCCGTCTACCAGCTTCCAGAGGTAGTCCGTATCGGGTAACACCTGCAGTTCCAGACCGCGGGAACCCTGCACACCGCCGCGATGACCCTCACGGTCGGCTGAACCGGCGGCGACCGTGGCCGTCCCTGCCGGGTGGTAGTCCGCCATCCGGCGGGGACTGCGGCTACCAGACGGCCCCCAACGCGCACGGGCGGGAGGGGGCTCCCGGCCCGTCGCTGGGGATGGGGATGGGGGCAGGCTGCTGGGGTGTCTTCGTCGACGGTGGTGTCAGGTGACGGGGTGGGTCGGGATGTGGCGGGCGACGGGTTGGGCTGGCGCAGTAGGAACCTGAAGGTCCTGTCTGGGGTGAGTTTCCTGCAGGACTGCGCTAGCGAGTTGCTCTATCCGATTTTGCCGATCTTTCTGACGGTCGTGTTGGGTGCTCCGGTCGTGGTGGTGGGGGCGGTGGAGGGGCTGGCCGAGGGTGCGGCGTCGGTGGCGAAGCTCGCGGCCGGACGGTTGGCGGACCGGGTGGGACGCCGCCCGATGGTCGCGGTCGGTTACGGGTTGGCCGCGGTCGGGAAGGTTTTGGTCGCGGTGGCGTTGGTGTGGCCGGTGGTGTTGGCGGGCCGGTGTGTGGACCGGCTCGGGAAGGGGGTCCGTGGTGCGCCGCGGGATGCGCTGCTGGTCGAGGGTGTGCCGGTGGCGGCGCGGGGGCGGGCGTTCGGGTTTCACCGGTCGATCGACACCGCGGGGGCGGTGGTGGGTCCGCTGCTGGGGTTGGCAGGTTACGAGTTGCTGCACCACCGTCTGCGTCCGCTGCTGGTGATCGCGGTGATACCGGCGGTGGCCTCGGTCCTTCTTGTCGCCGCGGTCCGGGAACGGTCGGGGTCGGTGGACCGGGCGGCGTCGGCTGGGAGGCCCGTGGCCGGGGCTGCGGCGGGATTGGTGGCTGGGCCGTTGCCGGGCTCTTTCTGGCGGGTCGTGGGTGCGCTGACCGTGTTCAGTGTGGTGAATTTCCCCGACGCGTTGGTGTTGTTGCGGGTGAGGGCGCTGGGGCTGTCGGTGGCTTGGGTGATCGTCGCCTATGTCGTGTACAACGCTGCTTACGCGGCGGCGAGTTACCCGGCTGGGGCGCTGGCCGACCGGCTGGGTCCCCGGCGGGTCTACGGAGTTGGGCTGGGGTGTTTCGCGGTCGGCTACCTTGGCCTGGGCGTGGCCGGGTCGTCCGGGTGGGTGTGGCCGCTGCTGGTGGTCTACGGCGGATTCACCGCCTGCACGGACGGGGTGGGCAAGGCGTGGGTGTCCCTGCTGGTCGACCCCGACCAGCAGGGCCGGGCGCAGGGCACCTTCCAGGGGCTGACCGGTGGCGCGGTGCTGGTCGCCGGGATCTGGGCGGGTTTGGCGTGGGGTGGCAGCGGCCGTGTGCCGCTGCTGGTCTCCGGCGCCGTCGCCGCTGTCCTGGCTGTTGGCGTGCTGGCGTATCGGCGTGGCTGACCGCTCCGCTGGTCGCGCGGGGTCCGGTAGCGGAACCTGGGTTCGCGGCAGGTGAGGAGTCCGCGTGCTGTCTTCGAGCTTCTGGGGTGCGGTACGCCGCGGGGCGTGGTGGGTGTCAGCGGCGGGCGAGGGCCAGTGGCGCTGTGGCGTAGACGTCGGCCTGGTGGCGGTTGAGTGCGCCGGTGGCGACCAGCCGGTCGAGGACATGGCTGCGCCTGGCGAGGGCGAGGGCGGGATGCTGGTAGGGGTCGTAGGCGCTGGGGGCCTGGACGAGTCCGGCCAGGACGGCGGCCTGCGGCCAGGCCAGCTGGTCGGGGGTGCGGGCGAAATAGCCCGCCGCGGCGGCGTTGATGCCCCAGTAGCCGTGGCCGAAGTAGGCGGCTTGCAGATACATCTCCAGGATCTGGGTTTTGGTGTAGCGGTGGTCGAGCTTCCATCCGAGCGCTACCTGGGTGAGCTGGTCGCCGGCGGCGTGGTGGCCACCGGTGAACACCAGCTTCGCGAGTTGCTGGTCGAGGGTGGCGCCGCCCTGGTCGCCGCCGCCCACCCACGAGCCCACGGTGGCGCGTAACGCCCCGACCGGGTCGATGCCGCGCTCGATCCGGAAGTGGGTGTCTTCTGTGGCGATCAGCGCCGTCGCGACCCGGGCCGGGGGCGCGATCCCCGGATCGGCCACGCCGTGCACCGCGTCCAACGCCCTGATCCGGTTCTCGGCGTCTGCGACACCCGGGCTGAGCTCCAGCACGATGCTGGCCGCCGCGACGACCACCGCGCCGAGAGCCACGGCGCCGATCAGCGCCCGTCGCGCCCAGCTCGGTATCGGACGGCCGACCGCCGGGGCGATCAGCACCGTGAGTGCCCCGATGAGGATCAGTAGCTCGGTGAGGCCGAACGCCTCGGTCGTCAGATCGCGCACGAGGAAGACCACGACCACGGACAGCGCCGTCGCGCAGCCGAAGGCGATCAGCCAGCGATCCTTCTGCGCGGCCGGTGCCGGGTCGGCGGTCGATCTAGCTGCCATCACCCCCCACCTTCCCTCACCCCTGACCTTCCATGGGCGGCGGCACTGTCCCGGCCTGCGGCCCGCACTCGCCTCGGACAGCGCCCGGCTCGGCGGAGGCCAGGTCCGGGGCCATGGCCGCGCGCCGTGGCCCTCGCGGATCGGCGGCGGTCACGGTGTCCGTCGGCGGGCGGCGAGGCGGTCCTGGTCTGGCCAGCGCACGTTCCAGGCCAGCCCGATCCGCTCGAGGCCGTGGATGAGGGCGGCGCTGGAGTCGAGCTGGCCGGGGTCGACGCCGTGGCGGGCGCAGGTCGGGTCGGTGTGGTGGGCGTTGTGCCAGGACTCGCCCATCGACAGGACGGCGAGCGGCCAGACGTTGGTGGACCGGTCCCGGGTGGCGAACGGCCGCGGCCCGAGGACGTGGCAGATCGAGTTGACGGAGAAGGTGACGTGATGCAGGACGAAGATCCTGACGAGCCCGGCCCACAGGAACGCGGTCGCCGCGCCGTGCACCGTGCCCCCGGTGAGCGCCCAGCCCAGGGCGGCCGGAGCGAGCAGGCTCACCGCCATCAGCCAGGGGAACGCGTTGTCGACCCGGACCATGTCGGGGTCGGCCAGCAGGTCGGGGGCGTAGCGGCGGGTGGAGGTCTCGTCGCGGACGAACAGCCAGCCGAGGTGGGCCCAGCACAGCCCCTTGGCCAGCGCGCGCGGGCTGGTTCCGAACCGCCACGGGGAGTGGGGGTCACCGTCGCGGTCGGAGAACGCGTGATGCTTGCGGTGGTCAGCGACCCAGTGGATGACCGATCCCTGGGCGGCCATCGACCCGGCCACAGCGAGGCCGATCCGCACCCAGCGGCGGGTCTTGAACGCCCCGTGGGTGAGGTGCCGGTGGAATCCGACGGTCACCCCATGCCCGGTGATAGCGAAGGACCCGACGGCGAGGACCGCGTCGAGCAGGCTGATCTCATGGCCGTCCGCCGCGTAGGAGGCGCCGGCGATGACCGCGAGGAACGGCACGACGATGAAGGCCCACAGGGTGGCCTGCGCCCAGTTGGGTCTGCGGTCCGGGGGTTGCGGCCCGTCGCCCTGGTCGCCGGCGATTGCGCTGGCGACGTCGGGTGGCCGGTGCGGCTCGGGTTTCATCGGGGCCTGGCCGGTCGGCTGGCCGGGGAGGGTTCGGAGCCGCCGCGCGGACGTGGCAGCGTGGCGGACACGGCGGCGCGGGAGGCGCGGTGGCGGCGCGGCCCGGTCCGCCGGGGCAGCGGCCTGCCGATGTGCGGGGTCCAGCGGGCCAGGGCACGGGGGGCGTCGAACGCGACGACGCCGACGAGGACCGGGGTGGCGTCGTCGGCGGGGCGGGTGTAGCCGGCGAGGAACCGGCCGGCGTCGAAACAGCCCGCGAGCAGGGTGACGTCGGTGGCCAGCGCGGGCAGGCCGGCGGCCTGGATGCGCAGGTCGTGCTGATGGGACCAGAACCGCGGGACCGGGGTGAAGGGGACGGCGTGGCGGGGACCGGCGAGCAGGGCGTCGGCCGCGGCCTGGCCCATCTCCACCGCGTTGATCCAGTGTTCGACCCGGCGGCGGACCGTGTCGAAACGCAGGTTCGGCCAGCACGCGACGTCACCGGCCGCGACGATCCCCTCGACAGGCTGGCCGTCGGCGGCCAGGACGTGGGTGGTGGCGTCGCACTGCACCCCGTCGCCGAGAGCGAGGCCGCAGTGCGCCAGCCAGTCGACGGCAGGGGCGGTGCCGACCGCGACGAGGACGGCGTCGGCGTCCACCCGGGCGCCGCCGGTGAGGGCCAGCCGGAAGCCGCGGGTGGTGGGCGTCCATCGGGTGACCTGGCTGCCGAGGTGGAGACGGACTCCGGCGCGCCGGTGGGCAGCGGCGGCCAGGCCGCCGATATGAGCCCCCAGCGGGCGGGCCATCAGGACGTCGGCAGGTTCGATCAGACAGACGGACAGGGCGCGGTGGCGGGCGGTCGCGGCCAGCTCGCAGCCGAGGAACCCGCCGCCGACGACGGCCACCTGCCGGGCGGCGGCGAGGGTCTCGTCCAGAGCGTGGGCGTCGGCGAGGGTCCGCAGGGTGTGGACGGGGCCGGCGGCCGGCTGGTCGGGTAGCCGGCGGGCGGCCACGCCGGTGGCGATGACCAGTCCGTCGAAGTCGAGGGTGGTTCCGTCGGCGAGGATCACCTGACGGCCCCGTGGGTCGAGGCCGGCCGCGGGGACACCGAGCCGCCAGGAGGCGGCCGGGTCGGTGTGGGCGCGTAGCCGCAGATCGGCGGGTGGCAGCTGGCCGGTGAGCAGCTGCTTGGACAGGGGGGTGCGGTTGTAGGGCGGGTGTGGCTCGTCGCCGACGATGACGATCTGCCCGGCGAAACCGCGTGCGCGCAGCCGTTCCGCGGCCGACAGCCCCGCCAGGCCGCCACCCACGATCACCACCCGGTTCGTCCGGCCGCGCAGGGCCGCGCTCACGGCTGGTCCCGCAGGCTGATCGCCCGCATGGGGCACAGCCGGGCGGCCTGGCGCACCGCCGCCACCCGGCCGGCGTCGACGCCCGGCGGGTAGCGCAGCCGGCCGTCGACGCCGAGGGTGAACACGTCGGGGGCCTCCTGCTCGCAGATCCCGTACAGGGCGCAGTGGTTGGCGTCCACGCTGACCACGGTCCGCCGCGGTGGCGGCGGGGGCTGGCCGACGGCCAGCCGCGGCAGCGCCGCGACGACCGGCCGGCGGGTGTGATCGTCCATGGGTCACAGCTCCTGGGGGATGATCCGGGTGGCCACCGCGGTGGTCGCGGGCAGCACGCGCAGCAGCGCCATCAGCGCGCAGGCCGCCGCCAACGCGAAGACGGCCAGGCCGAGCATGCCCAGGGCCTGGACCTCGCGGGACGTCGCGATGACGTGTGCCAGCGACAGGGCGAAAGCGAGGTAGGCCAGGTAGTGCAGCACATGCCAGCGCCGGTAGCCCAGCCGGCGCTGCAGCCAGATCGAGGCGGCGACCGCCAGGCCCAGCTCCAGGCCGACGATGCCCAGAGCGACCTCCGGCTCCCCGCCGCCCGCCAGCGGCACGACCGCGTTCAGGTAGGAGAAGTGCTCGCCGGTCTGGAACACGTAGGCGACCGCGTGCAGGCAGCCGAACGTCAAGGTCACCAGCGCCAGCGTCATGTGCCCGCCGTAGAGGGTGGCGCGGCGGACCCCGCGCCGCGCCCACCCAGTCGTCGTCAGGATGCCGAAACACACCGTCAACGCCATCAGCCCGTAGGACAGGTAGCCGGCCAGCGTCGCGATATGGCGCACGCCCGCGTCGTAGGGCGTGACAGCACCCTCACCGGCCAACACCCGGGCCGGGCCGTCGGTCCCGGCGAGAGCCGGGCCGGCGGCCACCAGCACAGTGCCCAGCACCCCCGAGGCCAGGACGGCGGCACGGAACCATCTGCGCATGGGCTGACACACTCCAAAGGCGGGGCGACATGGACAGCGGCGCGGCCACCGTCTCCTACAGGTGGTAAGACTAGCCGGTGTCCTACAGCCTGTGCGACAAAGGGGGGTGTCCGTCGGCGTGTCGAGTCGTCCCGGATGCGACGAGGGTGAGGGTGAGGGCCATGGATCCAGGAGAAGCACGCGGCGGCGCCGATGAGCGGGCGCCGACGGGACGGCGCGCGTCCGGCGCGCTGGAAGGCGAGGTGCTCGCCCTGCTGTGGGCGTCCGGTACCGGGTTGACCGCCGCGCAGGTCCATGCCCGGCTGCCGCCGGATCTGGCGTACAAGACGGTGCTGACCGTGCTCGCCCGGCTCCACGACAAGGGCCTGTGCGACCGCGAGCTGGCCGGCCGGGCCCACCGTTACACCCCCCGGCGAGGCCCTGCCGAGCTCGCCGCCGAACGGATGAACGCCGCGCTCGCCAGCGGCGTCGACCCGGCCGCGGTGATGCTCCACTTCGTCGCCGGCCTCGACCCCGACGCCGAGGCGGCGCTACGCGCCGTCCTCGACAGCCGTCACCCCTAGGGCGCGTCCCGTGGATCTTCGGCCGCGCGGGCGGCGTCCCGGGCAACCACTCGCCGCGTTGTCGTCGTCACCCATAGCTCCGCTATGGACTCCTCCTCCGCCTTGCGACGGACCGCCTGGGACGCCGCCCGCATCGACCAAGATCCACGGGACGCGCCCTGGCGCCGCCCCGCTCGCCCCGCCGGACGGAGACCCATGTACGTCAGCGTCTACCTGCTCCTCGCCCTCGTCGCCGCCATCGCCGTGACCGCGCCGCGCCTCGGCCGTCACCTGCACCCCCGCGCCGCCACCCGCACCCTCACCGCCCTGGCCATCGGCGCTGCCGCCGCGACCGGCTGGGCGCTGGGCCTGCTGGCCACGGCCGGCCTCGTCCGCATCGACGAGATCACCGTCCACACCAGCGTGCCCCGCGCCGCCGACCCGGTGCCGCGCACCGTCGGCCTGCTCGCCGCGTGCGCGCTCGCCGTCATCACGATCCGGGCCTTCCGCGCGACCGCCGCCCGCCGCCGGGCCCACCGCGCCTTCACCGGCCTGCACCACACACCCGCCGCCGGAGACCTCGTGGTGGTCGCCAACCACACCCCCTACGCCCACGCGCTACCCGGCTACCGCGCCCACCCCGGCCGTGTGATCGTCTCCGACAGTCTGCTGCGGGCCCTCGACACCGCCGAACGGCGCGTCCTGCTCGCCCACGAACGCGCCCACCTCCACGGCCACCACCACCGCTACCGGACCGCCGCCGACCTCGCCACCACCGTGAACCCCCTGCTGCGTTCCACCCGGGCCGCGATCGTCTTCCAGACCGAACGGTGGGCCGACGAACAGGCCGCCACCGAGATCGGAGACCGCCAGACCGCCGCCCGGGCCCTCGCCCGAGCCGCGCTCGCCACCACCCACACCACCACCCCGGACCCGGCAACACTGGGCTACCTTCACCACGGCGTCGTCGCCCGCGTCCACGCCCTCCAAGCCCCACCCCTGCACAACCGCTGGCACCGCACCCTCCCGACCCTGCTCACCGCCGCACTGACCGCCGCCGTCCTCACCGACGCCACCATCGGCTGGCACCGAATCATCGAACAGCTACACCCATGAACCACACCACGGCCCCCGGCCTGGACGGCCGCCAGGCCCCGGGTCTGCGAGGAACTCGACCTGGCCGCCGATCCCGACACGGGGCTTGAGCAGCAACGGAACGGCCAGTGGCGTTAAGGGGCCGCCGTGGCCGGTGTTACCGCCATCCATCGTTCCGATGTGGGTCAACCCGGCGGTGGCCTAATCGTGTAGCGGTTCGATAGCTCTGCGCTCCGCACTGGGCGGGTCGTCCTAGATTGCGGCGTATGCCGGTTGAGTTCCTGACGGATGACGAGGCGGCGGCGTACGGCCGGTACGCGAGAGTGCCCTCGCGGGCTGACCTGGATCGCGTGTTCTTCCTTGACGACGACGATCGGGCGCTGGTCGAGCGTCACCGCGGCGAACACATGAGGCTCGGGTTCAGCCTCCAACTAGTCACGGTCCGCTGGGTGGGGATGTTCCTGGAGGACCCTCTCGACGTTCCGACCGCGGTGCTGGACTTCATGGCCGAGCAACTCGGCGTCGCCGATCCCTCGTGCGTCATGAAGTACACCGCGCGCGCCAAGACCAAGTTCGACCATCAGTGGGAGATCAGGCGCGAACGCGGGCTGAAGGAGTTCACCACCGCTGAGGAGGAACTGCGGGCCTGGGTCGCGGCCCGGTCGTGGACATCGAGCGACGGCCCGAAGGCGATCTTCACCGATGCGGCGGGCTGGCTGCGGGAACGGGATGTCCTGTTGCCGGGTCTGACAACGCTGACCCGACTGGTCGCGGAGGTCCGCGACGAGACGAACCGTCGGCTGTGGGGCGTGTTGGAAGGGCTGCTGACGGTCGGCCAGCGGTATGTGCTGGACCAGTTGCTGGAGGTGCCGGCGGGGTCGCGGGTGTCGGACCTGGAGCGCTGGCGCAAGGGCCCAGTACCGCGCGGGTCCGGCCCGGCGATGATCAAAGCGCTTGAACAGGTCGCCGAGGTGGCGGGGCTGGGCCTGGCCGGTCTCGGCGCTGAGGGCCTGGTGCCGCCGCGCCGCCTCGCGGAGCTGGCCCGGTACGGGATGAGCGCGGACGCCTCACAGATCCGCCGGCATGGCGACGGCCGGCGGCTGGCGACGCTGCTGGCGACTGTCCAGTACCTGGAGGCCAAGGCGGTCGACGACGCCCTGGAACTGCTGGACCTGCTGATGACCACCGAGCTGTTGAACAAGGCACAGAGCGCGGCGGACAAGGAGACGGTCCGCCGGCATCCGAAGCTGGCGAGGGCCTCCGCCCGGCTGGCGGTGGCGGTGGCCGCGCTGTTCGACTCCGAGTCCTGGGGCGGCCCGGACGACGAGCCGCGGGTGGCACAGGTGTGGGAGGCGATCGAGGCGGTCGTATCCCGCACGGAGTTGCGGGCCGCGCTGGTGCTGGTGAACGACACCGTGCCACCAGCCGACGCCGACCCCGACGACTGGCGGGCCGCGCTCGCCGGCCGGTACACCACGGTCTCGGCATTCCTGAAGATGCTGCCCAAGGTGATCGAGTTCGGTGCCAACGCCGAGGGCACCGCGGTGCTCTCCGCGATGCGCGCGCTGCCGGCCGTGCTGGCCTTCCGCAGCCGGCTGCCCGCGCCGCTGGTCCCGGCGCGGGTCATCGAGCCGTCCGTGGTGAACGGCCCGTGGAAACGCCTGGTGTTCGGCCAGCCCGCGTATGAGGACGGGGCGGTGAACCGACACGCCTACACGTTCTGCGTGCTCGAGCAGTTCTACCGGCACCTCAAGCGCCGCGACATCTACGCCGACGCTTCCACGAGGTGGCGTAACCCCCAGGCCCAGCTCCTGGAGGGCCCGGCCTGGGACGCGGTCCGCGGGGAGGTGCTGACCACGCTCGGCTTGCCCGACAGCCCCGACGCCCTCTTGGCGGGCCACGGCCAGACCCTGGATGGGGCCTACCGGGAGGTGGGCGGGCGGCTGGCCGGCAACGCCGAGGTCCGCGTCGACGACGCGGGCAGGATCCACCTGACCGGGGTGAAGGCCGTCGAGGAGCCGCCGTCCCTGGTGGACCTGCGCGCCCGCACCACCGCGATGCTGCCGCGGGTTGAGCTGCCCGAGGTCATCCTGGAGGTGATGGCATGGGAGCCGTCGCTGGCCGCCGCGTTCACCGCCGTGTCCGGCGGCCGGTCCCGGCTGGAGGACCTGCCGACGTCGATCGCAGCCTGCCTGGCCGCGCATTCCCTGAACGTCGGGTACCGGCCGATCGCCAAGAAGGGCATCCCCGCGCTCGAGCGCTCGCGGCTGTCGCACGTGTTCCAGAACTACTTCCGCCCCGAGACCCTTGCCCCGGCGAATGCTCCCCTCGTCGGCCGGCAGGGCGGCCTGGACCTGGCGCGGGCCTGGGGCGGCGGCTTGGTCGCGGCGGTCGACGGGATGCGGTTCGTCGTCCCGGTCCCGGCCGCCTTCGCCCGCCCGAACCGCAAGTTCTTCGGATCCAAACGCGGCATGACCTGGCTCAACGCGATGAACGACCAGGGCATCGGACGCGGCGCGAAGGTCGTGTCCGGAACAGTCCGCGACTCCCTGCACATGATCGATGTGATCTTCGGCCTGGACGGAGGAGAACTCCCCGAGATCGTCGTGACCGACACCGGCTCCTACTCCGATGTCATCTTCGGGCTGCTCGAACTGCTGGGCATCTCCTACCGGCCCGCGCTCGCCGACCTGCCCGATCAGAAGGGCTGGCGGATCAGCGCCGACGCCGACTACGGGCCGCTGAACACCTTCGCCCGCGGGAAGATCGACCTGGAGAGGATCCGCCGGAACTGGGAGGACATCCTGCGGGTGGTCGCCTCGATCTACACCGGCACGGTCCGCGCCTACGACGTGGTCACCATGCTGCAGCGCGACGGGCACCCGACCGCACTCGGCGAGGCGATCGCCGCCTACGGCCGGATCTTCAAGTCCCTGCACATCCTGGCCTACATCGACACCGACGAGACCTATCGGCGCGACATCAAGCACATCCGCAACCTGCAGGAAGGCCGCCACGCCCTCGCCCGCAAGATCTGCCACGGTCGCAAGGGCGAGCTGTACCACCGCTACGAACGCGGCCTGGAGAACCAGCTCGGCGCCCTCGGACTCGTCCTGAACTGCGTGGTCCTGTGGACCACTGTGTACCTCGACGCCGCCGTCCACCAGCTCAGGGCTCAGGGCTATCCGGTGCGCGAGGAGGACATGGCCAGGCTGTCGCCGTTCGTCAACCGGCACCTCGAAGTCCACGGCACCTACAGCTTCGTCCTACCAGACCTCCCGCCCGGAACGATCCGCGAACTGCGCGACCCCGACGCGCCCGACGACGACGAAGGCGACGCGTGAGCCGCCATCAGCGGCCAGCCCGATCGCGGGCGGCCAGGCTGGCGATGGCGTTCAAGCTCAGCGGCGGCCCACTCGTCGAGCGACCCACGGAACGGTTCACATGATCGAGGTCGGGCTACGGCCTGCGATGCCCGCTGACAGCGAGTTCTGCTTCGCGCTGCACCGTGCCGCGATGGGCAGCTATGTCGAGCAGATCTGGGGCTGGGACGGCGCCATCCAACGCGTCCACCACGAGCGAACCTTCGACCCGGAGCGGACCCAGATCATCATGGTGGACGGCCGCGACGCCGGCCTGCTCAGCGTCGAACGCCGTCCGGCAGAGACCTACCTGGGCCGAATCGAGATCCACCCCGACTACCAGGGGCAGGGCATCGGCAGCCGCCTCATCCAGGACCTCCTCGACGAGGCCGTGCGCCGCGGCCACCCCGTCACCCTCGACGTCCTGGCCATCAACCAGCAAGCGCACGCCCTCTACCGGCGGCTCGGCTTCCATGACGTCGCCCGGCACGGCGAGAACAACATCAAGATCAGAATGAGTTCCGCCCGACCCCGAGAAGAGCGGACGACGTAAGCGTGTCGGGCAGCGCGAGCCAAACGGCTATCGGCCGCTGTGAGCCGCCACGAGCGCGCCGGCTGGGTAGACCGGTCCTGGGTGATCTCTAGGGCCGGCCGCGCCCAACATCTCCGCCTCGGTCCAGGCCTGCCCGCGCCAGCTGCCCCAGGCACACATCAAGCGGCTGCACGCGACCCCCGAGCGGCGCAGTGCCGTCCCACCAGGTGACCGCGGCTATCTCCTCGTTGGGGATGAAAGGGCTGCCCGCGGCGGGGCGTCCGGCGTAGACCGCCGCGTACTCGGAACGCCGCTCGGGGCCCAGGGTGAACCGCGCGAAGCCGGCGAAGAGCAGGTCGTCTACCTGGTAGCCGGCCTCCTCGCGCAGCTCGCGCACCGCCGCCTCCCGCGGTGTCTCGCCCGGGTCGATCATCCCGCCGGGCAGCTCCCAGCACTGCCGACGGCGGTCGAACACCAGCAGCAGGCGGCCATCGTCGCTCCAAAGCACGACCAAAGACGCCGGCAGCGGGGCGTCGCGCAGGTCGGCGTCCTCGCCGACCTCGTGGAACGCCACCAGGAGGTTCCCGTCGTCGTCCGCGGCAAGGGGGGCCAGATCGCCATCGCTCACGCGGGTCAGTATCGGACGGCTGGCAGGGCCACGTTGACCCTCCGGGGATCTTGTCGGCAAACGATCGTCTGCCGAGACTGCTCGACGCCGCCGCCACTGTGATCGTCAGCGGTACGTGTCGTGGTTCTGCATCGGGTTGCGGGAACTCCGCGACCCCGACGCCCCTGGCGAGGAGCACGGCTGACGGTCGGGCGAGCCGCCGGTTTACCCCGGGCTTTCTCCTTGGCGGGGGCCGTCGCCAAGGGCCTGACGGCTCAGCGGCGCCGGGCGAACCAGACCTCCTCGGCGGGCCAACGCTGGACCCACTCGGGTGGGAACTCCGGAAAGTCGTTGTTGTTGGTGGCCGCGTCCGGCGGCACCTGAACCTCGATCAGGTCCTCCACGACTAGACCGCACGCGGCCATGAGCCGGATCGACTCCCCGTGCGGCAGCGCGAACTGCCGGTACTCCCGGCCCGAGCCGCCGCGGCGTACCAGCTGGTGCAGTCCGAACAGGCTCTGTACCAGGCGATCGGTGGCCGGTCCGGCCTCCGGCATGCACAGGCGGGCCAGGGGAGAGTGGGTCAGGAACACCAGCCGGCCGCCAGGGCGCAGCAGCCGGGCCGCCTCCGGGATCCACCGGTAGGGATCGCACCAGACGGCCGCGCCGTACTCGTTGATCACCAGGTCTGCGCAGGCGTCAGCCAGCGGCACCTGCTCGGCGTCCCCGTGGACCAGCGGAAAGCGCAGCTCGAACTCGTCCCGCAGATGGCGTGCGGTGGCCAGCTGCCGGGCCGAGAAATCAACACCGACCGGGTGCGCGCCCCGACCGGCCAGCCACGCCGACACGTAGGCGCTACCGCAGCCCAGCTCGACCGTTGAGGCACCAGCCACGTCCGCCGGCAGGACCGGCAGCCGGGATTGAGGGACGCACCACATGCCCCAGAACGGTTCGCCCGCGGCCCAACGACGATGCGCGTACCGGTCGAACCAGGCCGACAGGTGCTCGTCCCACTGCCGCCGGTTGACCGGTACGTGACCGCCCGCCTCATCCGCCATACCGATGATCATAAGACACGGCGAACACCGGTTGATCTTCGGTGAGGCCGCCGGCGTGACGCCCTGACTGTGTTCGTTAGAGGATCCCCCAGCGAACACGCCGGCGCAGCCACCTACGTCCAGCACCACCAGGCCGAATGGCGTCTCATAAGACCCGTCCGGAAGTTGTCTCACTTGTCGGGGTCTGAGACGGTGCCCTGCCGTTCCCGGACAACATCAACCACCTCCATCTCCTGATCGGGTGGATTCGGGGCAGCCCCGGCGACCGCAAATCCACCCGATCATGAAAGCGGCTGGTCGCGGCCGCTGGCCAGGCGAAGCCGGGACTGGGGCGCCGGACGGGGCGCTGACTGGGCTGGCGGCGCGGACCTCCACCAGGTTCGTGATCATCAGACGCGTGGGCGGGGGAGAGGGCGGGGGTGGCCGGAGTCAGGCGGTGGACTGGGCGAGCTGGGCGGCGAGCGCGTCGGCGTGGCGTTCGGCGCGCTCGGCCCGTGAGCGGGCGTCAGCGCGGGCCTCGGCCAGCACCGCCATCCGTTCCTCGGCCGCCGCCCGGTCGGCCTCCCGCGCCGCCGCCGCCTCGGCCCGGATCCGGGCGACCTCCGTATCCGCCGCGGCCCGCACCCGGGCCAGCTCATCCCGGACCCGGCCGAGCTCGTCGGCGGTCTCCCGGCGCAGCCGGTCGGCCTCGGCCGCCGCGTCCACCCGGACCCGGTCGAGCGCGGACGCGGCACCGGCCCGGTCCGCCGACGCCGCCTCCCGCAACGCCGCCAGCTCGGCGCGCAGCTCCGCCTGCGCCTCGGCCGCCGACGCGGCGTCACGGCGGGCACCACCAAGCTCGGCGTTCGCCGCGGCCAGCTGGCCGCGCAGCGTCGCCATCTCCCGTTCCGCCGTGGCCCGGATCGTCGCCAGCCGGGCCGCGGCGTCCGCCCGCGCCGACTCGGCCCGCTCGTCGGCCTCGGCCCGCGCGGTCGCGACCTCCGCCCGGGCCTGAGCCCTGGCCGTCTCGACCTCCGCCGACGCCTGGGCGCGGACCTGGGCGATCTCCTCGGCGCCCCGGCGCTCGGCGTCCCCCGCCGCCTCCCGGGCGACGAGCGCCGCGGCGTCGGCCTCGGCCAGGCGCCGTTCCAGCTCGTCGAGCGCGGCGGTCGCCTCCGCGGTGACCGCCTCCGCGTCCGCCCGCGCCGCGGTCTGCTCCCGGGCCGCCGCCTCGGCGCGGACCGCCCGGGAGGTCGCCTCACCCACCCGCCGGGCCGCGTCCGCCTCGGCCGCCTCGACCTGCGTCTCGGCCGCGCCGACGTCACCCAGCCGGCCCAGGGCCGCCGTGAACGCCTCCAGCGTCCGGCCGAGATCGGCGGCCAGCGTCCCGACGTGGGCGGCCAGCTCGTCGGCGCGCAACCGGGCGACCGCCACCGGGCGGGTCTCGGCCCGTGCGCCGGTGCGGCCGGCTGGAACACCGCTCCCGCCGCCGGCTCGCCGCGGACCGTCGCCCGTGGCCGGACCGCCACCGGTGGCGGTCAGGGCGGCGAGCTCGCGGCGGCGCCGGTAGGCCGACAGCCGGGTGTGCGCCGGGTCGTCGCAGTACGCCGGAGGCCGGCCAGGCCCGTCCGCGGCCGCGCACGGCCGCCCGCAGCCCGGATAGCCGCAGACCACGCCCGCGACCTGGTCCGGCACCGGCCTGAGATCAACGAGACGGCCGGCGTCGTCGGTGACGCCGGCCGCCTGACCGATCTCTCCCCCGACGTTCGCTACCAAATCTCCGCCGTTGTCCCGTGTCGCCGCGGCATCCGTCACTACGCCCCCTCCACTCGATTCCGTAACGTCCAGAACGTAGCAGAGACGAAACGTAACGACGCAACGAAACACCAGGTACCACGAAACGAAAATCCTGACGCTCGATAAGCTTCACTTCTCGAGAGTTAGAAATTGGGGGAGTGGGGCCGTTCGCCAAAGGTCATCGGCTGGCGCGTTGGAGGTACGCCAGCGCACGCGCGAGCAGATCCGAACTGATGGTCTCGGCTGCGGGGGCGATGCGGGTGTTGCAGGTTGCGCACAGAAGGCCACGGACCCGCCCGACCCTGTGATCATGATCCACATGTACCTGGTGCACGGGTAGTGCCGTCAGATCGACGTCGCAGACCGCGCAAAGGCCACGCTGCGACGTCAGTAGATCGGCGTAGGCCTCGGGCGTGAGGCCGTACGTCCGGAGCCAGTGGTCGCGGCGGATCCGCGCCAGCCCGTTCTCTTCTCGATACCGCTGGCGCGTTTGAGTCTTGGTGCAGTCCAGGCAGTCCGTTCGCCAGCGGTCGGAGGTCACCTGCCGGTAGGCGACGCGTGGCTTGCGTTGCCCGCACTTGACGCATGTGAGCAGGTCGGACGCGCTGGGTGGTGTGGCCTCGCAGGCCCTGCACTGGGCGCTGCCCGATCGTCGCGCGGTTCGCGGTCGCGCGAAGGCCGACTCCGCCAACTCGTGGTTGCACCGCGCGCATTGCCGCGGAATGCCGATCAGGGCGTCTCGTGCGGCCTGACCTGTGTCTCGGCTCACAGCGACACTGTCATTGGACATGTACCGATCTTGCCGCAATTCACTACAAAACCCCTACGCGGGGCGGGAGTCCCGGCGGGGTCGCCGTAGCATCCGCCGAAAATCGGGCGGATGTGGCTGACCAGCGCCGATCCGGCCAGGAGACTGCGCTGAGAGCGTCGAGGTCGTTGGCGGTCAAGGGTTCTTGTGCCAAGGGAGGTTGGGGTCGGCAAGAGTACGCCCTTGCCGAAGAAGATGACGCTGTTGGCGCGGTTCCAGGACTCGACACGGCACCAGGCGAATTCTTGCGTTCGTTCGAACCAGGACCGATGAGTCTCGTGGGATCCAGGCGTCCAAGTGATCGTGAGTGTCCGCAAGATGCGCTGGGCAGCAGGAGGATCAGGCCATGAACCCGACGGCACGCCAGATGTTCGAGCTGGTCGAGCCGATCGGTGTCATCCCCTACGCGGCCGACGAGCCCAATGGGCTGCGTGCAGGCGTTGCGGCGGATCCTCGGCGATCACGCCGACGCGCCCGCCTTCGCACGGGCCGCCGACCTGTTGCTGCGGGCTGCGCCCAGCGCACCGGTCGAGGGCCGGCCCATGTACGCCGCGCTGCGCGCGCTCCCGATCCCCGAGGACGTGGTCGCCCGCCTCTTCCATGCGGCTTCCCTGCTGCGCGAGCACCGCGGCGACGGGCACATCACCGCCCTCATGACCGAAGGTGGCGGCGGCCTGGAGGCTCACGTCCTGCACGCCCTCGACGTGGGCATCCCGCCGAGAAGTTTGGACGGATCCACCACCTCCCCCCTACCCAGCTCGCCGCCGTGATCGACGGGATGCGCGACCGCAACCTGATCGCAGATGACGTCTGGCTCAGCGAAACGGGCCGCGCCACCAAGCAGCGGGTCGAGGCGCTCACCGACCACCTCGCCGCCAAGCCGTACGAAAGCCTCGGGCTCGACGAGCTCCACGAGCTCGTGACCCCCTCGAACCGCTCGCCACACTGCTACTCGCCGACCAGGACTGGTAGACGGAACCCGGCCGCTCGGAGCAGGCCGCCGGTGTGCTTGACCCGGTGTGCAGGTGAGAAACACGTGTCACCAGGGGCACTTCGTATTGCCGCCACGACGCGCGGCCGCCCAGGCGGCCGGGGCCTGGCAGGCCGCCTCCCGGGCTGTTCAACCTGCTGTGGGCCGCGGTCGTCGTCATCGTGATCGTCCGCCCCGGCTCGTCGACCGGAGTCTGACTCGCCGCGGACTCTCACGGGCGCCGGCGAGGCCGCCACCGTCAGGTGGTCCGATGATCGGCGAAGAAGTTCGCGTTCTGCACCTTGAACTCCGCGTTGAACTCGTGCGCGCCGATCGTGGCGAGCGTCTCCGCGTGGACGGCGATTCGCTGGCCGGGGGTGAGGACTGTGGGTAGGACAACGCCGCTGGTGAGCTTGTCGGCGCCGTCTCCCCTGAGGTTCTTGGGCAGGGAGACGGCCAGCGTACCGGCGGAGTCGATCAGCCCGGCCTGCCGGTAGGCGGCGACGACCGCCGCCGCCGTCGCCTCGGTGACGCCTGGGACGCGTAGCTAGCGCACGGGGGTCACGGCCCGTTGGATGACCTCGTGCAGCTCGGTGGGGATCCCGGTGTGGGCGATCGCGGCCAGGTCGGCCTTCTCCTTGGCGGGGTCGGTGACGGTGTCGTTGACCCCGACCACCATGAAGGTGGGGACCCGCAGCCCGCCGAGCCGGTCGACCGCCTTCGTGGGGCCGGCCATGTACAGGGCTACCCCGCTGATCGGGACACCGGCCGAGCTCTCGGCGGCGGCCCACAGCGCGGCGAACGCGCTCCCGTTGGACATGCCGAGTCCGTAGGTGGGCGTGCCTGCGTCGACGGCCGTGGTATCGAGCACGTGCCGGCGGAGCCGGTCCATCCGAGCCAGGTCGGGATTGGAGGTCATCGACGGGCCGTCCACGTTCCAGCGTCGTTCGCCGGAACGCTCGGTGCTCTCCGTCGCGACGTAACCGAAGCCTCTGCCGATCATGTCGTTGAGGACGTCGGCGTTCTCGATCTTGACTGCGAAGTCGGCGCTGCCACCGGAGCCGTGGAAGAGGTAGATGATCCCGGTGGGGTGCGCGGGAATGTAGGAGTAGGTGGCGAAGCCCTCGAAGCTTCCCTGGGCAGGTGGCTCGACCGGATACACCGGCTGCGTCGACACCCCGGCAGCCGGGTCGACGCTCGCCGCCGCTGCGACGGGCGTGCCGGCCGGGGACAGCCCGCCGGCGCTCGGCGAGGTGACGGCCGGTCCCGTCCCGCGGGTGGTCCCGGCTGCCCGACAACCGGCCAGCAGCATGGCGGCGACCAGCGCTATTCCGATCACCGTCCCGGTCGACCACCGGACCGCGCTCGTTCTCGGCGTGCGCGAGCTTCGCGCTGCAGGTGCGTTCACAGCAGCGAGGATGCCAACCAGCCGCCAACCACTGGGCAAGAGAACCATCAGGTTTCGGTAAGACGGGCGGACCACGGCGGCGCGTCGTCAACCAGCTCGCGTGGCTGTGGTCGGTGGATCAGGGCGTCCTATCCTGTCCGGATGCAGGAATCCACGGCGGGTCACGAACGTCCGGTGCGCGGCTTCGAGCTGATCTGCGAGATCGAGCCGCCGACCCGGCCGGACCTGACCCACGCCCGCCACCAGATCGGCGTCCTGAGCCCCGTCACCGACGCGTTCCTGATCCCCGACAACCACATCGGACGCGCGACGGTGTCGAGCATCGCCGTCGCCCACGAGGTGGCGACGATGGGGGGACGCAGCATCGCCTGCGTGAACTCCCGCGACCGTAACCTGCTCGGCTTCCGCCGCGACCTGCTCACCGCCGCGGCCTATGGCGTCGAGGAGTTCCTGTTCGTCCACGGCGACAAACCCACCGCCGGGAACCGGACCAGCGACCTGACCGTCCGCGCGATGATCGACGAGGCCCGCGCGGCCAGCGAGGACCTGGTCTTCGCGGACAGGCCGGCGTTCCGGGTCGGCGCCGCGGCCGGCCTACGTCCACTGCCCACCTGGAAACGAGCGGCCGACTTCCTGTTCGTACAGGTCAGCTACTCGGTGGACGCCCTGCTGCGCTGGCGCGACGCCCATCCGGTCGAACTGCCGGTCTACGCCGGCGTCATGGTCCTCGCGAGCGCCGGGATGGCCCGCCGTCTCGCCGCGGCCATCCCCGACATCGACATCCCCGAGGACCTCGTCCAGGCAGTCGAACGCGACCAGGCGGCCGGGGTCGAAGCGGCCTGCGCCCAGGTGCTACGGCTGCGCGACAGCGGCGCCTTCGCTGGTGTGCACCTCGTCCCGGTCAGCCGCTACCGCCAGGTCGCCACCCGACTCGAGGACCTTCTCTGACCGCCCGGGCCGGTTCTCAGTGGTAGGCGCGGGCCTGGAGGGTGAACAGTTCGGCGTAGAGCCCGGCGGCGGTCATGAGCTCGTGGTGGGTGCCGTGTTCGGTGAGCTGGCCACGGTCGAGAACGCCGATGAGGTCCGCCATTCCCACCGTGGAGAAGCGGTGGGAGATGAGCACGGTGACGCCACCGTTCTCCTGTCCTGCCCGCCCGGCCGAGGACGCGTAGCGTTCGAACACGGCCCCGGGGATCAATCGAACCGTGGTTATCGGTGAGATCGATCAAGTTGTGGGGTCTCGGTGGCCGTGATGCGGGCGGCGTAGACCCGGTGCGCCTTGCGCTCGGCCGGGCCGGCGGACTCGGCAGCGAGGGCGGCTGTTGCTGTCAAAACTTTTGACGGTCGGCGGTCGGGTCCGACAGGGTGGGTGGGTGAGCGATGACCCGACGGTTGGTTTCCTGAAGGCGGATGTGGCGCGGTTCTGCGCCGGCCTGGACGATCTGGCGCCTGCGATCCGGCTGCGGCTCGTTGTTGAGCTGCGGCAGGCGCTGGACGAGGTGACGGACACGGCGTTGGACAGCGGGATGGCTGCGGCGAGGGCGGAGGGCTGGGGGCTGCGGCAGATCGGCGGCCTGGTGGGTCTGTCGCACGAGAAGGTCCGCTACCGGCTCGCCCGGGCGGAGAGCGAGCCGGCCGGGCCCTCCTAGCCCAGGGCTGTGGCCTCGGCGGGCTTGCGGGTGGATCGGAGCTGGCCTCCGGCGACCTCGGCGGGCAGCGCGAAGCTGTACCGGCCGTGGAAGTTGATGTGGGCGAACTTCAGCGGCGAGAGGCGGGCGATGTCCTCGTCGCGGACGTGGATGCCCTCGGCTCGCATCTCGTCGATGATCTGCTGGAAGTAGACCGTGTTCCACAGGACGACGATGTTGAGGATCAGTCCCAGTGCCCCGAGCTGGTCTTCCTGTCCCTCGCGGTAGGACTGCCGTAGCTCGCCCTTCTGCCCGTGGAAGATCTTGCGGGCGAGGTTGTGGCGGGACTCCTGCCGGTTGAGCTGGGTGTTCACGCGCCGCCGTAGCAGTTCGTCGGCGAAGTAGGTGGACAGGTAGGCGCTGCGGTCGAGACGGCCGATCTCCATGATTGCCTTGCCGGTGGGGGTGGGCTTGCCGCCGGGTGCCAGCACGCGCAAGACCTCGGAGGCCTTGATCGTGCCGGAGTGCAGGGAGCCCGCGACGTGTCCATTCACGGGTGTGACCCGTGCTGATGCTGTTTCAGGCTGTGGTGGCGACCGGGATCGGTAGCCAGGGTCGGCCGGCGAGGACGTGGTGGATGGCGTCGAGGGCGCGGATGCCGTGGTCGCGGGCGGACACGAGGTGGCGGCGATGGGAGGACGCAGCATCGCCTGCGTGAACTCGCGTGACCGCAACCTGCTCGGGTTCCGCCGCGACCTGCTCACCGCCGCGGCCTACGGCGTCGACGAGTTCCTGTTCGTCCACGGAGACAGACCCACCGCCGGGAACCGGACCAGCGACCTCACCGTCCACGCCGTGATCGACGAGGCCCGCGCGGCCGGCGATGATCCGGTTTTCGCGGACCGGCCGGCGTTCCGGGTCGGCGCCGCGGCGGGCCTGCTCCCGCCGCCTGGAGACGCGCGGCCGACTTCCTGTTCGTCCAGGTCAGCTACCCGGTGACGCGCTGCTGCGGTGGCGTGACGCCCATCCGGTCGAGCTGCCCGTCTACGCCGGCGTCATGGTCCTCGCGAGCGCTGGGATGGCGCGCCGCCTCGCCGCGGCCATCCCCGACATCGCCATCCCCGACGACCTCGTCCACGCCGTCGGCAGGGACCCGGCTGCCGGTGTCGAAGCCGCCTGCGACCAGGTACTACGGCTGCGCGACAGCGGCGAGCGGGAGCGAACGTGCGTTATGACGGCTGACTCCTCACGGTTGGTCCGTCTGCGTTCTCGTGGTTGGGCATGAACCTGTAGCCGCCGTTCCGAACACCGCGGGCGTCGATTGTGCGTCACATCACGCTGGCGGGCGGGTGCCGCGCCGCGTCCGTTGGCCGGCGCCGAACATCGGCGACCAGCGCATTTCCCATCCTGCGGCGCGCCCTGGCCGCCATTTCGACCTGCACGATCAGCACGGAAGGGCCCCCGGCGAGACCGCGGGTGGGTGCCTATACACCCCCTCTCGGGCGCACACACAATGCCACTTCCGCTAGTTCGATCATGATTTGTGGCGCTGCTGAGCACGCCGGTTGAAGATTCGGCCAGTGGGCGGCTGGGAGGCCCCCGTGCGGCGGCGGGGCCCGCGGAGCGCGGTGCCACGCGGGTCGGCGCGCACCCGCGGCCCGGCGGTGGCGGGTCGGTGGCGTGTCCGGGTCCGTTCCCGCTGCTGCGGCGCGGGTCCGCTCGTTCTGGCGAGCCTGATCGTGGCCGGCGCGTCGTAGCGGATCCCGTGCTGCCCAGGGCTTTTGACCTTGTAGTGGTTGTGGCGGGCGCGGCGCACGACCCGGGGGTAGCCGCGCTCGCGGCGCTCGTTGAGCTTCTCGGGCCGGGTGATGTCCGCGTGGACGCGGGCGAGGGCCCGCGCCTCGTGGTCAGGGGGAAGAAGACGGGTCACCGACCCGTCGACGAACGAGGCGCATGGTGCGCGTGTAGCGGACTCTGTCCGGGTCGATCCCGGCCGCGGTGGCCCCCTGGCAGATCAGCGCCGCGATCGTGAAGTGGGTCAGCAGGTAGCCCCAGATCTCCTGGTCGATGTACGACCACAAGATGCCGCTGTTGCTCTTCCTGAACATGGCGAAACTCAACCGGCATCCCGAATATCTGCTCGAAGCCCTCCTGCACGAGTCCCTGCACGTCGTCTTCTTCGACGTCGTGCTGGTGCGCGGCATCATGCCCGCCGGCTACCGCCAGGGCACCGGGCTGGCCGTGCGGGTGCCCTGGGGCGCCGCCGGGCGTTTCATGGACGCCCTGCGCGTCACCCAGACGCTGCACGTCTACTCCTACATCGCGTTGATGTACGCCGACATGCTCCGGGTCGGCCGACGTGACCACGACGAGACGATGGCGCTGCTGCTCGCGACGATCGGGGTCGAGTAGGAACGGAACAGCAAGTCGGGGTTGGTGTCACATTTGTTGACACTGCTGGCGTTGGCCGGTCAGGCTGGCCGGGTGAGTTCGGAGAAGGTCGCGTTCCTGCGGGCGGATGTGGAGCGGCTGTGCTCTGAGCTGGCCGAACTGGCGCCCGCGCCGCGGCTGCGGATGTTGACGGAGTTGCGGGCCGCGCTGGAGGAGGTGACCTCGCCGGCGCTGGCGGCGGCGATGGCCGCCGCTCAGGACGAGGGGTGGGGGCTGCGGCGGATCGGTGCGTTCGTCGGGCTGTCACACGAGCAGGTTCGGCGCACGCTCGCGGCCAGCGCGCCCGTGGTCGGTGAGTAGCCGGGCGTCACTGGGTGGGCGACGGGGACCGCAGGGGCCGGAGCCGGCCGGCGCGGATGTCGTCGGGCAGCGAGAAGTTGTAGCGGCCGAGCATTCTGAGGTGATCGAACCCGAGCGGTGAGAGCCGGGCGACGTCGGCGACCGCGGTGGGTTTGCCTTCGTCGCGGATCTGGTCGAGGGCGCGGGCGGTGTAGACGGTGTTCCACAGAACGCAGACGTTGGTCAGGAGTCCGAGGGCGCCGAGCTGGTCTTCCTGGCCTTCGCGGTAGCGCTGGCGCAGTTCGCCCTTCTGGCCGTGGCAGATCTTGCGGCAGAGCTGGTGGCGGGACTCCTGCCGGTTGAGCTGGGTGTTGACCCTCCGCCGGAGGAGCTCGTCGTCGTAGTAGCCGGCGAGGTAGGCGGAGCGGTCGAGCCGGCCGAGCTCGATGAGCGCCCGTCCGATCGGGGTGGGAGTGCCGCCGCCGGCGAGGTAGCGGAACAGTTCGGCGGGGCGCACGGCGCCGGTGAGCAGGGAGCCTGCGACGCGCAGCAGGTCGTCCCAGTTGTCTGTGATGATCTTGGTGTTGATGCGGGTGCGGATGAGGTTGTTGACCGGGCCGTAGTGGGCGTGCGGGTCGACGCGGTGGAGGGTGGCGGAACCGGCGTCGGCCAGGCGTGGGGAGAACTGCCAGCCGAGGAGCCGGAAGATCCCGAAGCCCATTTCGGAGGCGCCGGAGGTGTCGGAGGTGACCTCGACCGGGCGCAGTGAGGTCTCCTGGTCGAGGAGGCCTTCGAGCAGGTAGTACCAGTCCTTCGGGGTTCCCGGGATCACGATGCCGTGGAAGCCGGTGAACTGGTCGGACGTGAAGTTGTAGTAGGTGACCCCGCGGGCGCCGTGGCCGAAGTACTTCGGGTTGGGCCCGGCGTTGAGGGTGCGCACGGGGACGACGAAGCGCAGGCCGTCGGCGGAGGCGAGTTCGCCGCCGCCCCAGGCGGCGACCAGCGGCAGAGCCATGTGGTAGTCGACGAGGGCGGCGTTGGCCGCGGTGAGGGTGGCGGCGCGGATGTAGTTCTGCTCGACCCAGAACAGCCGGTCGAGCGCGAGTGCTGGCACGGTGTCGGAGGCGACAGCGGCCAGGCCGACATTCATCGCCTGGGCTGCGAGCACCGCCGCCACCGACACGATCATGTCGTCGCGGCGCGACGGGGCGTCGGAGACGTGGGTGAAGTGGTCCAGGCAGCCGGTCCAGCGGTGTACCTCGAGGAGCGCCTCGGGCAGGTCGACGACCGGGATCCGAGCGTCGACATCGGCGCGCAGCGCCGCGAGAGACGCCGGTTCGTCGAGCTTGTCCAGGCCGGTGAGCACGAGGCGGTCGCGGCCGTCGCGCTGTTCGATCCGGATTGACGGATTCGAGGCCAGGCCGTCGGCGAGCCTGCGGTAGGCGGTGTCGAGCCGGCCGGCCCACCGTTGCACGTCGACGCCGGGTTCGGGGTTCAGGCCGAGGTCGGCGCAGATGCGCGGCCGTTCCTTCTCCCACGCGTCGCCGGTGAGCAGGCCGGCGGTCGGGTCGCCCCACTTGCGCAGGCCGGGCACGAACACCTCGTGGCGGCGCAGTGCCTCGCGGAGCCGTTCGACGGTGGCGACAGTGTAGGCGCGGGTGTCGACCGTCCCGGCCTTGTCGCCGTCGGTCGGGAAGACCCGCCGGTGCCAGGCGGCGGTCAGCACGTCGGCGGGCACGCTGTCCGGCGGGATGGGCGTGCGGCTGCGCCGGCGGGGCAGGCCGGCGAGGAACTCAAGCGCTTCGAGGGTTTGGCGGCCCTGGCGGTTGTTGGCGTCGAAGCCGATGACGGCCAACAGCCGGGGCAGGAACCGGCGGATTGTGGCGTGGCGGTCCAGCAGCTCGGTCAGGAAGTTGTCGTCGGGTTCGCGGGCGAGTTGGCAGATGGTGGCGGCCGCCGCGTCCACGGCGGCGACGTCCAGCTCGGAGAGCGCCTGGCGCAGGTCGCCGGCCGGGTCGGCGGCGATCTGCCCGATGGCCAGCCAGGCCCGGCGCAGCACCAGCGCTGCCCCGTCGAGGTCCTTGAGGGTGCGCAGCCGTTCCCGGCCGGCGCGGAACCCGGAGGTGCGGACCAGGTCGCCGACGACGAGGTCGAACACCTGCGAACCGGGCCAGCGCGGTGATCCGCCCCGCCGGCACGGCGCTGAGGTCCCAGCCCGCCGCGCCCAGCCCGTCGATCTCGACGTAGCGGTCCAGGGCCTTCACGACCCCGGCGCCGCTGATGTCGGTCGGGCTGCGGCGCAGCCGGTCGAGCCGCGACAGCCGCCGACCCGCCTCGACCACGACAAGCTGCTCGAGGTCGGCGCGCTGAGGTGGACTGGGCGCGGCGGCCAGCAGCCGGTACTGGCGGGCGGCGGTGCGTTCCCGGATGCTCGCGACGAGGCGCTCGAGCACCGTCACACCGGGCAGCAGCACCTTCGCCTCGACGAGCCGGTTGGTGGCCAGGTCGAACAGGACGCTGGGCCGTTCGTTGGTGTGCCAGGCCCGCAGGAACAGCCAGCGAGCCAGCGCCCACCACTGCGACGGCCCGAAGACCTGATAGCCGTAGGCATCGCGGATCTGCGCCTGATGGTCCCAGCGCGCCTCGTGCTCCCCGTAGCCCTTCAGGTCATCGGGGACGAGGCCGAGCTGCTCGGCGACGTAGTCGACGACCACCGCCGGAACGTCCGCCGGGGCGGGCAGGAACGTGCCGAGGAAGCGCACGGTGCCCAGCTGCACGGCCCAGCCCAGCTCGTTGCGCCGGCCGTTCGCGGCCGTCGCCCGCCTGCGCGCGTCCGCGTCCAGGTGGAAGAACCCGCCCAGCTGCACCGCGTCCGGCGCCGCGTTGAACCGGCCGTACCGACCGCGCTGCTCGTCCGTGAGGAAGTTGACCGGCACCCCGCGCCCCCATCGCCCGATCGACGCTCGTCACAGGCATCGTTCCAGCCGCCCTTCCGTCCGCTCCGTGGGGTTCGTCCTGAACTGCCCCGAGGCGATGTGTCCGCACCCGCGTCGAGGAGAGATCCAGCACTTGATAGCGTGACGCCCGTGTGCGACTTCTGGCACTGTTCACCATTCCGCACGTTGAGGATCTGAGCATGATTAGCCCGTACGTGCGCCGGTACCGGCTCGCACAGGAGTTGAGAAAGCGCCGCGAGGCCGCCGGGCTGAACCACCTGGAGCTCGCGAGGAGCATCGGGGTCGACCGGTCGAAGATCTCCCGGCTGGAGAACGGCCGGGTCTCCCCGGACATCAACGACGTGATGAAGCTGCTCGAGGCGCTCGGCGTCGAGGGAGCGGAGTGGACCAGCCTCCTGACGATCGCCCAGGACGCGGCGACCAGGGGCTGGTGGGAGTCGGGCGCCCGGGTGATGGGCGAGCGGCAGGCCCTGTACGCGGACCTTGAGGCCGGGGCGGTGGGCATCCGCGAGTACCAGCCAAGTTCCGTGCCTGGCCTGCTGCAGACGGCCGAGTACGCCCGCGCACGGCTGCTGGTCACGGGAGTCATGCCCGCGGGTGAGGCCACCGTCGAGGGCGTGCTGGAGGGCCGGGCGGGCCGGCAGCGGATGCTGCGGCGCCCTGGTGCTCCGAGCTACGAGCTGCTGATCGACGAGGCCGCGGTCCGGCGGCCGTCCGCGCCGCTGCCGGTGATGCGCGAGCAGCTCCTGCACCTGGCTGCCCGGGCCGCCGAGAAGAACGTCACGGTGCGCGTGCTGCCGATCGAGGCGGTGGTGCGCGACTTCCAGACGCTGCCGGGAGCGCTGTCGCTCTACGCCTATCCCGACCCCGGCGACCCGGTGGTGGCGGCGATCGAGTCGATCACCACCGATGTCATCGTGACCGATCCGGTTCAGGTCGCCCGCTACGCCGAGCGGTACGACCTGCTGGCCGAGGTGGCGCTGTCCCCCGACGACAGCGTCGAGTTCATCAGCCAGGCCGCGACGAAGCTGCCTGACCGTTAGGAAGCGATCACTATGAACAGTGCCGTGAGCACGCCCGCCATCGCCCCCCTCGTCACCACCTCTTGGCGCAAGTCCACGCGCAGCGAGCCGACCGCCAACTGTGTTGAGGTGGCCGCGGCCGGAGCTGGCGCGGCTCGTCGGATAGGGGTCCGCGACTCCAAGTTTCCGTCGGGCCCCGACCTGTGGTTCACCCCGGACGTCTGGGCGGCCTTCGTCGACGAGGCCAGGAGGCCGGCCGGCGCGCAGATCCGGGACGGCGGCGGGGACGGCGGCGTCATCACCGGGCACATCCCGGCCGAGCAGGTCCCGGCGGACTTCCGCAGGGACGACAAGGTCTTCGAGCCGGGGCGGCAGGCGATCACGGTGCGGGGCGCCGCCGGTCTGGGCGGCCCGGTCCTCTACTTCACCGAGACTGAGTGGGATGCCTTCGTCGCCGGCGTGACGGCCGGCGAGTTCGACGACCTGCTCGGCGGCCTGGCGGAGGAGCCAGAGCCGCACGGCCGGTAGCGCGACCGACATCGCCGGTCGTCAGGGGCCGCAGCCGTTCCAGAGGGCTGCGGCCCCTGACGCGTTCTCGCGCTCTTCCGCCCCGCCGCGCGGCGCTGAAAACCCGTCAGGGGCTTGTCACGTTCGGTCTGGACTCGGATACTGCCTCCACGATGTGTGTTGCTGCACTGTGCAGAGTGATGCGCAGTGCGACGCGCCCGCCGTCCGCGCCCCGGATCGGGCGCGCCGAGCCGGGGAGGGCCTGGCGTGAGTGGTGGTGACCGTCGCCTGCAGACTTCGCCGTACCTGACGCGCGTGATGCCGGGCGAGGCGTTCCCGGTCAGCTACTGGAGCGACACCTACGGGCCCACCGCACCCACCGGGGAGCCACCGGGGCCCGGCGCGCTATTCGGGATCGTCGGCCTGGACGGCCGGATCGTGTGGCAGAGCGACCAGGCGATGTTGGACCTGCTGCGCGCCAGTGCCGCGGGCCCAGCCGAGGCCAGCGCGCTGGCGGAACGGTTCGGCGCCGAACTGGTCGCCGTGGCGGTGGCCCGAAGCTGGCTGCAGGAGCCAGGCGAGCTGTGCCGGGGCTATCACCTGATCTCCGGCGAGATCGAGGTGACCGCGCACTGCAACTGGGGGTGCCAGTTCTGTCCCGTGGCGACCGATCCGAAGCCGCGGCGGACGATGCCGCTGGGGCTGTTCGAGGAGGTCGCGGCCAAGCTGGCGGCCGTTCCGACGCTGCGGTACGTGACGTTCCAGTTCTTCAACGAGCCGCTGCTCGACCGGCTGTTCACCGACCGGCTCGACGTGCTGGCGCGGCACAACCTGCAACTCGCGCTCTACACGAACGCCTCCGCGCTCACTCCCGACCGGATCGAGGCCCTGCGCCGGCCCGGGGCGCTGCGGCACCTGATCGTGAACCTGCCCTCCACCGACGAGGCCGAGTTCGCGCGCCTTACCGGCTCGCGGAGCTTCCAGCGGACCACGGCCAACCTGGACGCCGCGATCGAGGCCGGGTTTCCGGTCCAGGTCGTCGTCAACGGCGTCGGGGCGAGCCTGGCCCGCAACCTGGACGGCGTCCGCGCCCGGTACGAGCCCGCCGGCGTGGAGGTGTTCGCGAGCGCGACGTGCGACCGGGCCGGCGCCGTGGGCGGCGACTACTTCCAGAACATCGACATCCGGGGGCCGCTGACTGGCTGCGGCTGGCCGGTCCACCACGCCAACATCAGCGTCGCCGGCGACCTGTTCCTGTGCTGCAACGACTACTACCAGCGGGAACGGTTCGGCAACATCACCGCCGGCAGCATCCACGAGCTCATGACCAGCGACGCCGCGGTCGCGCTGCGCCGCCAGGTGTTCGGCGTCGACGACGCGCCGGCGGGCCTGCCGTGCCGGCGCTGCCACAACCAGCGGCTCGACTACGGCGCCCGCGAGTTCCGCCCCATCGCCACCTTCGGCTGACCGACCAGGAGCACCGCCATGACCGACGCGATGAGGATCTGGTACGTGGCCGGGCAGCGGCTGTGCAACTTTGGCTGCCCGTACTGCGTGTCGACCGGGGACTGGTCGAAGAGCCGCCGCTACGACTGGACCGACCCGGCCGACCGGGACGTCCTCGCCGCCACGGTCGGCTGGATCGGCAGCCGGCCGCAGCCGGTCGAGGTCCGCCTGGGCAGCCTCGGCGAGCCGTTCGCCTCCTCGTTCTTCCTTCAGCAGGCCGGCTGGCTCACCCGCCAGGACAACGTCCGCTACGTGGAGCTGTTGTCGAACGCCTCGCTGCTCGAGCGCCGTCTTCCCCTGCTGGCCGAAACGGCTGAGATGGCCAAGGTGTCGCTGTGGCTGACCTGGCACCCCGGCCAGATCGGCCTGGAGAAGTTCACCGACGCCGCTGCGCTTGCCCACGACGCCTACGGCTGCTTCGTCGTCGTCAACGCGTTGCTGTTCGACCCGGCCGACGCCGCCGGGGCCCGGCGGGTACGCGACGCGGCCCGCCGCGCCGGGCTCCGGTTCAACCTCGACCTCGGCTACGACCCGACCGCCACGACCGCCAGCCCCACCGGCGCTGTGCCGCTGCTGTGCGCCGTCGGCCACGACCACGAACGCGCCCTGCAGGTAATCGAGGAGGCGGGCGGCGACCCGGCGCTGACCAGGCTCGCGCTCACCGCGCTCGCCGGCCCACGCGAGCTGGAGTGCCGGGCAGGGCACGACTACCTGTTCATCGACATCCACGGGGTGGCCTACCGCTGCTCGCGCTACGCCGCCGCCGACCTGCACCCGCTCGGCCGCGTCCTGGACCCCGGCTTCCGCCTGGAGACCCGCGCGGCGACCTGGGCGCCATGCGGGGCGAACGGCGGGTGCTGCAACAAGGAGGACTTCCTCAACCTGCGCCTTGGCGAGCGGCTCCGGCCGCGCGACCTCCCCAGCCTGGGCTGGATCGGAGCCTGACCCGCCTACCCGAACCCAGCCGGAAAGGGATGCCGATGCTGCTCGGCGAGATGACCTGGCCCGCCTTCGACGATGCGACCCGCGATCCAGCTCCCGGCGCGGGCGTGGTGATCGTGCCCGTGGGAGCGGTCGAGCCCCACGGGCCGCACCTGCCGTTGGCCGCCGACACGATGATCAGCGACTACTTCGCCGGCCGGCTCGCCCGCGACCTTTCCGGCGCCCTGGTCGCTCCGACCATCGGCTACGGGGTGGCGACGCCGCCGCAGCGCCTCGGCGGCGAGTTCCCGGGCGTCCTCAACCTCAGCGGCGAGGTCTTCACCCGTCTGGTCACCGAGGTGCTCACCGGGCTGGCGTGCCACGGCCTTCGGCGCCTCGTCGTGGTCAACTCCGCGATCGACAACATCAGCTTTCTGTGCGAGGCCGCGCGGATCGTCACGGCCGCCGTCCCCGGCGCCAGGGTGATGATCGTGAACTGGTGGGACGTGGTCGGCGAGGACTTCCGCGACACGCTGGCCGCCGAGACCGGGGTCGCGCGCGACGTCGACCACCACGCGGGCATGGTCGAGTCCAGCCTGGTCATGCACATCGCCCCGCGCACCACCCGCCCGGCGCCCGAAGGTCCGGCCGGCTGCCCGCCTCGCCGGTTCACCTACCACCTTTTCCCGCTCCCGGCCGACGCCGCCACCTCCGACGGCGTCGTCTATACCGCCGTGGGCTCCAGCCCCGCGATCGGGGAGCGTGTCGCCGAGCAGGTCGCCCGCCGCCTTGCGGACGCGGTGCGCCAGGAGATGCGGTGACCGGCCACACCACGGATCACGACGTGACGGACGAGGTTCTGCTGCTGTACTCGCCGTCGGCGTCCTACCCCGAACCGGTGGCATGCCTGACCGACCGGGACGGCCGGCTCGTGCACGCCTGGAGCAACGCCACCGGGCAGCCCGACCCCGTGGACGATCCGCCGTCCTACCTGCGTGGCTGGAACCACGTCGAGCTCGGACCCGACGGAAGCCTGTACGCGATCGTGCCGCTGCACGCGGTATTGAAACTGCGCCCCGACTCCAGCCTGGCCTGGAGCGCCCCGGTGCCCGCCCACCACGACCTGGACGTCGCCGCCGACGGCCGCGTGCACGTCCTGACCGAACAGCCCCGCCTCATCCCGGCGCCCGGCGGCCCGTACCTGCTCCTGGACAACCAGATCACCGTCCTGGAGGCCGGCGGGCGGCCAGTCGAGCAGCACTCGCTGTACGACCTGCTCGCCACCGTCGACCACCTGCGTGGCCTGGTCCACGACGAGCTCGCCCGCCGTGCCAGGGCGACGGTCGGGTGCGCTGACCTGCACCGACTCGCGGGGCGACGAGGGCGGGAGGTCTCCCGTGCGCTGCGGGACCAGCCGGGCTCGCCGTGCGACGTGCTGCACGCCAACACCCTGGAGATCGTGCCCGCCCATCCGGCCGGCCTGTGGGATGACGGCGACGTCCTGGTCGCGGTCCGCGAGCTGGACCTGATCGCCGTCGTCAGCCCACGGGCCGGCGCGGTGCGCTGGTGGTGGGGACCCGGCGAGTTGTCCGGGCCGCACCAACCCTCCGCCCTGCCCGGCGGCAGCGTGCTGGTGTTCGACAACGGGCGCGCCGCGCGCCGCTCCCGCGTCCTGGAGATCGACCCCGCCACTGGCGAGATCGTCTTCACCTACGTCGCCGATCCGCCGGCCGCGCTGTTCACCGAACTCGCCGGAGGCTGCCAGCAACTCCCGAGCGGAACCCTGCTCGTCACCGACGCCCAGCACGGCCGCGCCATCGAGATCAGCCGCGACGGCAGCACCCTGCGGGAACTCCACATCCGCACGAACCACACGGCCGGCGGGAACTCCCGCTGCGACATCTACCGACTGGCCGCCATCCCGGCCCGAACCGCCGCGCGCCTGGCCACGCCCGCCGGCCGGGCCTGGCAGCTGGCCACCACCCGAGTCCGCTGCCAACCCGAGGTCCGGAGCAGCCAGTGATCAGCGTCATCATCCCCACCGCCGACCGGCCCGGCTACCTGGACCGGGCGCTGCGCAGCCTGGACCGCCAGAGCCTGCGCGACTTCGAGGTCATCGTCGTCGCCGATGGGGGCACCCCACCTGAGCAGGTCATCGACGCCTGGCGCGGGCGGCTCGCGATCACCCTGCTGGAGGTGCCACAGCGGCGGGGCGTATCGCACGCCCGCAACCTCGGCGCTGCCAGCGCTTCCGGGGACCTGCTCGCCTTCCTGGACGACGATGACGTCTTCCTGCCCGACCACCTGGCCGTCGCCGCCACCACCCTGGCTGATCCCAGCATCGAGGTGGCCTACGGCGCGGCGCTGGTCAGCGACCGCTGGATCGACGCCATACCGCGGACCGCCGACGGCGCCGCCGTCCTGCGCAAGGGCTACCCGTTCGATCCCGGCTTCCTGCTGGTCGCCAACTTCATCCACACCGGGGCGGTCACCGTCCGCAACTACACCGGAACCTCGGCCCAGTTCGACGAGACCCTCCAGCACTGCGAGGACTGGGCGATGTGGCTGACCCTGCACGCCCAGGGCTACCGGTTCGCCTACACGGGCGCCTGCACCAGCGTCTACCACCAGGTCCAGGGCGCCTCCGGAACCGTCGCCGCCGCCTACCAGCGCAGCCCGACACCCTTCACCCTCGCCCGCCGCCGCCTGTACGCCTCCTGGCCGGCCTCCGACCCCCGGGTGGCCGGCTACCGGCGCTGGATCACCGAGTTCGACGGTCGTTTGGACGTCGCCATCGAGCGGGGCCAGCCGGTTCCGCGACACGCCTTCGAGCACGCCATCCGGACCCTCTACCCGGCCTTCACCACAGCGGCGCAGGCTGATCTGGCGCACCTCGACATGCTGTTCCGCCCGCCCGTGCTCGCCCGCGCTCTCGGCCCGCGGGCAGATCGTCAGGGAGTACCCGGATGACCGACGTCGCCGCCGGGCCGGCGCTCTACGACGGGTACGCCCAGGTCTTCGCCGACGAGGCCGCCGTCAGCGCCTACAACGCCCACTACGACCGGCCGGCCGTGCTCGGCCTGCTCGGCGACGTCACCGGACTCACCGTCCTGGACGCCGGCTGCGGGCCCGGCCTCTACGCCACCGAACTCCTGCGCGGCGGCGCCCACGTCATCGGCTGCGACGCCAGCACCGACATGATCGCCCTCGCCCACAGGCGGCTCGGCCCCGGTCCCGTGCTGCGCCAGCACGACCTGAACCGGCCTCTGGACTGGCTGCCCGACGCCAGCGCCGACCTGGCGCTGCTCGCCCTGGTCATCCACTACCTCGACAACCGGGCGGGCGCGCTCCGCGAGATCTACCGGGTCCTGCGCCCCGGCGGGGCCCTGGTCATCTCCACCAGCCATCCCACCGCCGACTGGCAGGCCAGCGACGGCGGCTACTTCGACGCCCGCCACGAGCAGGAGCAGTGGTCGTGCGGACTCACCCACCGCTACTGGCGGCAGCCCCTGCAGAACTGGATCGCCGAGTTCACCGCCGCCGGATTCCTCCTCAAGGCCCTCGTCGAGCACCAGCCCCAGCCGCGGATGGCGCGCACGCACCCCGCCGTGTTCGCCCGCCTGTCCCGGGAGCCCGGGTTCATCGCCTACCGCCTCGCCAAGCCGCCGGACACGGCGCCCGCGTGGAAGGATCCAGCAGTATGACCACGGGGAGACCGGTGCTAGCCGTCGTCAGCGGCCCGCCAGGAACCGGCAAGACCACCCTCGCCCGCGCGCTCGCCACGGCCGTCGGCTGCCCGGCGGTGATCCGCGACGAGATCAAACAAGGACTGGTCCTGGCCAGCCCCGGCTACCAGGCCGGCGGCGACGACCCACTCAACATCCCCGCTCTGCACGCCTTCTTCGGCGTCCTGGAAACGCTGGCGAAAGCCGGTGTCACCGTCGTGGCCGAGGCCGCGTTCCAGGACCGGCTCTGGAGACCCCACCTGGAACCGCTCACCGCCCACGCCGACGTGCGGATCATCCGCTGCGCCGTCGACGCCGCCACCGCCCACCAGCGGATCACCAACCGCGCCGGGCTCGACCCCCACCGCGCCGCCCACGGCGACCGCGACCTCCTCGACGACATCGCCGCCGGCCGCCACTCCCTCGACGCCTTCGTCGACATCCGCCTGGACCTCCCGCGGCTCCCCGTCGACACCAGCGACGGCTACCGCCCCGGCCTCGACACCATCGCCGCGTTCCTCACCGAGCCCATCCCGTGAGCGCAGGCCGGGCCGTGGGACGGGCCTGCCAAGCCGTGTCGACTCAGCCCGCGACAGCTGCCGCCTCGGTGGCGCGCAGGTAGCTGTACACCGTCTCGCGGCTGACGCCGAACTCCCGAGCCAGGTCGGACTTCCGTTCGCCGGCGGCGGCGCGCGCGACCAGCTCGCGGGCCTGGCCGGGGGTCAGGGCGGGCTTGCGACCGGTGTAGGCGCCGCGCTGCTTGGCTGCGGCGATGCCCTCGCGCTGGCGCTCGAGGATCAGGGCGCGCTCGAACTCGGCGAACGCGCCCATGACGGAGAGCAGCAGGGTCGCCATCGGCGAGTCCTCGCCGGTGAAGGTCAGGCCCTCCTTGACGAACTCGACCCGCACGCCCTTGGCCGTGAGGGTCCGCACAAGGCGGCGCAGGTCGTCGAGATTGCGCGCGAGCCGGTCCATCGAGTGCACGAGCACGGTGTCGCCCTCGCGAACGAACGCGAGCATCTCGTCGAGCTTCGGCCGATCGGCATCCTTCCCGGACGCCTTGTCCGTGAACAGCCGCTCGACCTCGACCCCGTCGAGCTGACGCACGGTGTTCTGGTCGGCGCTGCTCACCCTGACGTAACCGACCCGCATCCGCTCCCGGCCCCCTCGCCATCCGAAATGTCAAGATGGAATCTAAGAACCAAGTAGACGGACGTCAAGAAATGGGGCCCGGGACTCTAATCTGACGCCCCGCAGGTCACCTGGATGTGTGGCGTTGGGGTCTACTTCAACCTGACGAGAATCTGATCATCCTCGCGCCCGGAACCGGTCCCGGACCGCCGAGCCGGCGCCCCTGTTTCTGTCGGTGCCAGGCCTTACCGTGATCGGGCAACAGCGGACGGAACGGGGGAAGCCGACGTGATACCAGCGCAGGGGGCTACGAGGCCACGTTCATCTCGATGACAGCCGACGGCGAATGGGTCGAGAAGCGGGGGCCCGGTAGGAACGGAACGGAAAGCCGGTGTTGCTGTCAAAACTTTTGACGGTCGGCGGTCGGGTCCGACAGGGTGGGTGGGTGAGCGATGACCCGACGGTTGGTTTCCTGAAGGCGGATGTGGCGCGGTTCTGCGCCGGCCTGGACGATCTGGCGCCTGCGATCCGGCTGCGGCTCGTTGTTGAGCTGCGGCAGGCGCTGGACGAGGTGACGGACACGGCGTTGGACAGCGGGATGGCTGCGGCGAGGGCGGAGGGCTGGGGGCTGCGGCAGATCGGCGGCCTGGTGGGTCTGTCGCACGAGAAGGTCCGCTACCGGCTCGCCCGGGCGGAGAGCGAGCCGGCCGGGCCCTCCTAGCCCAGGGCTGTGGCCTCGGCGGGCTTGCGGGTGGATCGGAGCTGGCCTCCGGCGACCTCGGCGGGCAGCGCGAAGCTGTACCGGCCGTGGAAGTTGATGTGGGCGAACTTCAGCGGCGAGAGGCGGGCGATGTCCTCGTCGCGGACGTGGATGCCCTCGGCTCGCATCTCGTCGATGATCTGCTGGAAGTAGACCGTGTTCCACAGGACGACGATGTTGAGGATCAGTCCCAGTGCCCCGAGCTGGTCTTCCTGTCCCTCGCGGTAGGACTGCCGTAGCTCGCCCTTCTGCCCGTGGAAGATCTTGCGGGCGAGGTTGTGGCGGGACTCCTGCCGGTTGAGCTGGGTGTTCACGCGCCGCCGTAGCAGTTCGTCGGCGAAGTAGGTGGACAGGTAGGCGCTGCGGTCGAGACGGCCGATCTCCATGATTGCCTTGCCGGTGGGGGTGGGCTTGCCGCCGGGTGCCAGCACGCGCAAGACCTCGGAGGCCTTGATCGTGCCGGAGTGCAGGGAGCCGGCGACGCGCAGGACGTCATCCCAGTTGGCGGCGATCTGCCCGAGGTTGATCCGGTCGCGGGTCAGCGGGTTGAGGGGGCCGTAGTCGGCGTCCGGGTCGGCGCGGTAGAGGGTCGCGCTGCCGGCGTCGGCCAGGCGTGGGGAGAACTGATAGCCCAGGAGGCGGAACAGGCCGAAGGTCATCTCGGAGGCGCCATGGGTGTCCGAGGTGACCTCGACGGGCCGCAGGGCGGTCTCCTGTTCCAGCAGGCCGTCGAGGATGTAGAACGAGTCGCGCTGGGTGCCGGGGATCAGGATGCCGTGCAGGCCGCTGAACTGGTCGGACAGGAAGTTGTAGAACGTAGCTCCGTGCCGGCGGGTCCCGAAGTACTTCGGGTTCGGGCCGGAGTTGAGGGTGCGGATCGGGGTGAGGAACCGCAGGCCGTCGGCCGAGGCCAACTCGCCACCGCCCCATGCCTGGACCAGCGGCAGGAGGGTGTGGAAGGCGACCAGGCGGGCGTTGGCCCGGCTGAGGGTCTGGGAGCGCAGGTAGTTCTGCTCGACCCAGAACAGCCGGTCGCGGCTGAGCGCGGCGATCCCGTCGTGGACGATCGGCTCCATGCCGACGTTGGTCGCCTCCGCGGTGAGCACAGCGGCCACGGACAGCTCCAGGTCGTCCATCCGGGACTCGGCCTCGGAGACGTGGGTGAACTCCGCCAGGTAGGGCACCCAGGAGTTGACCTCCAGCACCATCTCGGGCAGGTCGACGGAGGGCAGGCGGGCATCGACCTGCCGGTTGAGCTCGTCGAGGGACGCGGGGACCTCCAGCCGGTCGAGACCGGTGAGGATGATGCGGTCGCGGCCGTCCTGCCGCTCGATCCGCACGGCGGGGTTAGCCGCCAGGCCGTCGGCGAGCTCGCGGTGGGAGCGGTCCAGCCGCGCGACCCAGCCGGCGAGCGTGGTGTCGGGGCTTGAGCAGCAACCGAACGCTCAATGGCGTTAGCGTGCCCGCGCCAGCGCGTAGTCGTTGGCGGTCTGGTAGATGTGGAACCTGGCCTCGCGGCCTCGGGCATCGCCGTGCGGTGCGCGCGGGGTGCCTGACCAGGCGTTTCGCATCTGATGCAGAAATCCCGCATCGAATGCGAGCGGGTTGAGGGTCACGGTCGGTGGCGATCGGGAGTCGGGCCGGCGCGGCGGGGTGCCATAGTCCCCGCATGGCGGGTCCGAGGTCGGGAGACGTGCTACTCAGGCCGATCGAGGAGGACGACTGGCCGGCGGTCCATCTCTGGGCGAGCCAGGAGCGGGTCTGCCGTTTCCAGGCGTGGGGTCCGAACACAACGGAGCAGACACGCGAGTTCGTGTGGGAGGCCGCGAAAGCGTGGACTTCCTCTCCCCAGACAAGATTCGTCTACGCGATTACCCTCGACGGATGCGTTGTCGGTAACTGCGAGCTGAACCTTCGCGGCCGGGACCAGGGGGAAATCAGCTACCTGTTGCACCCTGACTACTGGGGAAAGGGGCTGGCCACAGCCGCCGCCAGCCAGCTCGTCCAGCTCGGGTTCGACGAGCACAACCTTCATCGCGTCTTCGCCACCTGTGACCCGCGTAACGTCGCGTCGGCTGCCGTCCTGCGGCGGCTCGGGATGAGTTACGAGGGCCGGATGCGCGAGACGATGCTGATCCGCGACGGCTGGCGCGACTCAGACCTGTACAGCGTTCTCGCACATGAATGGCATGCGAGGCCCCGACGCTGAACCCGCCATTGCCCGACCACCAGCCGCTGGCACCGCGCTCATGCCACTTAAACCTATTACGCCACCGGTGGCAACGGCAGCATGGCTCCCGGAATCTCCGCATCGCCTGGTTGTCTCGGCCCGCGAGCAACGGAATGAAGAGTCCCGGTAGCGGCTGGCGTGCGGGCGGCTTAGCGAGACTGGCCGTTCGGATGCACCTGGTTGAGGCCCGGGCCGAGGGCGCTGTGCAGGTGAGGGCCGTCGAAGCCGAGCTTGTATATCGCGGGCGTGGGCATCGACAGCCAGAAGGCGCAGTCGATCGAAAGACCCAGGGCGAGGAGCCCGCGGGCGATCCAGGTGCCGTGCGTCGCGGCCAGGATCGTCGTCGTGGACGAAACGGACGCCACAAGATCACGAACGGCGTTCCCTGCGCGGTGGGTGAGATCGGTGAGCGTCTCGCCCGCGCCAATGGCGAGATCGGGCTGATTCCAGCGCTGCTCGTAGTGGGCCTGCCAGCCCGGGGTCGGGTCCAGGCCTGACCGCCACTCGCGCAGATCGTCACGGTGACATATGGGCAGGCCCAGGGCCTGTGCGGTCGGTTCGATGGTCTGGATCGCGCGAAGGTACGGGCTGGACACGACCTGCGAGACGCCGAAGCCAACGAGGGGCGCCGCAAGGGCGACCGCCTGTTCATGACCCGCCTTGGTGAGCGGCCGATGGTGCTCGTCGGGACCATCGAGGGTCGGTGTGACGGACACGGCGTGACGGACCAAGACCAGGACGACCACAGGAGAGATCATGCGTCACGCCGCTCGCTACGTAGGCGAGAACGGGGCTGGATCTGACTCTCGCCGCTGGGCTGACCTGATGGGCCGGGGCCCTCGGGCCGAGGCGCGGCGGTCCTCCGGGGCTGTTGGAGTGCTGCGGTTACCGGCCTGTTCGCTCGGGTCGCGCGCGCAACCGTCGAAGTCGATCTCTCCCCGTCCGCAGTGCCAGTAGCGAGTCGCTATCATAATTCGTTCTGACGGGTCCTTGGATACGAGGCCACGACCGAGTCGACGAGGTACTACGGGTGACTAATTTTCGCGTCGCGGTGTTCGCTTCGCACACGGGCACCAACCTGCGGGCGCTGCACCATGCCTCCCTTGAAAGTGATGCGGCGTTCTGCATTTCCTTGGTGGTGAGCAACAACCGGGAGTCTGGGGCTCTCGCCTACGCGCAAGCCTGTTCCATACCTTTCGCGCACATGTCCGGAGTGACGCATCCCGATCCGGTCCAGCTTGACGCTGCGATGTGCTCGCTCCTGGACGGTCATGAGATCAATTTGATTGTTACGGCTGGCTATATGAAGAAGATCGGCCCGCGCACGCTGGAGTCCTACGCCGGTCAGATCATCAACGTGCACCCGTCCCTGCTCCCGCGATACGGTGGGAAAGGTATGTTCGGCCGCGCGGTGCATGAGGCTGTGCTGGCGTCGGGTGATCACGTGTCTGGCGTTTCGGTCCACGTCGTCACGGCGGAGTACGACGAAGGCCCGGTCATCGGGCGTCGGATAGTCGCCGTCGAGCTGGATGACACCGTGGAGATGCTCTCACAGCGAGTCCTCAGGGCCGAGCACCTCCTCCTTCCCGAAGTAGTACAGGACCTCGCCGTGCGTGCGGCCGGCCAATGGAGAGCTGACGGTACCAAGAGGTCGCGTACGTGATCGTTCCATTCCTCCGTGATCCGCTTTTCCCGGGGCACGGAGTTCGGTTGAGGGACCTGGCATCAGACGTCGATCTCAGGCTTGTTGGCCCCAGCACGCTCGATGACCCGGTACACCGTGGCCCGGGACACCTCGAACAACTCGGCCAGGTCGGCGATCGAGTGCTCTCCAGCGGTGTGCAGCTTGACCAGGTGCGCCTGGCGGGGCGGGGACAGCTTCGGCGCGCGGCCCTTGAGCTTGCCCTTGGCCCGGGCGATCGCCATGCCCTCCCGGGTCCGCATGCGCAGCAGGTCGACCTCGAACTCGGCGAAGGTGGCCAGGATGTTGAAGAACAGCTTGCCCATGGGGTCGGTCGGGTCGTACACCATGGTGCCGAGCTGCAGCCGTACCCGCCGGGCGGCGAGGGAGTCCCCGATGTCGCGGGCATCGGGGACGGAGCGGGCCAGCCGGTCGAGTTTGGGCACCACGAGCGTGTCGCCACCGCGGACGGCCGCGAGGCCTGGTCCAGGCCGGGCCGGGCGCGGGTGGTGCCGGTCATCCCACGGTCGAGGTAGATGCGGTCCTCGGCGACGCCGAGGTCGAGCAGTGCCGCTCGCTGTGCGGCGAGGTCCTGCTTGTCGGTGGAGCAGCGGGCGTAGCCGATCAGGGTCGCGGTCACGTCCCGGGAGCGTACGGATAGCCACCGACATTTGAGACGGCCAGCGGACGGGCTATCTGAGACGCGCTCGGCGATCGAGGCGGCGCGTTGACCTCGGACGATCCTGGCCACGACCGGCGCCGCGATCCGGGCCGAGCACTGTCCGGTTGGGGATCCCCTTACGGACACTCAAGATCTCTTCGCCTGCCCCCTGGTGCCTACTCGGCGCGCTGTCCGACTCGCAGGACGCTCAGGTAACGGCGTGGCGCCCGGTTGCCCATCCGCGTGCGGATGCGTTCGGCGATGGCGTCGAGAAGGGGCTCGCGGACGTCGTGGTCGAGCTTTCGGTAGATCGAGGTCGTGCGGAGAAGATTGGCGAAGCCGGGCCCCGTCGAACCACTGAACGGTCGGGTACCAGCGCACGGTCGTGGGGCCGAACAGGCTGCCGGGATCCTCGGCCAGTCCCCATCCCTCGTCCGTGGTAGGCACGTCGTCCTCCAGCGGCGGATGACCCCAGTCGGGATTCCCGGGAGAGAACCGCTGGTGCAGATCGGCGGTCTCGGCGTACACCTCCGGTTCTCCCGGTCTGCGGACGACGACGTTGCCGAGCAGCGCCATCCAGCCTCCAGGACGGAGCGCGTCGTGCGCTCGCTGCCAGCCGATCGACGGGTCGACCCAGTGCCACGACGACGCGGCCACGAGCACGTCGAAGCATCGACCGCGGTCGTCCCACTCCTCGAACGTGGACGTCTCGACGGTGACGTCGCGGAAGGTGGCGACCCGATCGCGAGCGAGCGCGGCCATCTCCACGCCCGGCTCGACGGCGGTCACCGAGCATCTGAGCGCTGCCAGCGACCGTGTCGCCTGACCGGTACCGCAGCCCACCTCAAGCACCGACGACCCCGCGTCCATGCCGGTGATGGTGACGAGGTCCGCGAACAACTCGTCGGGGTATCTCGGCCGAACCCGGTCGTAGAGCTCCGGCACCTCGTTGAACACCCGACCGAGGTTCCGTCGATTCGAGCCTGCCATCGCACCATCCTGCCGTCACCTTTACCGACGCCCGGAATCCTGGAGAAAGTCGTCAAGACCTGCGGATTTGCTTGCTACGCCTGATCTTCGCGGGGTCGGGCGGAGCTCATTCTGATCTTGATGTTGTTCTCGCCGTGCCGAACGACGTCATGGAAGCCGAGTCGCTGGTAGAGGGCGTGCGCTTGCTGGTTGACGGCCAGGACGTCGAGGGTGACGGGGTGGCCGCGGCGAGCGGCCTCGTCGAGGAGGTCCTGGACGGCGCAGGTGTGGTCGGCCGTGTCGAGCTGCCCTGGATGGCGGATGCCTGCGGCATCTCCTACGACTCCCTGGCCTGGGCTGGCATCCCGCCGGCAGCGGGACAGACTGGCAAGCTGGGTCAGGTGGCGCCGGTTCGCGCCGCAGTGGCCGCCAGCGTGGTGTAGGGCATGGTGAAGCCGCCCCCGGTCCTGTCGATGGCGGCCCCGACGCAGTCCAGCACTTCGGCCAGCTTGTCCGGCGAGAGCTGGGTGAGGGCGCCGGTGGCGGGCAGATGGTCCAGCCACTCGTCGCGGGTGTAGGACTGCTCCCAGTCGAATCGCCACTGCTCCGGCTCGCCGAACCCGCCTGCCTGTCGGATGCCGTCGGCGGCCTTGGCGAACATCGCCTGGTAGATGTCCGCGGCGGTCCTAGTCGGCTGGTCACGGCCCGTTGGCCGGAGGTTCAACGGTGAGTCGGGCGCCACCCGCCGGTAGACGGCGGTGAACGCTTCTTGTATCTCGGGCGGGGCGTCGAACGCGTGCCCGAACACCGCCAGCCGGCCGCCGGGCCGCAGGACCCGCGCCGCCTTGGCCGCGCCCGCGACCGGGTCCACCCAGTGCCATGCCTGTCCGGAGACGGCCGCGTCGAACAGGCGGCCAGCCGGGTCCCACGCTTCGAAGGTGGCGACCTCGACCTCGACCCCGGTCCGCCGGGCAAACTCGGCCATCCGCGCGTCGGGGTCGACGCCGAGCACCCTGCAGCCGGCCGCCTGGAACTGCCGGGCCGCTATGCCGGTGCCGCAGCCGACGTCGAGGGCGTCGAGGCCGGGGCTGGTGGCGACGATCCGCTCCACCAGCGCGTCGGGATAGCGGGGCCGGGCCCGGTCGTAACGCTCGGGGTCCACGCCGAACGACTCGGCCATCTGTCGGTGTTGATGAGGCTCCTGCTCGGGAGGACGTGATGGCTCCCGCGATAGTGTGGGCACACGCCCACTCTAGTGGGCGTGTGCCCACTAAGGTATCGGGTGAGGGTTACCCGGGTACGGAGGACGCCCGGTGCCAACAGGGGTGCACATCCGCGACGCTCGCCAGCAGCTGTTCGACGCCGCCGAGCGCGTCCTGCTGCGGGATGGGCCGAGCGCGTTGACCAGCCGGGCGATCACCACCGAGGCGGGTGTCGCCAAGGGAGTCCTGCACCGGCATTTCGCCGACTTCGACGCCTTCCTCGTCGAGCTCGCGCAGGACCGCGTCGCCCGGATCGAGGCCCAGGCCGCCGCTCTGCGCCAGTCCG
Organism: Pseudofrankia sp. DC12; assembly: GCF_000966285.1. NCBI lineage: Bacteria > Bacillati > Actinomycetota > Actinomycetes > Frankiales > Frankiaceae > Pseudofrankia > Pseudofrankia sp. DC12. The sequence goes on from NZ_KQ031391.1 coordinate 6,763,501, forward strand.
CCGGGACTGGCACCGTCGCCGGCAACCTCACCCGCGCTCTGATGGACCTGTTCGACTCGGTCGCTGTCGCGATCGTCGGCCTCGTCATCTGCCGGGACGAACTGCGCCTCCGGCTGCGCAAGGCCAGGTCCTCCCCTGACATCCCGGTCTTGGCCGAGGCCAGCGTCATGATCGCCTCCTATCTCGCCGACGAGTGCGAACTGGGCCGCATCGCGGCCGACGTCGACGCCGACTCGCTCGCACTCTCGCTGATCGGGGCCGGACATTTGCTGTTCGCGGGCCGGCAGGGCGCCCCACCGGGCTCTGGAGCTGTCGACAAGGTCGTGACCACGGTCATCGCCGATGTCATGCGACGACGGCTGCGGTAAGCAGCCCGCCAGCACGCCGCCTGACGCAAGGTGTTAAGGAAGTTCTCGCGAACGGTCCTCCTGAGAATCGCTCGCCGGACCGCCCTGGGAGCGGATGCGCGGTAACGCAAGGCGGCAACCCCAGCCCGGCCAGCATCTACCGGGCGCTGGCCGGGCACGCCGAGCGCGAGGCGTACCCGGAGGCGATCGACCAGGCCCGCGCTGACGCTATGCGGGCCGCCGGCCCCAGGCGATGGCCGTCGCGAAGGCGAGGTCGAAGAAGGCCGGGTCCGCCAGGAGCTCCAACGCCTCGTCGAGAGTGTCGTCCGAGACGAGGTCGAACTCACGGATGCGCGTACGCAGCCGCGTCAGGGTCAGCGACCAGCACAGCGCCGAGGCGTTGGCGCCGCCCGTGGTCGGGAGATGAACAGTCGTCCCGACATCGACGAGGTTCCGGTCGACCAGCGGGCCGGGGAATCGGCGTGCCCACGTGGAGTCGGTGCCGATCGTCTTCGCGAGCACCTGGTCGATCGCGCCCATGGCCCGGCCGAACTGGGGGTGCGGTGAGGAGCCGAGCGGGAAACCGGCGATCGACTCGATCACGATCAAGCCGCCTGGCCTCAGCCAGCTCGCCAGGCGGTCCAGGACCCCTTCCCGCTCGGGGAGGTGCTCCAGGACGAAACGTGCGTGGATGAGGTCGAACGGCGCCGCGTCCGGCGCCGGGTCGCGGGTGATGTCGTGCCGCAGAACCGTCAGGTGCGGAACTGTGAGGTCGGTCAGGTGGCCGGTGTCGATATCGGTCGCGACGACCTGGCCTGCGGCAGCGACCCTCTCGGCTAGCCAGACCGCGATCGACCCGCTGCCGGCACCGACCTCCAGGCAGCGCCAGCCGGCGGCGACGCCAAGCTCGTCGAGGACGCGGACGCTCGTCGGGTCGCAGACCGTGGCCATGGCGCCGAGCCGGGCCCGCTCTGCCGCCTCCGGGCCACCAAGCACATCGTCCGTGTACCGGAGCTCCTGCTGGCCAGACACCGATCAGACCCTAGCCTTTCCGACACCCGAGGCCAGGAGCCCTGACCCGGGACGTCTGTTCCTCGAGGGCCTTGACCGGCCCCGGTGGCGGGCAGGGGCAGCGCGGTGGTCGGGTTCGTCAGCGGCCTCACCGGGCGGCTGCAAGTCCGATCAGTTCCGGGACCGGTTGGTCGCCGCTACTGGCCCGTGCCGCGCAGCATGACCTGCTGCACGCGGCCTTCACCGCCGAGGGGCACCGCAGCTATGACCTTGCCGCCCGGTCCGCCTTTACCTTCCGGTTCCTGGACTCGGGCGAGGCGGAGGCGGACATTCTGGAGGCGACCCAGCGCGCTGAAGCCGCCGCAGAAGCGTGGCTGACCGCGCGCGGCTACGGCTACAAGAACCTCAGGTCCCAGGCTGCGGCCGCGCCCCCGACCGCAGTAGGGCGCTGTCGTCGAGGAGCTGCTCGGCCGGGAGGACCTCGGGCCGCGGGAGCGGGTGCTGCTGTGGCAGGGGGGCCGCGTGTGGATTGACGACGTACGTGGATTGACGACGTACTCGGATCCGCGGGCGAGACGGGCCTGCGCCGTGAGCGGGCCGCGGGGGTCAGCCTCCGGTCGTCGACCCGGGCTGGACGATCATGAGAACGGCGACGGCGGCCCAGAGCAGGTTGAAGATCCCGGTCGTCATCGCCAGCCGGGCTGCCTGCTTCGCGGCCGAGACCGGGTCCGTCGGGGCCGGCCGGGCCTGCGTCACGAGGGTGGCCGTTCCCGACTGGCCTGTCGCGACCGGGGCGGCTTCGGTCGTCGCGGGGGCGCCGTTCGTGGTCAGCGCGGTGAGCGCGCGGTTCTGGCCGGGCAGGACGACTCCGGCGAGCAGCCCCGCCGCGGCGGCGGTGAGCACGATCGAGACGATCAGCCAGGCCTGGCCGAAGACGTGGAGCGGGCCGGCGAGCGCGAGGCCGAAGAACGGCACCGCGATCGCGGCCAGCGTGTAGACCTGGCAGATCCGGTGCAGCGTCCGGGCGACCGTCAGCGGTGCGCTCTCCCCCGGGCTGTCCGCCGCGCCGGCGGCGAGCCGCAGGTGACGCGGGAACATGCTCGCCGCGACGGCAACCGGGCCGATCGTGAGGATGACGGCGAGCACATGCAGGCAAAGGAGGAACTTGTTCACGACTGGGGTCTCTCCGGCTTCGTCGACGGTCACTGCCGCGCGTCCTGGCACTTGGTCGTGCCTGGGGCGTCGGGCCCGCGTACGACCGCGAAGGCCCGCATCCCTGACGCTAACCATCGCATCCCGTCCGGCGCAGGGGCCGGACGGGCCTACGCCGCCGGATTTCCGCCACACGGGAGCCGGCGATCAAGACGACCGGCGGGTCGGCCCAGGCGAGGTGGTGCCCCCCCACGTGGAAAATCCGGTGAGCGGCGGGGGTTGTGGTCGTAGGCTGCTGGGCATGAGCTGGCGACATTGATCCAGTACTGATCCCAAGGGAAGCTCGCGGGCCTATGCCCCGGGTTACGACGCCCAGGTGGCGAGTCCGGCCAGTAGGCAGGCCAGGCCACGCTCGAACCGTTCGTCGGCGTCCAGGTCCGTGGCCTCGCGCACCATTCGCTCCAGGTGTGGGTAGCTGCCGCTGTTCAGAGCCTCTTGCAGGTATGGGGCCACGGAGGCGCGCCATTGCTCTTCGGTGAGCCCGGAACGCCGCTGGGTCCGCGTCTCGGCCAACTCTCTTGCGGCTGCACCCAGTACATACGCCAAGACGGTCTCTACGGCACTGCTCGCGGTGGTCGGGTCGTCCTCATAGCCAGCCGCCGCTCCAAGGGCCCGTTCGTGGTGAACCAAGGCATTGGGGCCGATGGCCGGGCGTCCAGCCAGTTCAGCACCCAGCCATGGATGGGTTTTGAGCATGGCGCGCCGGTTGCGGGCCACAGCGGCCAGGTCCGCGCGCCAATCGCCCGACGCTTCCGGCGGCACATGCCGGCCGAGGACCTCATCGACCATGCGATCGAGCAGCTCGTCACGGCTGTCGAGCACGCGGTAGAAAGAGGCCGTGCCCGACCGGAGCGTGGTGGCCACACGGCGTAGGGAGACCGCGTCGAGACCCTCCCGATCGGCCAGGGCGACCGCGGCCGCGACGATCTCCGGCAGGTCGGGCGCGCTCCCCCGCCGCGGCGGGGGCTCCTGGCTCCAGACGACCATGGCTACAGTGTATCCGTTCTGGCTACACTGTAGCCATGGAGATCCCGACGCTACTCAGCGCCTACTTCGCGGCCATTGACGACAAGTGCCTCGATGCCGAGGTGATCGCGGCGACGTTCCTGCCGGACGGCCGAGTGGTACGGCCCGACGGGGTCGCGCTCGCCGGCCGGGCCGAGATCCTCGCCGAGCAGAACGAGAGCTTCGCGCGCTTCCGGGCCACTCACCACATGCTCACCGACCACATCGTCACCCGGTCCGGGGACGCCGCTCAGGTACGGGCGAACATGCAGGCCATGCACCTTTGGAACGACGCCGGCAACTCGGCCGAGCTGCAGACCCACTTCGTGGCCGGTGGCGTCCTCCAGGCCAGCGCCAAGCTGACCCCGGACGGCTGGCGGCTCAGCGAACTGACCATGCGCCCGGCCTGGCGTACCGGCGCCACCACCCGCATGTTCCTGCCCGCCCACCGGTGAGGAGCCGGGGAACCACACTGGTGCCCGAAGCATCGTGGAGATGACTGCGGACCTTCATGCACACGACTTCGGGCATCGACACAGCGCGAGGCGCCGCGCCCCCGCCCAGGACGGTCAGACCTCGGCGACCGCCTGGGCGAACTGGGCCTGGTAGAGGCGCGCGTAGGCGCCGCCGGCGGCGAGCAGCTCGTGGTGGGAGCCCTGCTCGACGATCGAGCCGTGCTCCATCACGAGGATCGTGTCGGCGTCCCGGATCGTCGAGAGCCGGTGGGCGATGACGAACGCGGTCCGCCCGGAGCGCAGCTGCGCCATGGCCCGTTGGATGAGGACCTCGGTGCGGGTGTCGACCGAGCTGGTCGCCTCGTCGAGGATCAGGATCTGCGGGTCGGCGAGGAACGCCCGCGCGATCGTGATCAGCTGCCGTTCGCCGCCGGACACGCCGGTGCCCTCGTCCTCCAGGACCGTGTCGTAGCCGTTCGGCAGCAGCCGCACGAACCGGTCGACGTGGGCGGCCTTCGCGGCCTCGACGACCTGTTCGCGGGTCGCCCCCTGGACGCCGTAGGCGATGTTGTCCGCGATGGTGCCGCCGAACAGCCAGGTGTCCTGCAGCACCATCCCGGTTGTCGCCCGCAGCTCGTCGCGGGTCATCGTCGCGATGTCGACGCCGTCGAGGGTGATCCGCCCGCTGGTGGGCTCGTAGAACCGCATCAGCAGGTTGATCAGGGTGGTCTTCCCGGCGCCGGTCGGGCCGACGACCGCGACCGTGTCGCCGGGGTCGGCGACCAGGGACAGGTCCTCGATCAGCGGCTTGTCGGGCTCGTAGCGGAACGCGACGTGCTCGAACGCGACCCGGCCGCGCAGCTGCTCCGGCCGTGCCGGGACCTCGGGGTCTGGGGCCTGCTCGTCGGTGTCGAGCAGCTCGAACACCCGCTCGGCGGATGCCACCCCGGACTGGACCAGGTTCGCCATCGAGGCGACCTGGGTCAGTGGCTGGGAGAACTGCCGGGAGTACTGGATGAACGCCTGCACCGAGCCGATCGAGAGGTCCCCGGAGGCGACCCGCAGGCCGCCGATGACCGCGACGAACACGAAGTTCAGGTTCCCGATGAACATCATCGCGGGCTGCATCAGGCCGGCGAGGGCCTGAGCGCGCCAGCTGGCCTCGTAGAGCTTCTGGTTCTGCTCGGCGAACGTCGCCGCGGCCTCGTCCTGGCGGCCGAAGAGCCGGACGAGGGAGTGCCCGGTGTACATCTCCTCGATGTGGGCGCCGAGCCGGCCGGTGGTGCGCCACTGGTTGACGAAATGCGGCTGGGAGAGCTTGCCGACCCGGGCGGCGACGAGCATCGACAGCGGGACGGTGACCAGCGCGATCAGCGCGAGCAGCCAGGAGATCCAGAACATCATCGACAGCACGCCGATGATCAGCAGGATGGACTGGATCAGCTGCGAGAGTGACTGCTGGACGCTCTGGCCGAGGTTGTCGATGTCGTTGGTGACCCGGGAGAGCACCTCGCCGCGCTGGGCCCGGTCGAAGTACCGCAGCGGCAGCCGGGTGATCTTCGCCTGGACCTCGGTGCGCAGGTCGGACAGGACCCGCTGCAGCGCGGCGTTGATGAGCCGGGCCTGCACGATGTTGCAGACGAGGGCGAGCAGGTAGACGGCCAGGACGATGGCCAGGACCCGGCCGATCGCGTCGAAGTCCATCCCGTGGCCGGGGCGGACGTTCAGCGACGACAGCAGGTCGGCCTGGGTGCCGTGGCCCTGGGCGCGCAGCTGCGCGACGGCCTGCGCCTTGCCGACCCCGGCGGGGATGTGCTTGGACAGCAGGCCGGTGAGGACGAGGTCCGTCGCGTGGCCGAGCAGCCGGGGACCGGACACGTTGAGGGCGACCCCGAGGGCGGTGAGGATGACGGCGGGGACGACCAGGTGGCGCTGCGGGCGCAGCAGGCCGAGCAGGCGGCGGGTCGAGGACCTGAAGTCGCTGGGCTTCTCGACGCTGCCGCCCTGCATCATCATCCGGGCCATCGGCGGCCCGCCCATCGGTGCCCGCTGCGCCGGCGCGCCGCCCGGCCGGCCGTTCGGGCTGGTCATGCGGCCGCCTCCTGTTCGGTGAGCTGGGACAGCACGATCTCCCGGTAGGTCTCGTTGTCGGTCATCAGTTCGTGGTGGGTGCCGACGCCGACGATCTGGCCGGCGTCCAAAACGATGATCTGGTCGGCGTCGCGGATCGTCGCGACCCGCTGGGCGACAATCACCACGGTCGCGGCGGCGGTCTCCCGGGCGAGTGCCGCGCGCAGTGCCGCGTCGGTGGCGTAGTCCAGCGCCGAGAAGGAGTCGTCGAACAGGTAGACCTCTGGGCGGCGTACCAGCGCGCGGGCGACCGCGAGGCGCTGGCGCTGCCCGCCGGAGACGTTCGTGCCGCCCTGGGAGATCGGGGTCGCGAGCCCGTCGGGCATCGCCTCGACGAAGCCCTTCGCCTGCGCGGTCTCCAGCGCGCGCCACAGCTCGTCGTCGGTGGCGCCCGGGTCGCCGTAGCGCAGGTTGGACGCGACCGTGCCGGAGAACAGGTACGGCTTCTGCGGGACGAGGGCGACGACCTTCGCGAGCAGCTTCGGGTCGAGGTCCCGGACGTCGACGCCGTCGACGAGCACCGTTCCCTCGGTGACGTCCGAGAGCCGGGGGATCAGCGACATCAGGGTCGACTTGCCCGCGCCGGTCGACCCGATGATCGCGGTGACCTGGCCGGGGCGGGCGGTGAGGCTGACGTCGCGCAGCACGGCGGCCTCGGCGCCCGGGTAGCGGAACCCGACACCGCGCAGCTCCAGCTCGCCGTGGCGGGCGAGCTCGGTGACCGGGTTCTCCGGTGCCAGCAGCGTCGTCTCGGTGTCGAGGACCTCGCAGATCCGCTCGGCGCACACCGCGGCGCGGGGGATCATGACGAACATGAACGTCGCCATCATCACCGACATGAGGATCTGCATCAGGTAGGACAGGAAGGCGGTCAGCGCGCCGATCTGCATGCCGCCGGAGTCGATCCGGTGCGCGCCGAACCAGATCACCGCGATCGAGGAGATGTTCACCGCGGCGAACACCAGCGGGAACATCAGCGCCATCAGCCTGCCGTAGCGCATCGAGGTGTCGGTCAGCTCGGCGTTCGCGACGGCGAAGCGGTCCCGCTCGTGGGTGTCGCGGACGAACGCGCGGATCACCCGCAGGCCGTGCAGCTGCTCGCGCAGCACCCGGTTGACCAGGTCGAGCCGCTCCTGCATCGCCCGGCCCAGCGGGTGCATCCGCCGGATGATCAGGCTGATGACGACACCGAGGAGCGGGACGACGGCGACCAGGAGCAGCGACAGCCTGGCGTCCTGGTTGATCGCCAGGATGATCCCGCCGATGCACATGAACGGCGCCGAGATCATCATGGTGCCGGACAGCAGGGCGAGCATCTGGACCTGCTGGACGTCGTTGGTCGCCCTGGTGATCAGCGACGGGGCGCCGAAGTGGCTGACCTCGCGGGCGGAGAACGACTGCACCCGGTCGAACACCGAGCGGCGGACGTCGCGGCCGAAGGCCATCGCCGTGCGGGCGCTGAAGAACGCGGCACCGCACGCGCAGACGACCTGCCCGAAGGTGAGCGCGAGCATGATGCCGCCGGTGGACACGATGTAGCCGGTGTCCCCCGCGACGACGCCGTGGTCGATCAGATCGGCGTTCAGGGTCGGCAGGTAGAGCATCACGAAGGTCGCGGCCAGCTGGAGCACGACGAGCGCCGCGATCTGCCCGCGGTAGGGCCCGAGGTGGGCCCGCAGAATTCGGATCAGCATGCGGCGGCGATCCCTCTCGGCGGCGATCCGGAAAGGTGGGGCACGGGTTGTGCTGGGCCGGGCGACGGCGGCCGCGCGGCGGCGGCCGTCGCTGTGACCGGTGGCAACGCTGCCACACGGCTACGACAGCCCTGGGCCGGACGGCGCCGGTCCCGCGGTGTCTCGCCGTCGGCGTATGGGGACACTACGAGCTCAACTCCACTTCAGGTCAACGTGTTTTCTGGCCGAGCCGTGGGCTCAGCGGGTCGGTGGGCGTGGGCGGGGCGGCGTCAGCCGGGCGCGGGCCGCCTCGCGGTCGACGCCGAGCTGGGTCAGCAGCGCGGCGGCGGGGTCGGGTGGCTGCCGCTCGAGCAGGGCCGCGAGCACCAGTTCGGGGGTGACGCGGCCGGGGGGCGCGGCGCTGATCGAGCGGGACAGCACGGCGCGGGCGCCGGAGCTCAGCGCGGCCCGCAGCCGGGCGACCTGTTCGGGGCTCGGCGGGTGTTGGTGCACGCCGAACAGCTGGCCGTCGGCGGCGGGCCCGGGTGCCGGGGGCTCCCACGGGTCGCCGGGGGCCAGGCACGGACCGCCGGTCGGGATCGCCAACTCGGGGCTCACGTCGATCCCGAGCACCGCGAGCGCCTCCCGGTCGAGGGCCGCGAGCGCGCCGCGGGCGTCGGCGAGGTCCACGGCCAGCGCGCGGGCCGCGTCGGTGTCCGGGTGGCGCAGCACCCCGAGCAGCAGGTGCTCGGTGCCGATCCGCCGGTCGCCGCGCAGCCGGGCCTCGGCGACAGCCGAGCCGATCACCTCGCGGGCGCCGGGTCCGAACCTCGGCTGCACTCCCCCCGTCCCCCCGTGCTCGACCCGGGCACCGTCAGCCGGCGGACCGCCCGTGCTTGGCGTGCGCGGACTGGCGGGACACCCCGAGGGCGTCGCCGATCTGTTCCCACGACCAGCCGCAGTCGCGGGCCGCGACGACGGCGACGGCCTCGACCTGCTCCGCCAGCCGGTGCAGCGCGCCGACCGCCCGCAGTCCCAGCGCCGGGTCCTGCGTCCGGACCCGGTCCAGAAGGCCGTCTCCCCCGTCACCGACGTCCAGGACCGACGTCCCTGGCTGTGTCGTCCACGGCTGTCAGTTTGAACTGACAGCCGTGGTACTGTCCAGCCCGGCGGCGGGGTCCTTGCCGTCAGGTGAGAGGCGGGAGAACACTCGGGCCATGCCCCTCGGACCTGTCCCGGCCGCTGGCCCCGCCGGCCCGCAGTGGCCGCGTTCCCCCACCCAGGACCGGGCGCTGCCCGTGCCGCTGGAGCGCGAGCCTGACGAAGGCGAGCTGACGGCGTGGCTGACCGGGCGGGTCACGGACTACGCCCGGGCGGCCCGCGCGGCGTCGACGTGGAAGGCCTACGACGCGGACCTGCGCCACTTCCGCGCCTGGTGCGCCGTGCAGCCGGGGACGCCGGTAGCGGTGCCGGCGGGCGCGCTGACCGTCGCGGGCTATCTGACGGCCCTGGCCGACACGGGCTACAAGCCGTCAACGATCCGCCGCCGGCTGGCCGCGATCTCGGTGGCCCATCAGCTCGCGAAGGCACCGGTGAACCCGGCCGCCTCCGTCGAGGTCGCGACCGTGTGGGACGGCATCCGCCGCGTCCACGGGATCCGGCCCGAGCGCAAGGCCGCGCTGGAGACGTCGCTGCTGACCCGGGTGCTCGCGGCGTTCGACGAGCCGGCGAGCGCCCCAGCCGAGGACGCGGGCCCGGCGGCGGCGCTCGCGGCCGTCCGGGACCGGGCGCTGCTGCTGGTGGGGTTCGCTGGCTGCCTGCGCCGCTCGGAGCTCGTCGGCCTGGACGTCGCCGACATCAAGGTGACCGCCGACGGGCTGGTGCTGTCGGTCCGCTCGTCGAAGACCGACCAGGACGGCGCCGGAGCGCTCGTCGGCCTCGCGTACGGCTCCTACCGGCCGACCTGCCCGGTGCGGGCCTGGCAGGCCTGGGCGGCGGCGGCCCGCGTCGAGGACGGCCCGGCGTTCCGGGGCATCAACCGGCACGGCCAGGTCGGCGCCGGCCGGCTGCACGCAAGCTCCGTGGCCCGGATCGTGCAGCGGCGGGCGCGGGCGGCCGGGCTGGACCCGGCCGACTTCGCCGGCCACTCGCTGCGCTCGGGGTTCGCGACCGCCGCGGCCCGCGCCGGCGCCTCCGACCGGGCGATCATGCGGCAGGGCCGGTGGCGTTCGGCCGCGTCCCTCGACAGCTACGTCCGCGCCGGCCGGCTGTTCGACCGGGACAACCCGTCGAGCCAGGTCGGCCTGTAGCCGCAGCGGGCGCGGGCGGGGCCGGCTGGGCTGGCCCTGTCTCGGCGTGGCAGTCTCGTCCTGTGACAACCCCCAGCGTGGCAGGCGGATCCCCGGACGGCGTCCGGTGGGATTTCACGGTGTCGTTCGTCGAGGCCGACCGCGGCTGGGCCGACTGGCTCGTCTGGCAGCTGCAGGACGCGGGCGTCCGGGCGGTCGCCGAGCCGCCGCTGCCCGCGGGTGCGGACGCCGCGCCGGCGCTGGCCAGGGCGGCCGGCCATGCCGAGCACGTGCTGGTGGTGCTGTCGGACGACTACCTGGCCGCGGCCGGCACCGCCGCGGACAGGCTGGATGACGCGGCGGCGGGACGGCTGGTCGCGGTCCGGGTCGCGGACTGCCGCCGGCCCGGCCGGTTCAGCCGGGTCGTGTCGTTCGACCTGTTCGGCCTGGAGCGGCCGGTCGCCCGGGAGTGGCTGCGCCGCCAGCTCGCCGTGCTGCGCGCCGGGCCGGCCGGCCAGCCGGCGGCCGCCCCGGCCCCGGCGCCTGTTCCGGCGGTGGCCGTCGCCGTCCCCGCGACGGCCGACGAGGACGGGGTCGCGGTCCTCGCCGAGCTGGCCGGGTTCCCGTCCGCGGTGCGCGCGGTGGTGATCCCGGCGACCGGCGGGGTGCTCGCCACTGGCGCGCAGGACGGCAAGATCCGCCTGTTCGACCTGGCGAACCCGGCCCGCCCGACGACGATGGTCGAGATCGAGTACGGGGCCCGGTACAGCCAGGAGTGGGTCCGAGCCCTCGCGACGAGCGCGGACGGCACCCGCCTGGCCGTCGTCGGCGACGCGATGCAGGTCGCGGTGTGGGACCTCACCGACCCGGCGGCGCCCGAGCTGGTGTTCAGCGAACGCGGCCACAAGCACTACATCCGGGCGGTGGCACTCAGCCCTGACGCGGCCGTCGTCGCCACCGGCGGGCAGGACAAGGCCGTCGCGCTGTGGAACGCGCGCCGCTCCGGCCGCCAGAGTGTGCTCGCGGTGCTGACCGAGCACCGCAAGGGCGTCCGGGCGGTGGCGTTCAGCCCGGATGGCCGGCGGCTGGCCTCCGGCGGCGACGACAGGACCGTGATCCTCTGGGATGTCGCCGATCCCGAGCACCCGACCCGCACCGCGACGATCGCCGCGCACCGCGACACCGTCTGCGCGCTCCGGTTCGCGACCCCGACGCTGGTGGTGACCGCCGGCAGCGACCGGGCCGCCCGGCTGTGGGACGTCACGAGCCCTGCCCACCCGGAGCCGGTCGCCGAGCTGACCGGCCACCGCAAGGCGGTGACGGCGCTGGCGGTCACCGCCGACGCCACCCGGCTCGCGACCGGGGCCGCCGACGGCACGGTCGCGCTGTGGGACATCGCCTCCCCCGGCCAGCCACGCCGGCTCGCGGCGCTGTCCAGCGGGTACGGCGCGGTCCACGACCTGGCGTTCTCCCGCAACGGGGCGCTGCTGGCCGCGGCGTGCGCCGGCAAGACCACCGTCCTGTGGAGTATCGGCAACCGGCTCGCCTCGACCGCCAGCTGACCGGCCCGAGACCTGGGCTCGCCGGCCGGACGGCCGCCTACGGGTGGCTCACGTCCAGCGGGTGATCTGTTCGGCGGCGTGGCCGTGGCCGGCGGCGTGGTGGTCGAGCACGCGGGTGAGAAGCCGGACGAGTTCGGCCCGCTCGGCCGGTGACAGCGGTGCGAGCAGCCTGTCCTGCATCGCCTCGGCGATCACGTCGAACTCCGCCAGCCGGGCCTGGCCCGCGTCGGTGATCGCGATGATGTTGCGGCGGCGGTCAGCCGGGTCCTCGGTGCGCTCGACGTAGCCGGCCGTCGCGAGCTCGTTGACCATGGCGGCGACGTCGCTGCGGTCGAAGCCGCACCGCCGGCCGAGGCTCGCCTGGCTGGACGCGCCGAACTCGGCGAGCGAGGCCAGCAGCGCGTAGTGGTGGCGGCGCCCGCCGGTGCTCGCGAAACCCTCCGCGGTCAGCCGGTGGGAGTGAGCCGCTGTCCTGTTCACCAGCCAGGTGGCCAGCCGGCTCAGCCGGGTCGGCCACGTCGCCGAGTAGCGCTCGTCGCCTGTCGCCCGCCAGTCGGGTTCGCCCGCGTCGGGGCAGGCCCCGAGCGCGAGATCCGGCGCGTCGTCTGGCTTCGGTGTCACGTTCCGCCTGCCAGCCACGGCCCGGAGTCTAACAAGATTCGTTGGCGCAACCCACGAATCTTGTTTCTGTTGGCGACACCAACGTCGGCGGTTCGGGGCGCTGTTCCCCCGGCGGTGCTGGCGCTGCTCGGCACGATCGCCGGCACCGCGACGACCAGCTACCTCGGTGCGCACCACACCGCGGCCGGCGGCCCCCGGGCGCTGGCGCAGGCCGCGGTCGTGCACGGGTTCAACGTGGCGAGCTTCGCCGGCGCGGGTCTCCTCGCCGCCGCCGCGGTAACGGTCTACCTGGTCGTCGGCCCGCACGGCTCGACCGCGACCGGCGGCGCCCCGGCTGCCGACCCGGCGTGGTCCCCACCCAGCCGGCAGCCAGGGTGCAGGACGCCCGCGACGCGGGCGTCCTGCACGGGTCCGCGCCCTGGGGCTGCCGGCCCTGGCCATCGGGCCGGCAGCCCCATTTTCGCCCGCCTTCGTCCGGACCCAGCGTCGAGCCGTCAGACGTCGGCGCGCGGCCTGTGTCGTCCGTCCGTCGCTGTCGGCGCAGCGACATCGTCCGCCGGTCCGGTCACCGTCAGGATTGCCTGGAAACCGCGGGCTTCCGCGACGGGCTCTCCCGGATCGGCGTGGGACCCGATGGACCCGCGCGGACCGCGCCGAGTCGTGCGATGATCGCGCGGCCCCGTGCGCGGCGATCGGGACGACGGCGGAGGATGCGTGGCACTTCAGCAGGAGCGAACAGGCCAGGTGGTCGACAAGTCCCGATGGCCGGCGCAGGACGGACAACCGCCGGCGCAGGTGCCGGCACCCCGGGTACCACCAGCCTCGGCGCCGAGGGCCGCCGGGGACGAGCGGCCCATGGCCGGGCGCACCGTGGTCGTCACCGGCGCGAGCGCCGGTCTCGGCGCTGAGGCGGTGCGGCAGCTGGCCGGTCTCGGGGCTCGGATCATCGCTCTCGGCCGGTCGCCGCTGAAGACGGCCGCGGTCGCCGCCGAGACCGGCGCGACCCCGGTCGTCGCCGACTTCGCCCGGCTCGCGGACGTCCGCTGCGCCGCCGCCGAGGTGGCCGCGCTGTGCCCGCGGATCGACGTGCTGGTCAACAACGCCGGCGGCCTGTTCCCGCACCGCGTGGTGACCGAGGACGGCAACGAGCTGACGTTCCAGGTGAACCATCTCGCTCCGTTCCTGCTCACAAGCCTGCTGCTGCCCCGGCTGCGCGACACCCCCGGCTCCCGGGTGATCGTGACCAGCAGCTTCATGAACCTTGAGGGCCGCATCGACCTCGCCGGCCTGGAGGCCGACCCCGGCTGCGTGGACCGGCGCTATCGTCCCTTCGTCTCGTATTCGACGAGCAAGCTGGCGAACATCCTGTTCGTCAAGGAACTCGCCCGCCGGGGGTATCCGGACGGACCGACAGCGACCGCGGTGCACCCGGGAGTAGTGCTGAGCAGCTTCGGCCGGGACAGCTGGTTCGTGCGGACGTTCTACCGCCGGCCGTTGAAGGTCTTCGGCGCCAGGTCCTCGGCCAGCGGTGCGCTGCCGCTGGTCGAGCTGGCGACGCGCGCCGACCCGCAGGCCCTCAACGGCACCTTCCGGATGCGGTTCCACCAGGGCGAGCGGTTCTTCACCGCCCGTCAGGCCAACGACCCCGGGCTGGCCCGCGGGCTTTGGGACTACTCGCTGGAGCGGGTCGGCCTGCCGGCCTGAGTGGTCACGGGCTCGCGCCGACGACGGCGGTCGCGACGCTGAACCGGCCGGTGAGGATGTGGATGCCGCCGCGGCGGAGCAGCCGGCCGGTCGCGACGACCGGTGCCCGGGTCCGGTAGGCGTGGATCGCGTCGTCGTACTCGGGTCCGGAGACCGCGACCTGGACGGTGCGCGGCGTGGACCGCCCGACGACCCCGTGGATCGTCGCGACGCCGCCGTCGCCACCGTCGCCCCGGTCGAGCCGGGTGACCTGCCCGTAGACAGCGGTCGGGTGGCGTGGCTCGGGCAGGGCCGCGACCTCGTCGCGCAGCCGTCGCAGCGCGTCGGCGTCGGCGCGGTGCAGCGCGGCCCGGACCACCGCCGGGGTGTCGAGCCCGGCGCGCTGCGCCCAGTAGAACGAGAAGTCCAGGGTCCGTACCCGCGGCGCGGTCACCATCGCGAGCAGCGCGTCGCACAGGTCGGCGCTCACCCCCCGCGTGACCAGCGGCCGCAGCGTCTCCGCCGGCCGCGCCGCCGCGGCCGCGCCGTCCGGCGCGGCCAGGCCTGGCGGCGCGCTGGGGCTCGCCGACGTGGCAGGCCGCCGCCCGGCGCGGTGCTCGCCGACCGTCTCGACGACCGCGACCAGGCCGCCCGCCATCAGGACGCCGGCGCGCCGCTGGAACGGGGCGAGCCGCACCGCCGCGGAGCCCGCCGGCCAGCTCGTGGCCGCCCGCCGGCCGGTCACGCCCGGCGGGCCGGGCGGGTCGTCGTCCAGGTGGACGAACATGGCCAGCAGGGAACCGGCCGCGTCGGTGAGCGCGAACCGGACGTCCTGTTCGACGAACGCCTTCACCACGTCGGGACGCCGGCCGGCGAACCGCGGCGCCGGGCCGATCACCGCCATCGCCGCGGCCTGCAGCAGCCGTGCCATCCCGGCGAGCAGCACCCTGCCCTGCCCGAGCGACACCCCGGCCGGCTGTGTGTCCTGCTCGACCTTCAGGTGCAGCACGTCGGCCGGGCCCTCGTCCGTCGCCGCCGCGCGCCGCGCCCCGCCACCCGCCGTCCCGGCCGGCAGCCCGGTCCCGCTCACCGCGCACCCCGCTCTGGGGTGTGGCGCGCGCCGCGCCGCTTCCAGTCCGTCATGCCGAGTCCCCTCGCCCTGGTCCGTCACCGCCGCCTGCCCGGCGGAGCCTGCTGGCCGCGGACGCCGTAGGCCGCGCCCAGCAGGCGGAACAGAGCGTCACCTGGGCAGGCCGGCCTGTCAGGCGGGCACCCGCCGCTGTGGACGACGCGGTGGTGTCCACAGCCGGTGTCGGCCCGCGGCCCACCTGGCCCGTCGCACCGGTCCGCCCGGCTGGGGAGTCAGGCAGACGGGCAGGTGCGGCGGGCCGCCGGTCAGCCGGCGAGCCGGACCTCGGCGGCGAGACGGGCCCGCGGCGACGAGCCGGCGCGGCCCGAGGCGGCGGCGCGCTGGCGGTCCGCGCGGCGGGCCAGCAGCCGTTGCGCGAGCGCGTCAGCGCGTTCGATGTCGTCGAGCGTCGCCCGCTGCCGGGCGTCGACCTCCAGGATCGCGGCGAGCAGCTCGGCCGACAGCCGGGTGCGGGCGGCGACCCGGGCCACGCTGGGCGGCAGCGCGGGCACGTCGCCCCGCGCGGCGGCGGGCCCGCGGCCCGCCGCCGGCGGCGGGCCGGCCGCCCTCGCCGCGGCTGGCCGCCCTGCGGCGGGCCCGGTCAGGCCGAGGCCGGCTGAGCCAAGGCCAACCAGGCCGAGCCCAGCCGGGGCGGAGCCGGCCGGAACCAGGGAAGCCGGAGCGGAGCCGGCCGGGGCGTGGTGACGGGCCGTGACGGTCACACCGGCGGCCAGGTCGTCGGCGAACGTCTCGTCGGGGCGGCGGAGCCTGTGCAGGAGGGCCATGCACCCAGTGATACCTATCGCCGGACGGCCTTCAACGCCTTGACATTCGGCCCGTCGGCTGGGTCGTGCCCGCCCCACAGGCGATCCCCAGCTTCACCCACCACGGTCCCCAGCCGTAGTCCGGTTACCCACCGTGCTGTCGACAGGCTTATCCACATGTCGATCTTTATGTGATACATCTCACATTCACGGTCGGGTCCGGTCCGGACCTCTCGAGCGCCGCCTCGACCAGTCCCGGCCGGTCCGCCTCACGCCGACAGACCGTGCCCGAGCCTCCCGGCAGCGGACCCAGCACCAGCCTCCTCCGACAGCGACAGCAGCCGCGTCGTGTGCACCACCGACGAGGCGCCGAAGCCCTCCACGCCGCGGAACACCGTCGCCCCCGCGAGGCCGGCCGCCCGGGCCCGGCGCACGATCTCACTGGCCAGCGACCGGTGATGCCACTGATCGCTCTCCTGGTCGCTCTCCCCCACGAACACGGTCAGCCGCAGCGCCCAGCCCGCGAGCCTCGTCATCACACTCTCCCGACCGCGGCGACCAGCCGTCGCAGGGCCCGCAGGCCCAGCCGGGTCGCGACCTGGCCGACAGCGACGGCGGCGAGCGCCGCGGCGACCGTCCCGGCGACGTAGGCCAGCGCGATGCCGGCCCGGCCGGCGTCGCGCAGACGCTGCCCGTCGAGGGCGTAGGTGGAGAACGTGGTGAACCCGCCGAGCACCCCGGTCCCGAGCAACGGCCTGACCAGCGGGTGCGTCGACGGAGCGGCGGTGATCAGGGCCATCAGCGCGCCCATCGCCGCGCAGCCGACGGTGTTGACCGCCAGGGTCGTGGCCGGGAACCCGCCCGGAGAGGTCGGCCAGGCCAGGGCGGCGCCGTAGCGCAGGCAGGCGCCGATCAACCCACCTACCGCGATCACGCCGAGCAGCGCCGGCTGGGCCCGCGCCCGAGACCCGCGGACCGCCACCGCGCCTGCCGCGGGCACGGCCATCGGCCGTACCGTGTCGCTCACACGCCCTCCCCGCCAGCCCATGACTCGCGGACCCCAGGTGCTGCCAGCGAGCCACCGTTCAGGCCTACACCATGGCCGCGGATTCGCCCGTCCAGCGACCAAGGCGTATGACTGGGCGGTCCCGGCCAACGACCAGACCCGCCGCCAGGCCTGCGGCCGCCCCACAGTGCCCGGCGCCCAGGACGAGTCCTACAACACTGGTCGCGGTTCAGCCCCGGCAACGACGCAGGACTGGACGAGGGGCTGCTGCCAGAGCACGACTCCCGCCCCTCGGGGCCAGGGAGAATGCTAGGACCAGGGGGATCGGGGGCGGCTGGACGCGGGCGGCTCGGTCGCGGCCCACATCTTGCGCCAACGGGCCGGCTCACCGCCACCGGGCGCCGGGCGCGCCGCCCGCGCCGACACCGTCGGGCCGTCCGGGCGCGGCAGCGACGACCACCACGACGTCTCGCCCTCGGCGACCAGCCGGTCGACCTCGCCGACGAGCCGGGCGGTGAACCCGCGCACGTCGTCGCCGGCGCCGGGACGCAGCGGGCGGCCGAACCGGACGGACACCTCCGGGCGGCCCGGCACCGGCCAGGACCGGCCGCGCGGCATCGCCGCGAAGGTGCCCCGCAGGCCGACAGGCACTACCGGGGCCCCGGCGTTGAGCGCGAGGAACGCGGCGCCGAGCTTGAACTTCCCTCGCGCCCCGTCGGGGGACCGGGTGCCCTCCGGGAAGATCACCAGGTTCCAGCCCTCGCGCAGCAGGTCGACCGGTGTCGTCGACGGCGCGCCGCCGCGCCGGTCGATCGGCACCGTCCCGAACGCGAGCGCCGTCGACAGGCCCCGCCAGGTCGACTCGAAGAAGTAGTCGGCCGCGGCCGTCACCACCGTGCGTTCCCGCACCGCGGCAGGCAGCGCGCACAGCAGCACCGTCGCGTCCAGGTGCGAGGCGTGGTTGGCGACGATCAGCGCCGGTTCGCCGAGGCCGGCGAACACCTCGGCGCCCTCGACCCGCCAGGTCAGCTGGGAGTGCAGCAGCGGGTCCATGATCCCGCCGAGGAACGCCCCCCGGGCCGCCCGCGCGACCGGGCCACGGGCCCACGCCGTCGGGAACTCCCGGCCGGCGACCGGCGGGCGGAACTGCTGCGCCGACGCGGGGACCAGCGGTCGCCCCGTCCAGCGGAACCCGCGCGCGACCTGGCCCAGGCCGAGGCCCGGGCGGCGGCGTGCCGGCGCCGCCGAGCCGACCCGCAGCGCCCGGCCCGACTTGCCCGACACGGCGCTCACCGCACGTCCGCGATGGCGTGCGGCGGCGAGTGCAGGTAGGTGATCGACGGGTGCCGCCCGACGGAGCCGGACACCATCTCCAGCGCGTCCGCGAACGTCGACGCGGCGCGGAACCCCATCCGGGCGCACGCCTTGCGGTCACCGCCGACCCAGACGACGTCACCGAGATGGTCCATGCCGTGCGTCGCCCAGTACCACATGTAGAACGGGTGCACCCCGTGGTAGGCGTGCGAGGTCCGGTACAGGTGGACGTACCAGGGGTCCGTCGCGTACTGCTTCTCGAACTTCGCCTCGATCGTCGCCGGGTCGGTCGAGACGGCGAGGACCTCCTCGTAGAAGTCGACGTACGACGGGTGGTGCAGCTGGGTGAACTCGGGGGTCACCGGGTGGTAGAGGATCATCGCGCCCTTGTGGCGGACCAGCGGCTTGCCCCGGTACATGTTGAAGAAGTAGCCCAGGCCCATGCAGGTCGCGAGGATCGGGTTCATCACCGAGTCGACGTTGTACGGCCCGAGGAACGGCAGGCCGACGACGAGGACGTCGGACTGGCCCTCGACCTCGACGAGCTGCTGGCGGTGCACCGCCTCCAGGGTCTTCTCGTGCACCGCCTCGGTCTCACCGGCGTGGACACCGGTGACCTGGTAGTCGGCGACGATGCCCTGGAAGAACTTGTGCCGCTGGCGGCTCGGCAGCTTCGGCAGCGCCGCCGCCGTGCCATAGGCCATCGCCTGGTCCTTGCGCGACCACTCCCACTCGCGCTTCGTCAGGAACCCGTACTTCTCCGGGAACGCCTGGTTGTTCAGCGTCGTCTCGATGTTGAACACCTTGACGTGCTCGTTGAGCAGCCGGCCCATCCGCCACGCCGACGAGTGCATCGCCGAGCGGGTGCTGTCCATGAACGACGTCGAGTGCAGCATCGTGTGGCTGTTGTGGTGGTGGCGCAGCGAGTTGTACGACGCCAGGCCGATCGCGGCCGACTTGTGCCCGCCGTCCATCGCGACCAGGTTGACGTTCACGTAGACGAGCAGGTCCGACTCGGCGGCCCGCCTGTTGACCTCGACGTCCTCGCCTAGGTCGGTCAGCCCGACGTGGGTGAGGTTGTCCTTGTCCTCCGCGTCGTGGTTGTACAGGTTGTCGGGCCAGAACGACCGGAACACCCGCTCCCCGACGACGTACTCGATCTCCGCAGCGGTCATCCGCCGGTGCAGCGCCGTCGCGACGATCAGCTGGACGTCGTCGACGCCCTGCTCGGCGGCGACGGTCAGCACCTGCTCGATGACCCGCTGGCGGATGTCCGGCCGGCGCATCCGGGGCAGCGGGATCGACAGGTCGTCGAACGCGATCGTCAGCTTCATCCCGGGGAACATCAGCTCCCGCAGCGGCTCGCTGCCCTGCGGGTGCTCCAGCGCGTCGACGATCGCCGCGTCGACGTCCGGCAGCCCGGGCAGCGGCTCCGGCGGGTAGACGACCCGCGTCCCCAGCGGGAACTGCTCCAGCAGAAGGCCCTCACCCTGGTGCACCAGCAGCGGGGGAGTCCGCTCGTCGACCTCGAGCACGAACCCCGGTCTCACAGCCACGTTCCCCTCGTCGCGGGCCCAGACGGCGTGTGGCCGTCGCGGGCTGTTGCCGTTGCGGTTGCCCTGCCCACCCCGGCCACGCCGCGAACCCGCGGACAGGCGGACCTGGTGGTGGTGTACGCGGCGGCGCCCGCGATGTCCATCGCGCCACCCCCGCCGATGGTAACGATCATGCTGTCAGCGTCGGGTCGAAAGCGATCTTCACGGCGCCGAGGCGGCCGGCGGACAGCGCATGGTCCAACGCCTCCCGCCAGCGGCCCAGCGCGTAGACCGCCGACACGACTCCGTCCAGCGGCGCGGACGCGGCCAGCTCGAACGCCCGGCCGAAGTCCGACCGCGCGGCCCCGCCGCCGTCCAGGCCCGCCGCCGGCGGGCCACCCGCCGGCTCCAGGCTCGCCGCCGACGACGACGACGGCGACGGCGACGGCGCCGGCGCCGCGGCGGCGGGCTGGGCGGTCCGGCCCGACGAGGCGTAGGTGCCGACGAGCTCCAGCTCTCGGTACCACAGTGGGGTCAGGTCCACCGCGCCCGACGGCACCCCGGACAGCACGACCCGCCCACCGGCGCGGGTCACCCGCAGCGCCGTCGACAGCGACGACGACGACCCGGCGCAGTCCACCGTGATGTCGACCCCGCCCAGCAGGTAGGAACCGCCGAGCTCCGGGTCGGCCCGCAGCGCCCGGGTCGCCCGGCGCACCCCGCCGAGGGCATCAGAGGGGGCGAGCACCTCGTCGGCGCCGAACGCCTTCGCGAGCTCCACCTGCCGGCGGTGCTTCGCGACGACGGTGATGTGCCCAGCCTGGGTGTAGGCGCGCAGCGCCAGCAGCGTGAACAGGCCGACCGCGCCGGAGCCGATCACCAGCACCCGGCCACCCGGGGCGACCCGGGCGCGCCCGGCGGTGTGGACCGCCGTCGCGAGCGGCTCGACCAGCACGGCCCGCGCGTCCGGCAGGCTGTCCGGCACCGGGTGCAGCTGGCTGTGGTGGGCGACCATCGCCCGCGCCCAGCCGCCGCCGGTGTCCTTGCAGTAGCCGGTCTGCAGCCCCGGCGACACATGCCCGAGCGTCACCCGGTCACAGCGCGACGTGAGCCCCGCCGCGCAGTTCGCGCACAGCTCCAGGCCGCGGGCGGCGCAGCCGAGCACCGGGTCGAGGACGACCCGGCTGCCGGCCGACAGCGGTGTCCCGTCGGCCGCCGCCGCGTCGGACTGCAGCACCCCGACGATCTCGTGGCCCGGAGTGAACGGCATCGACACCAGCGGCGAGAAGTAGAACGACGACTGCCCGGTGACTGTCGCCAGGTCCGACCCGCAGATCCCGGCCAGCTGGGGGCGGACCGTCACCCAGCCCGCGCCGGGCAGCACCGGGTCGCCCCGGTCGACCAGCCGCAGCGGCGCAGCCGCGGTCGCGGCCGCGCCGGCCAGGGCCGGCACCCTGCTCGACAGCACCCGGGCCGCCGCGTATCGCGGCATCGATCGGTACAGCTCCAGCCCGCGGCTCACCGCGCACCTCCCGTGCCCGTGACCACGGCCGCTGTCGCCGCGCGAGTTGCAGCCGCTGTCGCCGCGAGCGTCTCGGCCGCGGCGGTGCGGGCCGTGTGGAACAGCCCCCGCTCCCGCAGCGACGGTGCCACCGCCCGCGGCTCGCCCGGCGTCGACGGCCACTCCTCGATCGCCCAGCCGGTCGCCTTCGCGAGGCGGAACAACGCCAGGTCCGGGTTGACCGCCACCGGGTTGCCGACCGCGCGCAGCATCGGGATGTCCGACTGCGAGTCGCCGTACGCCCACGACGCGGACAGGTCCGCGCCGACCCGGCCGGCGTAGTGGTCCAGGAACGCCGCCCGGGCGTCGCCGACCAGCGGCGACGCGGCGAGCTTCCCGGTGAACCGGCCGTCCGCGCCGACGGTCAGCCTGGACGCGACGACCTCGTCGAACAGTGGCGCCAGCGGCCGGACCAGGAAGTCGACCGACCCGGTCAGCAGCACCGTGCGGTGGCCGGCGTCGCGGTGCGCCCGCACCCGGCGGATCGCGGCCGGCTTGACCCGCCGCAGCAGGATGTCCCCCGCCACCTCGTCGATGATCCGCGCCAGCTCCACCGGGTCGGCGCCCTCATACCGGCCGTACACCGAGCGGATCAGATGCCCCCGGTCGGTGCGTTCGGCCCGCAGGTAGCTCGGCAGCCTCGCCGCCAGGCCGGCGAGCTCCCGCGCCCGCCCGGCCGGCGCCTCGTCGGCGAGCCGCAGCCACAGGTAGGACTCGATGACCGTCGAGGTGACCAGCGTGCCGTCCAGGTCGAAGACCGCGAGCGCCGCCGGGTTCGCCGCCAGGTGCACCCCGGCACGCTTCGCCGGCGCTGGGTCCCGTGGCCGGCGCAGAACCGCCGTGACCGCCGGGAAGTGGACCTCTTCGAGGTAGTGCGTCCAGTCGTAGCAGGCCGGGTCGAAGCCGAACAGTTCCTTGTCCGCCTCCGAGAGGGCGTCGTGCAGCGCCTTCGTCGCGTCGTCGACGTAGACAAGCTCGGCCTTCGTGTACGCCCGGTAGATGTCCGAGTAGCGGCGCAGGAACCCGACGCGGGCCTCGAACCGGTCGAAGCCGCCGGCCCACTGGCGGACCCGCTCCGACCGGGGCGCGTGCTCCAGCAGCCGGCCGGCGATCGACGCGGCCCGCTCGCCGTTGCGCAGCTTCGCCTCGGCGGCACGCGCCCCGGCGAACGGCCAGTCCGGCACCGCGATCTCCCCGCGGCCCCGCTTCGGCAGCGGGAAGGCGCGGAAGTACGCCCGGACGTGCTCGAACAGCTCGCGGAACAGCAGCGGGTTACGGAACCCCGAGCAGACCGTGTAGTAGGCCGGTGTCTCCGCGGCGGGAGTCTCCGCGGCCGCGGCGAGGATCGCGTTGACGACGAGGTCCACCGGGATGATGTCGACGACCGCGTCCGGTGAGGCGGGGAAGTCGGGGAACTCGCCGCGGCCGTACGCCAGGATCAGCGGCTCCGCCATCTTGAAGCCCTCGATCCAGCCCGGGAAGGGCCGCGCCAGCGCCGACTCGATGATCGACGGCCGGACGATCGTCAAAGGCAGGTCGCCGTGCAAGTCCTCCAGGAACCGCTCGCCGAGCGCCTTCGTGAACGTGTAGCAGTCCGTCCAGCCCAGCACCTGCGCCCGCTCGGCCCCGGCCCGCACCAGCCGGTCACGGACCCACTGGCGGCGGCGGTCCTCGGCGTCCCGGGACACCGACTGCGCGCCGGCCCGCAGATGCTTCGCCTGCGCCTCGGCGAGGAACGCCGCCGAGCGCTCCGGAGTGCGCGACGCGTCCTCGGCGGCCTGCCGGGCCCGCGCCGCCGACGCCTGCTCGGCGGCCCAGTCGACGTCGTGCGCCAGCCTGCCCTCGGCGATGTGCCCCGAGCGCAGGCCCGCCACGTAGGCCGTCGAGACGTGCACGATGTGCGGCGCCGCGCCGCCCGCCCGCGCCGCGCGCAGCAGTTCCTGCAGGCCGCCCAGGTTCGTCGCGAACCCCTCGTCGACCGGCGGGTCGAACGACACCTCACCCGCACAGTGGATCACCAGGTCGATATCGGACGGCAGGTCCGGCATCGACGCCAGGTCACCAGCGAGCACCTCGACCCGCGCCGCGAGCTGGTCCACCGCGCCGTCGCCGAGCGTCATGCGCAGCGCCGCGAACGCGGGCTTGCGCAACTGGCGGCGCAGCCGCGCCACTCCGTCCTGCCCGCCGCGGGGACGCACCAGCGCGACGACCCGGGTGTCCGGGAAGTCCGACAGCAGGCGCTCCAGCAGCGCCTCACCGACGAACCCCGTCACCCCGGTCAGGAATACGCGCCTGCCCGCGAGCCGCTCCCGCAGCCCCACCCGTCCACCTCCGCGACCACTACACCACCGACATCCGCTGGGCAACGGTAGGCGACGACCGGACACTTACATCGGTGTCCTGGCCGAATCGTTCGCGCGCGCGTACTGCCCAGGCCGGAGTATGACTGGTCAAACTACCGGCTCCGCCATCTGGCGCCCCCGGCGCCCGGCCGGTGCGACCCCGGTCAGGCGCGGTCCGGCGCCCAGGCACTGGCCGCCGGCGAGCCCAGCACCCGCAGTCTGTACTGTCGCCGCCCGGGCGTCCGGGAGGCCCGCCTCGCCCGGCGACGGCGTCGGCGCCCGCCCGGCCAGCTTTGTCCCGATGTGGGCCAGATCTCCCGGCCTCGGTGACGTCGGGCGCCGCCATCTCCCGGGTGCCCGGCCGCGGGGGTCCGGCTCGCCGGTCAGGCCGGGCGGGCAGCCGCCGCCGTCAGGGCGCGGGTCAGCCGGGTCGCGGCCCCGGCGAGGCCGAACCTCTCCGCCAGGGCGAGCACCTCGCCGGGGTGCGCGGGGGCGGCGGGCAGCCGGGTCGACAGCGCCGGCAGCGGGACGTCGGGGACCACCCGCACGACCGTCTCGGCCCGGTCCAGGTAGTCCCGGGCCGCCTCCAGCCGGCGCCGCGCGCCGGCCGGGAAGCCGTCGGTCTGCCCGGCGTCGAGCGCGGCGACAGCGGCGGTCAGCGACCCGAACCGGGTCAGCAGCGCCGCCGCCGTCTTCGCCCCGATGCCCGCCACCCCAGGCAGCCCGTCGGACGGGTCACCGCGCAGCGTCGCGAAGTCGCCGTAGGCCCGCCCGGGCACGCCGTAGCGGGCGCTGACCGCCGTCTCGTCGATGACCGCGAACTTCTCCACCGAGTACCGCACCCGGACCGGCACGTCGTCGCGGACCAGCTGGAACAGGTCCCGGTCACCGGTCAGGATCTCCACCGGCCCGGCCAGCGGCCCGCCGGCCGCGGCCGGCTCGTCGTGGTCGCGGGCCCCCCAGCCGGCGTCGTCGCCGCGCGGGAACCGGGTCGCCAGCGTGCCGATCACGTCGTCGGCCTCGAACCCGGCCGCCTCCACGCGGCAGATCCCGAACGCGTCCAGCATCGCGTCGATCACCGGCAGCTGCGGCGTCAGCTCGTCCGGGACCTCCTCGACCGCCACCGCGCCCCCGCCCGCGGGCTTCGCGCCAGCGGTCTCGGGTGGCGGCGCCGCCGAGACCGGGACGGACGGCGGTACCGCCGCCCGGTCGACCACGTCGGCGACCCGGTGGGCCTTGTACGACGCCACCAGCTCGACGCGGAACGCCGGCCGCCAGTCCCCGTCGAAGCAGCACACCAGGTGGGCCGGCCGCAGGTCGGCGATCTGGCGGGCAAGCACGTCCAGCAGGCCGCGCACGGCGTTCACCGGCATCCCGTCCGGCGCCGTCACCGACCTCGGCACCCCGTAGAACGCCCGGAAATACAGCGACGGCGTGTCCACCAGCATCAGCCCGCCGCCCGCCCCGGACCCTGCGACTACGGATCCTGCGACTACGGGCTCACTCGTTCCTGCGCTCACCCGCCCAGCCTGGCACGGCCCACCGGCAGTCCTGGCCGCCGGCCCGGGCCGCCAGCCGCGGTAGGGCTGACAACAACGGGCCGCAGGCCCCCAAAGCCGGCAGGAAGCGGCCACCGACACCCACGCCCAGGCCCACAGCCAGGCAACAGTGCCCCTTCGGGCGATACAGAGGCGGCTCTTCCCGCGCCGGTCGGGCATAGCGACCGGCGCGACGGTCAGTACCGCGCACAACTGCGCCGATCACCCCGGAACCGATCGGTGATCGGGCCATAATCTCCGGGCTGTGCTCGAAGATCTCGACCGGCAGATTGTCCGGCTGCTATGCGCCGACGGGCGGATGAGCTTCACCGACCTCGCCCGCGCTACCGGCCTGTCCGTCTCCGCGGTCCACCAGAGGGTCCGCCGGCTCGAGCAACGCGGGGTGATCACCTCCTACAGCGCCCAGGTCGACCCGACGAAGGTCGGCCTGCCGCTGACCGCCTTCATCTCGATCAAACCGATCGACCCGTCGCAGCCCGACGACGCGCCCGACCGGCTCGCCCACCTCGACGCGATCGAGGCCTGCCACTCGGTCGCCGGCGAGGAGTCCTACCTGCTGAAGGCACGCGTCGCCGAACCGGCCGACCTGGAGACGCTGCTGCAGCAGGTCCGCGCCGCCGCGAACGTCTCCACCCGCACCCTCGTCGTCCTGTCCACCCCCTACGAGGGCCGCTCCCCGGCCCTGTGACAGCCCCCCGGCAGTGCCCCGCCAGGTCGCGTGGTCGGGCAGCCGGGAACTCGATGTACATGCCGATGCAGAAGCTCTGCCTGGTGAGCTTCCAGCCAGCCGCGGTGCGGGTGAAGCGGACGTTGGCGCCGACGCCGCCGAACAGGCCAGGCTTGCCCGGGTAGAAGATCTACACCTGGCTGCCGGCCTCGGTGGGGCTGAGGAAGACGACGTCACCGACGCTGTCAAGCCGGACCGTGGCCCCGGTCCTCGGGTCTTCGGACAGGTACTTCGTCACGGCCTGCCGGGCCCGCCCGGCGGGGTCGTCCACGGCGTCGAGCATCCGCAGCCCACCCGACCCTGCGAACGCGGCATCTTCCCCAGCACGATGCCGTCGGCGATCCGGTGCGCCACGGCGACGTCGGGCGGCTTCGGCCCGGCAAGGTCCACGGTCAGGATCACGCCCGTCGCGTCCGCGCGGACAAGGCCGTCGCGCTGGACCAGCCGGTCGGCGGCGTCGGCACCGTCCGCCGGGACGTCCACGGTCCACTCGCCGTCGACGAGCAGCGGCACCTCGTTGACCCGGACTCGCAGCCGCCGCCACCGGCTCGTCGCGCCGTTGACCAGCGTCCGGCGCAGGTACGCCTCCTCGCGGCCCCCTCAATCCGGCGCCAGTGCAGGTACATGCGTTCGAACGCGCCCTGGACGAGATCCTCGGCGGACGCCCAGTCGCCGCCGGTCAGCAGGACCGCGCTCAGTAGCTGGCGTTTCGCCGTCCGGGCCATGAACTCCTCGAACGCCCGTTCGCCATCCGCACGCACACCCGCCTCCTCACCTCGTAAACCCGCCGCACCCGTGCTCAGTCCAGACGCGCCAGTTCCGGCGCACGATGTACTGACGGCCAATCCGGATCCAGGCCACACCACCGCCGCTGAGGCCGCCGGCCGGCTGGCCAGCCCGTTCGGCAGACTCGCAGCGGTGAGCAGCCACGCGCACCGCGTCCCGCGCCCAGACCACCCGGCTCGGGCCGGTCGCGACCGGGCCCGCGTCGTCCTCTACCGCGGCGGCCACATCCACAGCCCGGCCGTCCCGGGCGCCACCGCGCTGCTCACCGCCGGCCCGCGCATCGCCTGGCTCGGCGCCGACACCGACGCCCCCGGCGGCGCCGACGAGGTCGTCGAGCTCGCCGGTGCCCTCGTCGCCCCCGCGTTCGTCGACGCCCACGTGCACGCCACCGCGACCGGACTCACGCTCGGCGGCCTCGACCTCGCCGCCGCCGCAACCCTGACCGCCGCGCTCGACGCGGTCCGCGCCGCCGCCCGGGCCACCGCCGGCACGACCCTGCTGGGCACCGGCTGGGACGAGACCCGCTGGCCCCAGCGGCGCCCGCCGACGTCCGCCGAGCTCGACCGCGCCGCCCCCGGCCGGCTGGTCTACCTCGCCCGCGTCGACGGCCACACCGCCGTCGTCTCCGGCCCCCTCGCCACCGCGTCCGGTGCCCCCGGCCGGGACGGCTGGCTCGGCGGCGGCCTCGTCCGCGACAACGCCCACCACGCCGCCCGCGTCCACGCCTACGACACGATCACCCCCGGCCAGCGGGAGGACGCCTGGCGGCGGCTGCGGTCAACCGCCGCCGGGCTCGGGATCGTCGCGCTACACGAGATGGCCGGCCCCGAGGTGTCCTCCGCCGACGACCTCGCCGCCCTGCTCGCGCACGCCGCCGCCGAGCCCGGGCCGACGATCGCCGGGTACTGGGCCGGTGACCCGGCCGACCTCGCCGACCTCGCCGACCTCGACCCCGACGGCACGCGGTCGGTCGGCGTCGGCGGGGACCTGTTCGTTGACGGCTCCCTCGGCTCCCACACTGCCGCGCTGCGCGCCCCCTACGCCGACCGGCCCGGCCACCGGCCCGCGGCGATGCTCGACGCCACCGCCGTACGCGACGTCGTGCTCGCCGCGGTCGCGACAGGCCGGCAGCCCGGCTTCCACGCGATCGGCGACGCCGCCGTCGACACCGTCATCGCCGGCCTGGCCGACGCCGCCGACACCGCCAGCCTCGAACGGCTCGTCGCCGCACGCCCCCGGATCGAGCACTGCGAGCTCGTCCACCTCGACCAGCTCGCCACGCTCGCCCGTTTCGGCGCCGTCGCCGTCGTCCAGCCCGCGTTCGACGCCTTCTGGGGCGGCCGGCATGGCATGTACGCCCAACGCCTCGGTCCAGACCGAAGCGAAGCGATGAACCCGTTCGCGGCCCTGGCCGCCGCAGGCGTCGGCCTGGCCCTGTCCTCCGACGCCCCCGTCACCCCGCTCGCCCCCTGGGATGCCATCCGCGCCGCCACCGGCCACCACACCCCCGCCGCCCGCCTTGGCCTCGCGGCCGCCTTCGACGCGGCCACCCGCGGCGGCTGGCACGCCGCCCGCGCCGCCACCGACGGCACCCTCGCCGCCCACCAGCCGGCGACCTTCGCCGTGTGGCGCCTGCCCGCCGGCCTCACCGGACAACCGACGAACGCCCCGCTGCCCGACCTCACCGGCCCCGGCCCGGCCTGCGTGCGCACCGTCCTCGCGGGCACGGTCCTGCACGAGACCCCCACCACCCCATAGCCGCCCCCACCGGCCTGTTGGCTGAAGGTGGGGGAAAGGGCCGTCATCCCGAGGCCGTCGCGACAGGAACCGGCGCGACCCGCGCCTACCGCGACAGCCGGCTACGTAGTGCGACCTGGCCGCTTCGCCTACCAGCCGCGTGGCCGTAATGAAGACCACCCCGTGTGCAGGTGCCGCCGCGCCGCAGGCACATTCGCCCCCCGCCGTGAAGGGGCCGGGCGGACAGGACGGACACTCCGGCACACCGCCGGCCCCGGCTCTAGCAAACTGGGACCGTGACACCGCCGTCCCCAGCCCCCGCGCCCACCGGCCCCACCCCCGCCGTCGCGGCGCCCGGCGCCCCGCCCACCCCCGGCGGCCCGGCGGACGGCCCGGACCCCGCAGTCCCAGCCCCCGCCCACCGCCGCCGGCCGCGGCCACCCCGGCCCGCCGCCACGCTGCGCGCCGCGGCTGCCATCGGCAGCGGGCTCCTGCTCTGCCTCGCGTTCCCACCCGCCGGCGCCTGGCCACTCGCCCCCGTCGCCGTCACCGGCCTC
Organism: Pseudofrankia sp. DC12; assembly: GCF_000966285.1. NCBI lineage: Bacteria > Bacillati > Actinomycetota > Actinomycetes > Frankiales > Frankiaceae > Pseudofrankia > Pseudofrankia sp. DC12. Next base: position 6,792,505 of record NZ_KQ031391.1, read on the forward strand.
ACCCTGCTCGTCCGCGGCCGGCGCCTACGCACCGCCTACGGCCTCGCCCTCCTCTTCGGCCTCGGGTTCTTCCTACCGCTGCTGCGGTTCGTCGACTACGTCGGCCTCGACGCCCTGATCGCCCTCGCCGTCGGCGAAGCCGCCATCCTCGCGGTCGTCGGCCCCGCGACAACCCTCGCGCTGCGCCTGAAGTCCTGGTACTCGTGGGCCGCCGTCGCCTGCGTCTGGATCGGCCAGGAAGCCCTGCGCGGCCGCGCCCCGTTCGGCGGCTTCCCCTGGGGCAGGCTCGCGTTCAGCCAGCCCCACACCCCGTACACGCCGCTGGCCGCGGTCGCCGGCGCCCCGACCCTCACCTTCGCCGTCGCCGCCACCGGCGCCCTGCTGGCCCTGACGCTCACCACCCTGGCCGCCGCCGGCCGCGGCGCGCTCAACCGCCACCTCGGCGTCCCCGGCGCCGTCCCGGCCGACCAGCCCACACCCGCCGCCCGGCCCACCGGCCGCCCGCTCGCCCTCGGCGCCCTCCTGCCCGCCGTCGGCATCCTCGCCCTCGCCGCCGCCGGCCTCGCCGTCCCCCTGCCCACCGGCGCCCAGGACGGCACCCTGCAGGTCGCCGCGATCCAGGGCGGCGTCCACGCACCCGGCGGCTACGACGCCCTCGGCCAACGCCTCCAGGTCACCAGCAACCATGTCGACGAGACCCTCAAGCTCGCCGCCCAGGTCGGCGCCGGCAACGTCGCCGCCCCCGGCCTCGTCGTCTGGCCCGAGAACTCCTCCGACGTCGACCCCTTCGTCAACCCCGACGCCGCGAGCCTCCTCGACGAGGCCGCCCAAGCCGTCGGCGCCGACGTCCTCGTCGGCGCCGTCCTCGACGGCCCGGGCCGCGGCCACGTCCGCAACGCCGGCCTCCTGTGGACCCCCGGCGGCTTCAGCGGCCACCTGTACGTCAAGCACCGGCCCGTACCGTTCGCCGAGTACCTCCCCGGCCGGCCGGTCCTCCAGAAACTGATCAAACGGTTCGCCGACGAGATGCCCAACGACTTCGTCCACGGCACCGGCCCCGCCGTCCTGCCCGCCGGCCACACCGTCATCGGCGACGTCATCTGCTTCGAGGTCGCCTACGACGGCAACGTCCGCGCCTCCGTCGACCAGGGCGCTCGGCTCCTCGTCGTCCAGACGAACAACGCCTCCTTCGGCCGCAAGGGCGAAAGCCAGCAACAACTGGCCATGACCCGGATCCGCGCCGTCGAGCACGGCCGCGCCACGATCCAGGTCTCCACCAGCGGCCAGAGCGCGATCATCAGCCCCGACGGCACGGTCCTCGCACAGACCGGGCTCTACCAGCCCGGCATACTCTCCGCCGCACTTCCACTACGTACCGCCCGCACCCTCGCCGACCGGGTCGGCGCGATCCCGGAGGCGGTCGCGACCGCCCTCGGAGCGGCGGCCATTATTGCTGGGATCGCCACCGGGCGCCGGCGCCCACGGCCCGCTACCTCCACCACCGGCCCGCGGCACACCGGCCCTGACCACGACGGCACCCCACGGGAGGCCTCCTGGGCGCAGCACGACGCGCCCGGGGCACTGGCCGACCCGTGGACAGGCCACCGGCCCGACGGCCGCGGACAGGAAAGGAACGGCGTGGACGCCCACCGGGTAGTTGTCTGCGTGCCGACGTACAACGAACGGGAGAACCTCGCCCGTACGGCACAAAGGCTCCGCGAGGCCAACCCCACCGTCGACCTGCTCGTCATCGACGACAACAGCCCCGACGGCACCGGCCAGATCGCCGACGAGCTAGCCCGCGAGGACCCCCAGATCCACGTCCTGAACCGCGCCGGCAAGTCCGGCCTCGGCTCCGCCTACATCGCCGGCTTCTCCTGGGCGCTGCGCCACGGCTACGACGTCGTCGTCGAGATGGACGCCGACGGCTCCCACCAGCCCGAGGAGCTGCCCCGGCTGCTCGCCCGGCTCGCCACCGCCGACCTGGTCATCGGCTCCCGCTGGGTCCCCGGCGGCAAGGTCCGCAACTGGCCGCGCCGCCGCCTCGTACTGTCCCGCGGCGCGAACCTGTACGTCCGTGCCGCCCTCGGCATCCCGCTGCGCGACGCCACCGCCGGCTACCGCGCCTACCACGCCGACGTACTGCGCGCCCGCGACCTGAACCAGATCCAGTCCCAGGGCTACTGCTTCCAGGTCGACCTCGCCTGGACCGCCTGGCGCCAGGGCTTCGAGGTCGCCGAGGTGCCCATCACCTTCGTCGAACGCGAACGCGGCGCCTCCAAGATGAGCCGGTCCATCATCATCGAGGCCTTCTGGCGCACCGCCCTGTGGGCCGTCGCCTCCGGCCGCCGCGGACCGGGAACCATCCGCCCCACGCCGTCACCATCGGTGAAGGTACCGTCGCCCACCCCGGAGCCCGCGCTCGCGACTCCCGCGACCCAGGTGACCAAGGCCACGCCAGGCGGCGGCTCGCCACTGCCCACAACGGCCGCCAACGGCACCAGCCCCAACGGAGCCACCACCATCGATGCCCCCGTCCAGCAGAGCGCCACGGGCGACAGCTGACGCCACTACCGGCCTGGCCGGCCTCCGTGCCACCACAGGCATGCCCGCGATCACGGCCCTCCCGGTCGGCCGCACCACGGCCGCCGGGAGGGACTACTTCCACAGCCGTCGGGGCCAGGAATCCACACGAAAAGGGAGCGTGGCCGCCGCCACGCTCCCTTTTCGTACTTTCCACCCAGCAGCCCGCCCCCAAGCAGCGAACCGCCGAGACTCAACTAGCCTGACGGTCCTCGCCACGCAGCACGGCCAGCCGCTCCGCCAGAACCTCTTCTAGGTCCGCGGTCGTCCGGCGCTCCATCAACATGTCCCAGTGCGTACGCGGCGGCTTCGCCTTCTTCGGCTCCGGCCGCTCCCCGTCCACGATCACCGAGGCCTCACCACACACCCGGCACTCCCAGACCGAGGGGACCTCAGCCTCAGCCGCGAATGGCATGGTGAACTGGTGACCGTTCGGACAGTCGTACGACGCGGTCTGCCGCGGCGCAAGCTCCGTGCTGCGGTCGGTCTCGTAGGACACCGCGCCGAGACGGCTGCCCCGCAGAACGCGTTCGCCCATAGAAACCCCTCCGAGCGTTGTCGAATACCCGTGTCTCAGCAGTTTGAACGACCCGGCCAGTCGAGACGTTCCCACAACGGAAGGGTCGGTAACGAGACCGTGGCCATACCGCGTGTCCAGCCGATGTCAGTCGTCGCCCAGCGTGTCGGCACCCGGCCCTATCTGGGCCTGTTCGCCCTGGCCCGATGCGGCCTCGGCGTCGCCGCCCTCGCACACCCCGTCACCGCCCTGCGCGCCACCGGCGTCGACCGCGTCACCGCCGAACGCACCGCCTGGACCGCCCGCCTCCTCGGCGGCCGCGACCTCGCCCTCGGCGCCGGCCTCCTGCACGCCGTCGGCCGCCGCCAGCCCACCAGCAGCTGGGTCTGGGCCGGCCTGATCGCCGACGCCATCGACGCGACCGTCCTCGCCACCGCCACCGCCCGGCGCGACCTCTCCCCAGCCGCCGGAACCCTCGCTGCCCTCCTCGGCGCCGCGGCCGCGGCGGCCGCGCTCCCCGTCCTCTCCGACCCCGCCACACCCGGCGCCGCCCCAGACGACGCCACCCCCATCGTGCCCTGACAGCCCCACCCAGCCGGCCAGGCCATCACCCAGCCGGCCCGCGGGAATGCCACCCGCACCCCGACCGCTACACCCCATGCGCCGGGCGGCCGACATCGGCTTCGACCCCAGCCCGCCGCTTCCCAGCCCTGGGCGGCGCCCCGGCCACCATCCACCCCGCCGAACGGAGGAACACCATGAGCGACCACCTCGACCCCGCGGCCCCGGCGACCGCCCGGACGGCAGAGCCGGCCACGGCCGACAAGGTGACCCGCACCGACGCCGAATGGCGCTCCGTCCTCGACCCGGCCCGCTACCAGATCCTGCGCCAGGCCGCGACCGAGCGGCCCTTCACCGGTGCCTACACCTACAGCAAGGAGACGGGCACCTACCAGTGCGGCGCCTGCGGCAGCCCGCTGTTCTCCTCCGACACCAAGTACGACTCCGGCTCCGGCTGGCCCAGCTTCTACGAGCCCATCACCCCGGACGCCGTCCGGTTCGTCGATGACAGCTCCCACGGCATGGTCCGCACCGAGGTCCGCTGCGGCCGCTGCGACTCCCACCTCGGCCACGTCTTCCCCGACGGTCCCCAGCCCACCGGGCAGCGCTACTGCATGAACAGCCTCGCGCTCGACCTCAGCCCCAACACGGACGGCTGAGACCCTTCCGGCCCGCTGCCCCAGGGCCGGAAGGAGGGGCACCAGCGCACCAACCGCCCGGGAGCCGCAGCGTTGGCGACGGCGCGTCAGCAGCGGGCCGGCGGCCGGGCAGATCACCCAGCACCTGGCGGCGTGCGTCCTACGCCATGGTCGCGGCGTCGCCCGTCCCCGCGACCACGGCGTAGGACGGACCCCCGGGAGCCGGGGCGCCAAGGCCCCGTCGAGCAGCAACGCACCTCACCCGCGGGCGGCGGAGATCCCGCGCCGCCCGCCTCGTCCGCCGCCTCGCCGGGACCCCAGCCCGGGCCTCGCGGCGACGGCCGCTGTGGCTCGCGCACCGGTATCCACAGCCGGCACCCCAGCCCCGCCACCAGCGACTACGGTGACCCACCGGAGGACCACGGCACACCACCGACAGCCAGACAGCCGACGGGCAGCCGCAGCCGAACCGCTGCCGGCCCGCCGGCGCCACCTGGGGGCGTTCCCGCCGACAGCAGGAGACGCCATGACCACGACCCGCGACCCTGGCCCCCGGCCGCACCCTCGACCGACGACGACCTTTCCCAGCCCCGACCGGTACCCGGCTGGCCGCGCCGCCCGCCCCGCGCAACTCGTCGACCCCGAGCGGCTCCTCGACGAGCTGTGCGACCAGTTCGAGGCCCGGTTCGAGGCGCTCGTCGACGAGGCCATCGCCACCCACGGCTGGGCGCTGCAGGCCGTCCCCGCCTGCCACGGCCGGCCGCGACTCGCCCACACCGTCGGTCTCACGGCGTACGACCGGCACCCCGAGCTGGTCATCACGGGACTGCGGCCCCACGTAGCCGCGCGGATCCTGAACGTCCTGTGCGACCACGTCCGTGACGGCCAACGCCTCGGCAGCCGCCAGCAGTGCCCCGACTTCCCCGGCTGGCCACGCCTCGCGCTGCTCGACGTCGACCCCGACAACAGCGCGGGACTCCTCGTCGCCGCGAACCGCCGCTACCAGCCAACCGACGGCCCGCCCGTCGAGGCACTCCAGGTCGTCTGGTGCGACCCCGCGGGCCACCTGCCCTGGGAGCCCGGCTGGGTCCTGCCACACGACGCCCAGCCGGTCCTGCACTACCCGCTCGATCCCTTCACCGACCTCGACGAGGACGAGCTGGACCTGGGCGAGGACACCGGACCAGACGAGCCGGGGCCTGGCGCCGCGGACCGCCTCCGGTCCCGCGCTCTCAGCCGGGAGGACGACGCCCCGCGACCCGCCGGGGCCGGCTGATCCGTCCCGCCGCAGTCTGGTTGGGACGGGCGGGGGCTGGCGCCGCGGCCGTCGCGAGTCGGGCGGCGCCAGCCTCTTGGCCCCTGCTTGTTGGTTGTCATGAGCCCCGTAGGGGCCTTTTGGGGGAAATTCCCAACAAGATCAATAGCGGAGCTGGGCGCACGTCAACGGCGTTGACTATCTTGTGGGCCATGAGGTGGCCGTGTCGGGCGGTGGCCTCAGGAGCGAGACCAGCGGCGAGGACCGCTTCCGGCGGGCGGCGGGCGGCACGGAGCTCGTCCGGCACAGAGCCAGACTGTCGGTGCCGTGTGGCAGATTTCGGGCCATGCCAGAGCGTCCGCCCGTGCCGGCCGAGATCGTCAGTCGCCTTGGCGCACTGCTGGGCCGCTTCCCCGACTGTCACGAGGAGGAGGCGTGGGCGGGCGTGCGCTGGCGGGTCGGCGCGGCGACGGTCGCGCACGTGTTCGGCGGCGAGGACCAGCTGTTCAGGATCACCTTCCGCGCCGAGCCGTCCGAGCTGATGGCGTTCGAGCGGCTCCGCCCCCCCGCCTTCCAGGGGGGCGGGGGGGGGGGCGTGCGGGCGGCTCGGCCCGCCGTACTTCAGGGCGGGCTGGGGGGAGAACGTCGTCGGCCTGGTCCAGGCCGACGACACAGACTGGGACGAGCTCGCCGAGCTGCTGACCGATTCGTACTGCCTACAGGCCCCGCCGCGGCTCGCCGAGCAGGTGCCCCGGCCAGACCAGGTGCCCTGAGGGGCGATCCCACGGCGGCCACGCGATCCACGACGTCCACGCCTCGTCCCGGAAGATCGGCGTCCCGATTGTTACCGTGCCGGCGAACGGGTTCCGCACGAAGGGCTCTCAGGCGACGGGGACGCGCAGACAACCAGGGAACGGATACAACGATGAGGCTTCTGGACGGACGGGCGATGGCCGCCGAGATCGGCCGGCATGTCCTGGACGAGGTGGCCGTACTCGCCGAGGCGGGTGTCACGCCAACCCTGGCCGTGGTGCTGCCGGGCGACGACCGGGCCGCGCTGTCCTTCGCCCGGGTGATCGAGCAGACCGCCGGGCGGGTCGGGGTCGCCTGTCAGCGCCACCAGCTGTCCGGCAAACCCGACGAGCTGACGGACACCCTCGGCCGGCTGGCCGCCGACCCTGCCGTCCACGGGATCCTCGCGCAGACGCCCCTTCCGGCCGGGATGACGGCGGACGAGGTCGGCGCGCGCATCCCGGCGGCGAAGGACGTCGACGGGATGAACCCCACCAGCCTCGGCCGGCTGGCGCTGGGCCTGCCGGCGTTCGCCCCGGCGACCGCCGAGGCCGTGGTCGAGATCCTGCGTCGTGGCGACGTCCCGATGGCCGGCGCGCGGGCCTGCGTGATCGGCCGCAGCCCGGTGGTCGGGAAGCCGGTGGCGCTGCTGCTGCTGGCCGAGGACGCCACCGTGACCATCTGCCACTCGCGCACACGGGACCTGGCGACGGTCGCGCATGAGGCCGACATCGTGATCGCCGCCGTAGGCCGGCCGAGGCTGGTCGGCGCCGGGTTCGTGCGTCCGGGAGCGGCCGTCATCGACGTCGGCACCAACGTCACCGACGGCGGACTGGCCGGCGACGTCGACGCGGACGCGATCGCGGACGTCGCCGGCGCCCTCACCCCGGTGCCCGGCGGCGTCGGGCCGGTCACGACCATGCTGCTGCTACGCAACACCATCCAGGCCGCCCACCGCGCCCGCTGAGGGTCGCAGCACCTCGCCCGCCCGCGACGGCCGCCAGCGGGCGGGCGAGACGGCGGTCAGTCGGGCTGCGCCGTCTGGACGGGCAAAGGTGGGGGGGCCACCTCGCCGGCGTGGTCACCGGTCTCGACGGGCACCGCCGTGTCCGCGACGCGAATCCGGTTGCGGCCGGCGGCCTTCGCCCGGTAGAGCGCCGCGTCGGCCGCCTCGAGCGCCTCGGCCAGGCCGGCGGAGTGCTCGCAGACCGCCGCGCCGACAGACACGGTGACGCTGACCGCGTCGCCGTCGAGCGCCGTCAGGTCCAGCGGGCAGCGGGCCGCCGCCACCTGCCGCCGAATCCGCTCGGCGATCTCCGCGGCCGTCACCAGGTCGACCTCGGCGAGCAGGACGACGAACTCCTCGCCACCGAACCGGCCGACCAAATCCCACGGCCGGGTCGCCGCCCGCAGCGCCTCGGCGACCGCGACCAGCACGGTGTCGCCGAACAGGTGGCCATGCCGGTCGTTGACCTGTTTGAAGTGGTCGATGTCGACGAGCAGCACCGAAAGCGGCCGGCCGGCGCGACGCGCGCGGATCAGCTCGGCGTCGGCGACCTGTCGCCACCAGGTGACGTTGGCGAGACCTGTCTTGGGATCCGTGCGCGCGGCGGCGAGCAGCTCGTCGGGCGGCAGGCTCCGGGCCAGCAGCAGCGCCGGCGGGGCGGCGGCCAGCATGAGCAGCGGGTTCGTCGCCCACAGCGCCGCCACCGCGACGGCGCCGCACAGCTCGGTGACGCCCAGCGCCGCACCGGCCGACGGGAGAACTCCCCCGGGCGCCGTCGTCCGCGCCCGTTCGCCACGCGGCCACCAGTGCCAGGCCGAGCCAGGCAGCAGCAGGGCGCGGGCCAGCGCGAACCCGGCCGCGGCCGCGGCGAGGCCGGCCAGCCGAGCGGGCGAGCCGGTCAGGTCGAGCGCGCTGTAGGAGCCGTGTGGCGGAACGACGTAGCCATGCAGCCAGCTGGCCGCCGCGCCGGCCGCGCCGAGGGCGAGCGCGTCCTGCACCCGACGGCGGGCCGGCAGACGCAGCGGGCCGCCCAGCCACTGGCACGGCTCCCCCGCGCCGCGGTCGGGACCGGGCGGCGCCGGGAACTGGCCCCATCGGGCCCACCAGCCCGCCCGCAGCAGGCTCAGCGGCAGGTGCACGACCAGCGGGTAGATCGGGGGCAGTAGCAAGGCGACCGGCAGCGTCCAGACGACGACCAGGCCATGGTCGCGGGCACCGCTCCCGCCGGGCGGGCGGGCGGTCAGCAGCGCGAGCGCCGCGAAGGTGAGCAGCGTCGCGAAGGTCGCCGCGTCCGACAGGCGAAAGGTCAGCCCGGCCAGCCCGCCCGCCGCCAGCGCCAGCCACAGCGCGCCCAGGCCCGCAAGGCGCCAGCCGGGCTGGGAGGCACGCGGCGGCGGCGACCCCGGAGCCGGGCCGGGCGCTGTCGTGGTGAGGGCGATCCCGAGCTGCGCGGGCGGGCCGGGCGGCGCCGGCGCAGCTCGGGCGGGCAACCGTCGGGCCGAGGCGCCGACGATGGCGCTGGCCGGCGGACGAGCCGGGCCAGGATGCTGCCAGGCCGCCGCGGGGCGGGCGGGCTCGGGGCCGGCCGGGATCGCCGGGAGCCCGACGGCTGGCGTGTCGACGACCCACCCGCAGTCCGCCGCCAGCGGTACCACGGCCCGGCCGGCGCCGGTGGGCCGCCAGGGTAAGCCGAACCAGCGGCCCGGCCGTCCGGCCATGGCCCGGGGAGCCAGCAGACGCGGCGCGGCCGGCCGCCACCAGGCGCGCGCGGCGGCTCCCAGCGGCGCGCCGGTGGGGCAGCTGTCGCCAAGCCCGCCAGAAGGACGCAGGCCGACGGGGTCGCCGCCGCCGGCGGCTCGCGGCGCACCGCCCACGCCGGGCCGGGCCGGGCCGGGAGCCTCACTGCCGTCGCGAGAGGACGGACCGTCGGTCGCTGTGGCCACGGGGCATCGGCCTTCCTCGTCCAGATCCAGGGCGGGATATCGCCGGTTCATCGCCCCCCTGGGGGTTGTGCTACTCCCTGTGCTCTGCTGAGAACAAAGAGTACGAAGCATGGGCCGGTATCGGCAACCACTTCACAGAAGCCGGAAATCTGTTGCCTTAGGTAGCGACCCGCTGGAGAATGTTTACGCACAGCGATCATCTGGACACCAGATACAAGCGCTGACCTGCGCGAACAAGCCACTCCCCTACCAGCCTCCAACGGCACCCATCCCCCGCCGCGGCGACCCTAGGAACACAGTGGTCTTCACCAGCAGATCACAGCCCATCCACGGCTGTCCACCCGGCGCCCAGCCCTCCACCAAGATCACGATACGCCGCGCGGAGGCCATCAACACTGTTGACTATCTTGTTGGGTGTCGGGCCGATCCCCGACAGGTCCCTCAGCGTGACGCCGTGGCGACGGCCTCGACCATCGCCGAGGTGAGCGTGGCGACGTCCGCCGTACCGGTGATGAAGGGGGGCATCGTGTAGACGAGGCGCCCGAAGGGGCGGACCCAGACGCCCAGCTCTACGAGCCGGGGCTGGATGACGGCCATGTCGACCGGTTCGCGGGTCTCGATGACGCCGACGGCTCCCAGCGTGCGCACGTCGGCGACGCACGGCAGCGCGGCGGCGGGAGCGAGACCGGCGGCGAGCTCGGCCTCGATCCGTCGGACGGTCTCGCGCCACGGCGAGCCGAGCAGCACCTCGAGGTTCGCGGTGGCGATCGCTGCCGCCAGCGGGTTGGCCATGAACGTCGGGCCGTGCATGAACGCCCCCGCCTCCGAGGCGCAGACCCCGTCGGCGACCTCGTCGGTGCACAGCGTCGCCGCCATGGTCAGGTAGCCGCCGGTCAGCGCCTTGCCGACGCACATGATGTCCGGGCTGACACCCGCGTGGTCGCAGCCGAACAGCTCGCCGGTCCGGCCGAACCCGGTGGCGATCTCGTCGGCGATCAGGAGCACGCCGTGCTCGTCGCACAGCTCACGGACCCGGGTCAGGAAGCCCGGGTGGTAGCCCCGCATCGCGCCCGCGCCCTGCAGCACGGGCTCGAGGATGACGGCGGCCGTCTCGTCGGCGTGGGCGGCGAGCAGCGCGGCGAACGGCGCGACGTGCGCGTCGGTGCAGGGCTCGTCGAACGCGCAGGCCGGCGCCGGCGCGAACAGGTGGCGCGAGAGCAGGCCGGCGAACAGGTGGTGCATGCCGCCGTCCGGGTCGCAGACGGCCATCGCGCCGGAGGTGTCGCCGTGGTAGCCGCGCCGCACGGTCAGCAGCCGGGTGCGCCGGGGCCGGCCCCGGCCGAGCCAGTACTGCAGCGCCATCTTGATCGCGACCTCGACGGAGACCGACCCCGAGTCACACAGGAACACCTTCGACAGCGGCGCCGGGGTGATCGCGACCAGCGTCTCGGCAAGCCGGACCGCTGGCTCGTGGGTGAGCCCGCCGAACATGACGTGCGCCATCGTGTCGAGCTGCGCGTGCGCCGCGGCGTCGAGCACCGGGTGGCGGTAGCCGTGGATCGCGGCCCACCACGACGACATCCCGTCGATCAGCTCGCGCCCGTCGGTCAGCTGGAGACGCACCCCGGACGCCGACGCGACCGCGAACAGCGGGCCGCCCGCGGCGGCTCCGGCGGTCGCGTACGGGTGCCAGACGACCGCCCGGTCCCGCGCCACCAGCCGCGCCGCTGCACCGCCACGCGGGTCGGGGCCACCGCGATCCGGGTCACTCACCGTCGGGGTGTTCAGCAGCTCCACCTGCCCCACTCTGCCCGATCCCCGTGCATGACCTGTGGGCCAGGCCGGGCCGGCGGCCGGGGCTGGGCCGCCACCGTCGCGGGGGTGCCGGGGGCCTACGCGGCCTGGGTGTCGCCGCGGCGCAGCAGCGCGAGAACCATCACGACCAGGGCCGCGACGACCACGATGAACACCAGTCCGGCGGTCCGCAGCGCGGTCAGCTCGGCCAGCACACCGATGCCGACCACGGGCACCGAGATGGCGACATAGGCCACCACGAAGAACGCCGACGACGTCTCGCCGCGCGCCGCCGGCGGCGCGGCCGTCAGCAGCGCGCCGAGCCCCGCGGCGAAGCTGAGCCCCTGGCCGGCCCCGGTCACCACCCCGCCGATGACCAGCAGCGGCAGCGAGGCGAACACCAGCGCGAGCGCGACGGCGGCGAGCCCGACGAGCAGCGTGCCGCAGCCGAGCCACAGCCCGGCCGCCGGCCCGGTCCGGCGGGCCAGCACCTGGCCGGCCGCCGACGCGGCGAACACCGCGGCCACCACCAGCCCGGTGACCAGCGGGTCATGCTGGTGGAGCACCTGCCCGAGGAACGCCGGGGACACCGCGGTGAACATGCCGAGCACCGCGAAACCGGCGAACCCCGCGAGCGCGGCCCGCACGAAGACCACCCGCGCCGCGGCCGGCACCCGCGGCCGGGAGACCAGCCGGCCGCCGCCGGCCCGGTTCGCGGCCCGGGCCGCCGGCGACACCGTCTCCGGCAGCAGCAACACGGCCAGCGCGGCCGGCACCAGCAGCGCCAGGTCGACGACGAACGTCCACCGCAGCGGGTCCGGGCCGAACTGGGCGACCAGGCCCGCGATCACCGGGCCGCAGCCCAGACCGCCCATGTTCGCCACCGTCGCGAGCAACGCGGCGCGCCCGGCCCGGCCCGGCCGCGCGAGGTCGACGATCGCGGCCGTCGCGGTGCCGGTGAACATGCCGGCGGACAGGCCGGACAGCAGCCGCCCGACGAGCAGCGCCGGCAGGCCACCCGCGAGCAGGAACACCACGGCGCTCGCCGCGGACACGGCCAGTCCCGGCAGCAGGGTGGCTCGCCGGCCGATCCGGTCCGACAGCCGGCCGAACAGCAGCAGCGCCGCGATCACCCCGACCGCGTACGTCGCGAAGATCACCGTGACCATCAGCTGGGAGAAGCCGAACTCGGCCCGGTAATGGGGGTACAGCGGCGTGGGCAGCGTCGTGCCGGCCATGGTCACGACGAACGCGTACGCGGCCGCCGCCAGCGCGGCCCCGCCGCGCAGCACACCCCGGCCCGCGGGGGCGGGCACCCCGCCGGGTGCCGGGGTCACGGGTGGGCCGGCCGGCGACGGCGAGTCACAGGGCGCACGGGAGTGACAATGCCCCCGCCGGCGTCGCGGCTTCCCGCCGGGCACGTGACGGGGACCACCGTCGCGATCGGCCGGCCGATCGCCCCGGTCACCGCTCCTGTCCGCTCGCCGCCCACGTCAGCCAGGCCGGACGTCACGCTCGGCCGGCGCTCCCCCGCCCGGCCTGCGGCCCTCCGGCCCGCGCGGGCCGGAGGGCCGCAGGCCGGCGACCGTAGTTCCCGACGGCGGGGACCGTTGGGGCGACGGACCCGCGGGCGCCCGCGTCAGCCGGGTTCGGCAGGATGGCGGGCGTGGTCATCCCCATCCACGACATCAATCCGCTGAAACGCCGGCCGGTCATGACCTGGCTGCTCATCGCGGTGAACGTCCTCGTGTTCGTGCTGTTCACCCCGGTGTCGACGGCTGTGATGGGCCTGCACCGCGGCACCAGCCCGAACGTCTGCGAACAGCGGCGCTTCTTCGAGGAATGGGGGGCCATCCCGAAGGAGCTGATGGCCGACAAGCAGCTGCCGGTCGCCGACACCGGGAGGATCGGGCTCAACCCGGACGGCACGACCGGCTGCGAGGTGAGCTCACCGCCGCCGTTCCACAAGAACCCGGTGCTGTCCGTGCTGACCTCGATGTTCCTGCACGGAAGCTGGGTGCACCTGCTTGGCAACATGCTCTTCCTGGGCGTCTTCGGGAACAACGTCGAGGACCGGATGGGCCGGCTGCGCTTTCTGTTCTTCTACGTCGCCTGCGGGTTCGTCGCCGCCTATGGCTTCTCGTTCGCCCAGCCGGACTCGCGCAACACCCTGATCGGCGCGTCGGGCGCAATCGCCGGCGTTCTCGGCGCCTACCTGGTGGTATTCCCGCGGGCCCGGGTCATCGGCGTCGTGCCGATCCTTTTCTTCATCCCGTTCTGGCTGCCGGCCTGGCTGGTGCTGGGGTTCTGGTTCGTCCTGCAGTATCTGTACTTCGCCGGCATCGGGGTGTCCTCCGGCGGCGCGGTCGCCTACGGGGCACACGTCGTCGGGTTCGTGTTCGGCGCCCTGGTGGCGCTGCCGTTCGTCCGCAGGCTGCGCGCCGCCGGCCCGGACCCGCGCCGGCATGCGCCACGCAGCCGCTGGGTCCGCGGCACCCGTTGGGGTCCGGACCGCTAGGATTCGGGGCCTTAAGGGCACCGAACCGTCGGGCGCTGAGCGCCCGCCCTGCGCCTGTCGGCGGTGGACGCGGAGATCGTTCGCGGTCTGGAGCAGTGGCCAGGATCTTGGCCGGGTTGGCGGCGCCGGCCGCGGGTGCGGTAGGGGCCCGGTTCCCGCCCGGATGGCGGCGCTGGCGCGGGGCGGGGTGCTGTGAGGCGGGTCGCCGGTAATCCGGTGGATCCGGGACAGCAGGTCAGGCAGGGTAAGACCGGCCATGGCCTCTGTCTACCGGCGGGCGCTCACGACCCAGGGCTCCGCGCGCTTCGTCCTCGCCGCGTTCGTCGGCCGGATCCCGATCTCGATGCTCGGCATCGGAACCGTCCTCTACATCCAGGAGGCGACCGGCTCCTACGGTGTCGGCGGCACCGTCGTGACCGCGGCGACCCTCGGCGAGGCGCTCAGCGCCGCCCGGATCGGCCGGGCGCTGGACAGGTTCGGTCAGGCGAGGGTCCTCGTGCTGTGCCTGCTCGGCCATCTCGTCGGGCTGCTCGGCCTGCTGGTGACCGTCAGCGCCGGGGCGCCCCGGCCGCTCTGGTACCTCTTCGCCGTGATCATGGGAGGGGTGTTCCCGCCGACCGGCAGCTGCTCCAGGGCCAGGTGGAGCGCCTGCCTGACGGACGGCGACCTGCTCGGCGCGGCGTTCTCGCTGGAGGCCGCCGTCGACGAGGTCATCTTCATCACCGGCCCGGTGCTGGCGACCGTGCTCGCGACCGCGGTCGCGCCGGGGGCCGGCCTGATCGCCGCCGGTGTCCTGCTGACGGTCGGGACGCTGGCCCTGGCGGCCCAGCGCGGGACCGACCCGGGGCCGCGGCCCGACGCCGGCGCCGTCGAGCGGCCCCGGGTGTTCCGCGACCCGGCGCTGCGCGCGCTGCTGCTGGTGCTGGTGGCGGTCGGCGTGTCGTTCGGCGCGACCGACGTCACGACCGTCGCGTTCGGCCGCCAGCACGGGCTCGGCGCGTTCTCCGGCGTACTGCTCGCACTGTTCGCCCTCGGTTCGGCGACCAGCGGGCTGTTCTGGGGCGCGCGGCCCGCCGGCGACGCGTTCGCGCGCCGGTTCCTGGTCGCCTGCGGGTGTATGGCGTTCGCGCTGTGGCTGCCGTGGGCCGCGCCGAACGTGCCGCTGCTGATCCCGCTGGTGGTGCTCACCGGGGCGACGGTCGCGCCCTCGATGGCCGGCGCGAACACGGTCATGGAGCGGCTGGTGCCCGCCGCCGCTCGCACGGAGGGCTTCGCCTGGCTGCAGGTGGCGCTCGTCGCCGGCATCTCGGCCGGGGCGCCGCTGGCCGGCGCGACGATCGACCGGTTCGGCGCCCGGTCCGGCTGGGCGGTGGCGGCCGGCGCGGGCGTCCTGGTCGGCCTGGCGGCGCTCGGCGGGCAGCGGGCCGTGCTCGGCGCCCGGGTGGGGCCGGAAGGTCCCGCCGGCCCGGCGACGCCGGGCGCGGTCGCGGTCGGCCGGTCCGAAATGTCCGGTAGGCCCGCCTAGACGCGCCCGGACGACGTGTCCCTCAATGGGCTGCCGAGCGTCGACACAACACCATCGGGCGGACGCCAGCCCACCGGAAGAACACCGGAAAGGCGCTGACCCACGGCGCAGCGCGACAGTCGCGGTCCTGGTGCGCACAAACAGCGTCAAACTGACGCCTGATAGCCGCGCGAACAGGGCAGATGTCGCCCAGCGAGTTCATCCAATCACTCGGGACGAATTACCGTTCCTTCCGGCCCTAGCGCGCCGCAGTCGGATCGCTTTGATCATCGGACAACTCTGGGACCCGGAACGGCCGCGTTATACTCTCGTTGCATCAGGTGACATTCGGACAGTCTTCAACGACTGCGGGTCTGGCGGGGTCAACGGTGTCAGAGGTATCAGCGGACATTCCCGCGGCGGGGAACGCCCGGACGACCGCGGGCATGTCGCCTGGTCTCGCGGCTTCGCCGTCGGTGGCGGCCGGCCAGCCCGCGCCGCCCCCCGGCCGCACGATCCGCATTTTCCTGCTCGACGACCACGAGGTCGTTCGCCGCGGGCTGCGTGACCTCCTTTCCGAGGAGCCCGACATCGAGATCGTCGGGGAGGCCGGCCGAGCCGACGAGGCGCTTGAGCGGATCATGACGCTGCGCCCGGACGTCGCCGTGCTGGACGCCCGGCTGCAGGCCGGCAGCGGCATCGAGGTCTGCCGCCAGGTCCGCTCGAACGACTCCGGCATCGCCTGCCTGATCCTCACCTCGTTCGACGACGAGGACGCGCTGTTCACCGCGATCATGGCCGGGGCCGCCGGCTACGTGCTCAAGCAGATCCGTGGTGCCGCCCTCGTGGACGCCGTCCGCCGGGTCGCCGCCGGCCAGTCCCTGCTCGACCCGGAGGTCACCCCGCGGGTGCTCTTCCGCTTGCGGCAGGGCCCGGCCGAGGACGAGCGGCTCGCCGGGCTCACCGACCAGGAGCGGCGCATCCTCGCGCTGATCGCCGAGGGCCTCACCAACCGGCAGATCGCGAACCGGATGTACCTGGCCGAGAAGACCGTCAAGAACTACGTCTCCAGCATGCTGTCGAAGCTGGGTCTGGAAAGCCGGACACAGGCGGCGGTCTTCGCCACGAAGCTCGGTACCTGACCGGCCGGCCCTCGCTCGGTCAGCCGCGGCTGACCGCGGGCCCCGTTCAGGGGCGCGGCAGCCCGGGCGGCGGCGTCGGGCTGGTCGCCCAGTCGGCCGGCGCCGGCCGCGCGGCGGTGGGCACCTGCCAGCGGACCCGGGTACCGACCCCGCCGGGTCCCGGGCCGAACTCCATGTGCCCGCCAAGGTCCTGCGCCCGCCGGCGCAGGTTCGCCAGGCCACTGGTGACGCTGGCCCCGCCCGGGCCGACGCCGTCATCGTGCACCTCGACCAGGACGTCGTCGTCGGTCGCGCGGACCAGCACCTGCACCCGGGTGGCCCGCGAATGCCGGGCGATGTTCGACAGCGCCTCTCGTAGTGCCGCCAGCAGGTGCGGGTGGACCACCACCGGTACCCGCTCGGCGTGCCCCTCGATCCGCACCGCCGGGCGCAGGCCGACGGAGTGCTCCGCCTGACCGGCGATCCGTTCGATCTCGGCCCGCAGCGCCGCGCCGTCCGGCGTCGGTGAGCTCAACGAGAAGATCGTGTGCCGTAGCTCGGTGATCGTCTGGTCGAGCTCGCCGACCACCTCCTCGACCCGGCCCGCCATGGCAGCCGGCATCGACCGGGTCATCCCCTGCAGCTGCAGACCGGTGGCGAACAGCCGCTGGATCACCACGTCGTGCAGGTCGCGCGCGATCCGGTCCCGGTCCTCGAACACCGCGAGCCGCTCCCGGTCACGCTGCAGCCGGTTGAGCTCCAGCGTGAGCGCCGCCTGACCGGCGAACGCCGTCGCCATCCGCAGGTCCAGCTCGCCGAACGGGGTGACGCCCCCGGCCCGGCCCGGCCCGTCAGCCACCGGCTCGGGGGCGTAGTCGTCACCGCCGCCGGGCGTCGCGAGCAGCAGCCCGCCGACCGCGCGGCCAGCGGCGACCATCGGCACCACCATCACGCACGCGAGCGCCAGTTCCGCCGCCGCCGGCCCGATCAGGTCGACCAGCTCGGCCCCGGTGACCACCCGCGCCCGCCCGACCCGCATCGCCTCGACGAGCGGGCTGCGCTCGACCGGCAGGTTGCGCCCGCACAGCCGGTCGGCCCCCGAGCCGTCCGCGTTCGTGACGACCACCCCGGCCGCCGGGTCGGGGATGACGATCGCGGCCAGGCAGGCCGCGGTGGCCTGCCGGGCCCGGCTCGCCACCAGGTCCAGCGCGGCCCACGGCTCGGGCACCGCCACGAGCGCCGCGGTGATCTCGCCGCTGGCCGCGTGCCAGGCCTGCTGGCGGCGGGCCTCGTCGCGCAGCCGCGAGTTCTCGATCGCGATGCCGACCGCCGCCGCGAACGCCATCACCAGGTCCTCGTCCTGGCTGGTGAACGGGCCGCCGCCGCGTCTGCCGCCGAGGTAGAGATCGCCGAGGGCCGTCCCGCGGATCGTGACCGGCACGCTGAGGAACGCGCCGAACGCCGGATGCCCCGGCGGGAAGGCGCCGGTCCGCGACGCACCAGCCGCCTCTCCGTCGCACCCGGACCAGGACTCGCGCAACGCGGCGCCGAGCGGCCCGCGGCCACGCGGCAGCCGCCCGGCCCGGGCCAGCGCGGCCGCGTCGAGCCCGACCGCCACCAGGTCGCGGACCCGGCCGTCGGGCGCGAGCACGCCGATCGCGCCGAACTGGGCGTCGGCGAGCCGGCAGGCCGACTCGGCCGCGCACCGCAGCGTCGCCCCGAGGCTCGACTCCTGGGCGACGGCCGCGAGCGCGTCCGCGAGGCCACGCATCCGGTCGTGCGCGGCGAGGGCGTCACCGACCCGGTCGCCGAGCTGGTGGAGCATCCGCTCGACCCGCTCCTCGAACCCCGGTCCGGCGGCGGTGCGCCCGCCGGCGCCCGGCCGCTGCCGGGCAGGCACCCAGACCGCCGCGGTGGCGGGGTCCGATGCCGTCGCGCGAGGCGGGGCCGGGCCGCCGGAGCCGACCGGCGCCGCCGCTGGCTGCGTCCCGCCCGCGAGGCGCCCACCGGTGGAGGCCTGGGCCGCGACCGCCGCGGGGACGGGTGGCCCGGGCTGCCCGGCCTCGCTGGTCACCGTTCCACCACCTTCACCCCATCGTGGCCGGCGCGCCGGACGACAGCAGCCCGGACGGCGCTGGCCCGGCCGGATCTGGACAGCCGGAAACAGGCCGCTCTGCCCAGCACAATACGACGTCACGCCCGGCCCAAAGCCCCACCATCGCGACGGAGGGCGACCAGAAGGTACCCGAACGATGTCGTCAGGCCTGGTAGCTGCCCGAAAGCCTCACGCGGCGCGCCGGACGGCCCAACTTTCCGGCACCGAGGTGCCGCCCGGACCGGCCAACGGCGGTCAGCGCTGCGGGTGGGCCGGCGCGGCGCATCAACGGCCGGCGCGGCGCCGTCGAGGCGAGCCGGCGGCGCGAGCGACCCCTTGGGAGCGCGATGCCGTCCGCCACGTCGACGGTAGAGGTCGTCTCCCGGCCCGGGTGGCGCCATCAGAATTTCTCTGAAAATAGCCTTTGTCTGCTTCCACCGTGACTGCGCCCTCCCCCAGCCCGCTGTCAGCATCACGGAGGCCAGCCGAGCCGACGCGGACGGTCACGTCGTGGCAGGTAGACGAGGCCAACCCGACGCGGACTGACGTGTCCCCACCACGCGGAACGGCGGTAGCCAGCCGCCCGTCGGCGCGCTGCCCACCTCAGCGGCCGGCGAGGCGACGGTCCGGCCTCCTGGGGGCCCGATGCCGGCCGCCCCGGCCGCCGCCGACCTGCGTGGCTTCCCGCGCCTCGGGTCGCGCCCCGACCCGGTCGTCACGGTCCACCGACCACCGGCCCGGAGCTGGCCCGGCCGCCGCCGGGACAGCCGCGAACGCCGGCCGCCGCTCGGCCGCCCGGGCCGGGCCGGGCTTGCCGATGTTGAACTTCCCGTTGAAGATCACGGCCAGGATGTGGAACCGCCGGATCAGGAAGTGGTGGACCGACAGGGTGATCACGAACGTCAGCACCGTGATCAGCAGCAGCTTCGGCCAGTGCGCGTTGACGCCGATCCCCAGCAGCGCGGCGAGCGCGTAGATCGTCACATAGTGGAACAGGTAGACGCTGTAGGCCGCGTCCGCGCCGTAGCGCAGGATCGGCCGTTCCTGGGTCACGAGCCGCCCGAAGACCGCGAAGAGGTTCGCCACGACGGCCAGCGCGAAGACTGACCGGACGAGTGCGTCCCCCAGCTCCGTCCCCAGCGGCGCGACCAGTCGGAGCTCCGCGACGGCCAGCAGGCAGCCCGAGGCGACCAGCAGCACCGGTGCCGGCCGGCTGAACGCCGGCAGCACCCGCTGGCCGTCGAGGAACAGCGCCATGCCAACGACGAAGAAAGGCAGGTACCGCAGCGTCGCGTCGACCACGTAGTCGGCGGGCGTCGTCTCGATCAGCGGGCGCAGCGCCAGCAGGTAGCCGCCCTGCAGCACCAGGGTCGCCAGCAGGACGAAGGCGATCAGCGCCGCCATCGTCCAGGGCCTGCTCGCGGCGACCCGGCCGAACGCGCGGGTCGTGAACAGCCGGGTCAGCGCGGCGAACACGACGGGCGAGCACAGCGTGTAGACCAGCAGCGACACGAGGAACCACAGCTGCAGGTGCCAGGTCATCGGGCCGGCCGGGTGGGCCACCCGGTGGCCGAGCAGGTAGTCGACCAGGCCGATCCGCGGGTTGTACTGGTTGTACATGAGCCATCGGGCGACCGGGTTGAGCAGCACCAGCACCGCGACGAGCGGCACCCCGATCGACAGCAGCCGCCGCCGCACCATCAGGCCCGCGCCGTAACGCAGCACCAGCATGCTGGAGAAGAACCCGGAGACCAGGAAGAACCCGTTCATCCGGAACAGCCCGGACAGGTGCGCGATCAGCCGGAAGACCCGGTCGTCGCCGAGCGCCGCGTGGACGAAGACGCCCATGAACATCAGCGCGGCCCGCAACGCGTCCAGGTAGTGGTAGCGCACGGGCGCCGCCGTGCGCCGGGCCCTCGCGGCCGGAGCCTGGGCCGCCGTCACCCGCCCACCACGCCGACTCGGTCTCCTCGCGTTCACGCGCGCCGCCACGGCGCGCCGTCCAGGCCGTGCCAGCCACAGGTTCCAGGCATCTCCGAAGAATGACTAAAGACGCTTTTACCACGATTTCGCCCTACATTGACCGAGCGAGCACACTACGGACACCCTGCGGACCTGGTACGGGACGAGCCCACGGCAGCCGGCCTGCGGCCAGAGACGCGACCGCGCCCGGACGCCGAGGTCGCCTCCCGCGGGCGGGCGCGGGCCTGGCTGCGCCAGCCGCGCCCCGCGGGCGGAGCTCGCCGACCGGGCCGGACGGGCGCCTCGCACCGTCCCCCCGGGACCACCCGGTGACGATGCGCGTAACGCGGAGGAACGGCACTTTCAAGACCCGTCGACCGGTTGTGGTACTACGCACATTTCGGCGACAGAGCCGGCCGGAGATGCCCGCCCACCTGGGTCGACGTGGCACCGAATCGGCCCCGTGCACGCGGCGCCGGCGACCCGCGCAGGCCGCCCGTCCAGGCCGTCAGCGCCGCGCCCACGCCCGCCGCGGCCCTGACTGCCCTGCAAGGGCGACCGCCAAAAGGCCTGTATGGCATGGGTTTTCTCGGCCCCCGGCAGCGCCCGAAAGTGACCTGCGCCACCCAGCCGGACACTCTGGCGGGTCGAGGCGGGCGCCAAGCTCGGCGACCTCCGGTAGCCGAGACCTGACCGATCGCACACGACAGGCCGCCCGGAGGTATTCGGACGTCCGCGTTCCGGAACCCTTGTCATCCGGTCGAGAGACGTCTACGTTCCTCCGTTAACGAGACGAGACGGGTTCGTTTCCACGCAGCGGTGTACCGGTGGCTTACCGGACAAGTGCGCCGTGTTCGCACGAATCACCCGGGGGCTACTCGGCTCAACCTGGTCGGACCGACGGCCGGCGTGCCCACAGTGGCGCCGTGGCCGCGGTCCTCCGCACGCCTGTCCGCATCACTCGCAGGAGACGGTATGCCCAGTCAGCCCACCGTTCTACTCACCAGTAACAGGATCAACCTGTCTCGCAACACCCGGACGGAGGCGGTTCGATGAGCGCGGGCGTCCCCGTTCTTCCCGGTCGCGACCTGGAGCCGCAGCCATTCGGCCCAGGCTGGCCGGCCTACTGGCGTCAGGACGCGGCCTGCCGCGACGGTGACCCGGACGCGTTCTTCCCGCCGGACGGCCGCAACACCAAGGCACGGGCCGCCGCCGAGACCCGGGCCCGCAAGATCTGCTCGACCTGCGCCGTGCGCCGGCCGTGTCTGGCCACCGCGATCTTCCGTCAGGAGGAGCACGGCGTGTGGGGCGGCCTCACCTCGGACCAGCGGACGAACCTCATCCCCCGGGGCCGGATCTCCGCCGAGGACGCCCTGCTCATCGCGGACCGGCTGCTGCCGGCGGCCGCCGTCGCCGCCGGCTGACCGGCCGGCCGGGCGCCGATCACCACCCGTCCCACAGGGTGCCCGTCCCGGCAGGCGCCGAGCAAGACTGATCACCAGCACCACTCGTCACTGATCCCTCGCGGTTCCCGCACCACCCGCCGGCCGTTCGGCCGGACGGCACCCCCGACCCCCGGAGGCGGCGCCCCGGGAGGCCGGTGCCGGTCCGGCCGCGCGACCCGCGGACCGGGCGGCGCTCACGACGCCCGACACCTGGCGGTCTCCGGCCCGGTATCCACCCGCACCCCGCGTGGATACCGGGCCTTCCCCGTAGTGAACGTTCGGAATAGCCTTGTCTGGGCCGTCCGCCACCGCTGCCGCCGTACGCCCTACCACCGCGCCCAGCATCACGGCGCCCAGAGCACCAGCGCGCCGAGGAGGAGACCCGTGTTCGGTGGCCGAGGCGGCGAGCCCTGGACGGCGTGGTGGTGAACGGCGGCCGGCGCCTCATGCTGCTACGACACGCCAAGTCCGACTGGGCCGACGCGGTGACACCGGACGCGAAACGACCGCTGTCGCCGGACGGCCGCGAGGCCTGCGTGCTGGTCGCCGCGCACTTCACCGCCGAGCACCTCGCGCCCGACCTCATCCTGTGCTCGTCCGCGCTGCGGACCCGCCAGACCGTGCAGCGGATCGCGGCCGCGCTGCCGCCCGACGTGCCGGTGCTCACCGAGGACCGGCTCTACCTCGCCGGCCCCGACGAGCTGCTGGGCCGGCTGCGCGAGGTCGACGACGGCGTGCCGAGCCTGCTGCTGGTCGGGCACAACCCGGGCATCCACGCGCTCGCCGTCGGGCTGCTGGCGCAGCCCGACCGGGCGCTCATCCCGACCTTCCCGACCGCGGCCCTCGCCGTGCTGGACCTGGGCACCCGGCGCTGGGCCGAGCTCGGCCCAGCCAGCACCCGCTTCGGCTCGTTCGTCACCCCGCGCAGCCTGCGGCACGCGTCCTGACGCCCGACCGGGGTCAGTAGGCCTGCTCCATGATCCGGGACACCAGGCCGACCGCCCCGCCGACGACGATGGCGGCGCCGGTGAGGAACCAGAGCACGACGGAGCCGGTCGGCAGTGCGAAGCAGCCGAGCACGAAACCGGCGATGATCAGCATGACGGCCAGCCACGATCCGCCGTTCGCCCGGCGATGGCCACCGGCCGGCCGCGGGGACAGGCCCGCGCCGGGCAGGGCCGGCCCCGCGTCGGCCCGCGGCCGCTCCGTCGTCCGCATGTCCCGCTCCGTGCGCACCACCGTGCCACACTCCCGGTCCCGGTCCGCGTGACGGCTGGAACCATCCGCCCGCGCCGCGTCGGGGCCCGGCCGTCCGCCGGCCGGGCCGTCTTCCGGGATACTTCCCCACTCGGGCCCGGTCCGCACCCGCACGGCGGGCCAGCCCCTCGCGACCGGCGCCGGCCCAGGCGGGCTGACGCGCGGGGCGCCCGGTGGCCGGGCACCCCGCGCGTCCGGGCTCAGGCGAAGCCGGCGATCCGGCGCAGGTCCGTCAGCTGGTCGCTCAGCCAGCGGGCGACGTCATGGGTGCGGACCTGTTCCGCGGCGGCCGCGAGCCGGCGGTGCCGCTCCTCCAGCGGCATGGTCAGCGCGCTGTAGAACGCGTCGGCCATCTGCTGCAGGTCGAACGGGTGCAGGGTCACGGCGTGCTCGCCGAGTTCCTCGTGCGCGCCGGCGGTCTCGGACAGCGCGAGCACCCCGCCGCGGCCGTTGACGACCGCGACCTCCTTGGCGACCAGGTTCATCCCGTCGGCGATCGCGTTGACGACGAGCACGTCGCAGATCGAGTAGGCCGCGATCGCCAACGCGAAGTCCTCGACCATCCGCAGGTCGATCGGCTGGCGGCCGTCCTTGGTGAACCGGGCGTTGATCTCCGCGACCACCCCGCCGATCAGGGCGATGTAGTCGGCGTACTCGGGGACGTCGGTCCTGCTCGGCTGCAACAGCGCCAGGAAGCTCACCTTGCCGACGAGCTCGGGGTGCTGCTCCAGCAGGGTGCGGAACGCCTGGAACCCGCGCACGACGTTCTTGCTCGGGTCGGTCCGGTCGACCCGCAGCATCAGCTGCCGGTCGTCGCCGAGGAAGATGTAGCGCAGCATCGAGACGTGAGCGGCCACGTCCTCGCTGGCCAGTGTCGCGTCCAGGGC
This sequence comes from Pseudofrankia sp. DC12, assembly GCF_000966285.1. NCBI lineage: Bacteria > Bacillati > Actinomycetota > Actinomycetes > Frankiales > Frankiaceae > Pseudofrankia > Pseudofrankia sp. DC12. Next base: position 6,816,383 of record NZ_KQ031391.1, read on the forward strand.
CGCCGGGTCGACTGAGATCGGGTAGTACCGTGCTCGGACCACCCGGTCGCCGACGTTGATCGTCATCGCGTCCAGGTCGATCGGCAGGCCGAGCAGCTCGCTGGCACACAGGACGAAGTTGCGGGCGTAGCGGCGGGTGTGGAACCCGACCACGTCCGACCCGAGCAGCCCGGTGAGCAGCCGCTCCCGGATGTCGGCCGGCAGCACCCGCCACTCGTCCGGCCCCGGCCACGGGATGTGGACGAAATGGGTGAGAACGACGTCCGGGCACTGCTGGCGGACATGCTCGGCGACCAGGTAGAAGTGGTAGTCCTGCAGCAGGACCAGTGCTTTCCCGCCGCGGGCTCGGACCTCGTCGGCCACCGCGTCGGCATACGCCCGGTTGACGGCGGCGTAGCCGTTCTCGAAGGCCTCGTGCTCGGCCTGGGTGAAGTCGGGCGAATATGCCCGGCCGTAGAGCCCGTGCTGGATGAACCAAAGGATCGGGTTCGACCAGACGGAGTAGAAGTCGGCGTAGGCGAACGGGTCGGTCTCGACGATCCGGATCTTGATCGACGGCCCGTCGGCTGGCTTGTTCGAGCCTCCGTCGGAGCTGGGGTCGCCGAACGCGGAGTCGACGAGGTGCGGAACCGGCAGGGTCTGCACGTGCAGCGCCTTGCCGGCGGCCTCGCGGGCCACGACGGCGTCCTCCTCGGTCGCCGCGCCGCAGACCCAGACGGCGTCGTCGAGATGTTCGGCCAGGCCGGACAGCGCGGAGACCAGTCCGCCCGCGCCACGGTTCACGGTCCGGCCAGCGCTGTCCCGGCCAAAGCTGACCGGGCCTCGGTTGGACAACAGCACCAGCGGCAGGTCGAGCACATCGGTGTGCGCCACGTGGGGACGGCCCTCCTGGTGGTTTTCAAGGAGCATTGCCCCGTCACCCGAGATCCGCCGCTACGGCGCTCCCCCGGGAACGAAGGGGTGGCTCACTCAACGGTTCGTTTTCCACGGCCAACAGGGCGCCGACGGTTCCTCGGCGCAGCCCCCCGGGTGCCCCTCGCGCGGCGACGCCTGCCCGGGGACCACAGCTGCGCATATGCCGAAAGAGGGCTAGCCACCGGCCCGTTGCCCACCCTAGGCCGCCGATCACGCACAGGTCCGTCCGTGATCGTTCCGGCAGGCGGGCGGGGTTCCCGGCAGCGAACTGGCCCCGAACAAGTGGGCTCCTGCGCGCCCCGCCCCGGCAGTGCCGACCAGGGCTGAGGGCGCCTCAGTCTGTCAGCTTCCTGCTCGAGGCTCCTTCCCGGCGCGCGGGGCCGGCCGGGGCGGCGCGGGCGTTCGGGCACCGCCGAGCGGACCGCCCCCGACCGGCTTCGGCCCGGGGCGGGGGCCGCGCGACAAGCGATCAGACGAGGCATCAGACAGGCGATCAGCTGCACGGGTAACAATTCGGACTCTAGTCGGGGCCGAGCCGTCGCGCACCGTGTCGCGGCGCCGCTAGCCGGTTGTTACCCAAGCCTTCACACGGCTATGCCCACCGCCAGCGGCAGCGTCCGGTCACCTGTGGCGCACGCGACATCCCGACCGCCAGTCCCGGCCGCTCCGTCCCTAGCCTCTGGGCCCCGGCGCGCGCGGGCCCGGGAGTCCCCGCCAGGCGTCACAGGCTGTCGCGGTAGTCGCGGACCTCCTGGACCGCGGAACCGAGCGACGCCAGTGAGTGCGCCAGCGTGTCGCGGGTGTCGACCAGCGCGCTGGTGAGGAGTTCGACGGCATGATGCTCGCTGCCGTCGGTCGCGGCTATCACCATCGCCTGCGCCTCCTCCAGCAGGGTCAACGCCCCTTCCAGCTGGCCGGCGACCTCCTCGGCGCGCCGGAACGCCTCGTCCAGCTGTGCCTTGACCTCCGCGATCGAGCCTGACACCCGTGCCCGTTCCCTTCCACCGCCCGGTCCGAACCCCCGACCTTCCCCGACCGGCCATGCCTGGCCGCCGGGCCTGCCCCGCGCTTTGGCTCCGGCCCTGGTACTCCGGCGCCTGACTCATCGGGCCCTCGTACGCGGGCCCGGTGCGCGCCGCTGTCGCGTCGACGGCTAGCGACGCCGGCCCGCCGGCCCCCGTGCGGCCGGTTTCTCCGGTTTCGGGGCGCCGAAACCGAGCCCGAACCGGATCGCGGCGGCGAGCGCCACCAGCGACGCGACGATCCCCAGCGGTTCGATCGGCGCCAGCCGCAGGGTCGCCAGCACCACCGCTCCGGCGGTACCGGCGGCCAGCAACGCCGAGCGCACCGCGGCCTTCGCCCCGCCGCCCTCCGTGCCGACGCTGACCAGGGCGCCTCCGACAACCAACGCCCCGAGCACGCAGGGCAGCCCGGTCGCGGCGAAGAACACCCGCCCGACCGCGACGACCACGGCGACCAGCAGGCAGCCGCCAGCCGTCACGAGGCCGACCGACAGCGACGACGACGCCCCGCGCACGCCGCGCAGCTCGGCCGAGGAGGCCAGCGCTCGCAGGCACAGCTGCCGGGCCCGCTCCAGCTCCGCCGGCAGGTTCACCGCCCCGTCCCGCTCGGCCACCGCGGCCCCGCCGCCACCGATCGCGACCGGTGGGGCGGCGTCGCCGCGTCGCCGCCGCGGCGACGGGCTGTTCTGGCCACGCCGGCTGTCCCGGCCCAGCGCCGGCCGGGGCCGAGTGGCCTCCGGCGCCGGCTCGTCCTCGAAGCCGATGCCGGGAAGCGCTCCCGGCACCGGGGCGTGGTCCCGCACCTGGTGAAGCTCCGTCACCCCGAACTGGGCGAGCGTCTCGGCGACCTGTCGCCACACGTCCTGAACGCGGTCCCGCACGTCGCCGGCCGCGTCCCGGTACCGCTCGGCCTGGACCAGCGCGTCCTCGCGGCCGGCCTGGGCCAGCGCGTCCCGCTCGCCACGGGTACGGTCGGCCTCGCCGAGCAGCTCCGCGAACCTACGGGCCGCCAGGCGCGGGTCCATCGGCCCGGCGTCGGCGCCTGTGCCGGGCCCCTGACCCCGCAACGGCGTAGGAACCGAGGGCACGGCCGGCAGGTAGGCCGGCCGGCCTTTCTCACCCCATCCACCGGTCTGGGCCGGGACGTCCGGGCCCGGGCCGCCGCCCCGGTGGCCGGGGCCGCCGGGACCGGTGCCGCTGGACGATCCGGGCAGGTCCGCGAGATCGTCGCCGCCGGTGCGGCCCGCGCCGAGGCTCTCGGGCGACACCGGGCGAGGCGGCTCGCCACCCGCGCCCAGGCGGCCGGGGGGCAGGCCCGCAGGGGGCCGCGGCGCACGCACCGACGGGCGCGGCGCGGCCGGGATGTCCGGGAACCACGGCGCGATCCGGTCCTGGTCAGCCACTGGCCCCACTCCGTCCTGGCTTGGGCACGCCGGCGGCGCCCGGCTGCCCCGTCGTGGGCCACCCGGCCATGTCCCGCCGGGCCGGGGCGCCCCACGCGGGTTCGCTCCCGCCTGTGCCCGGTGTCCCGCCGTACCCCGCCAGCCGGTGCGGATCGGCGTCGGGGCCGCCGCGGGCGATGTCGAGCGGCGCGAAGGGCACCAGGGCGCGCGGTTCGCCGTGGGCGTGCCGGTCGAACAGCACGGCCCGGTTCGTCGTGGTCCCGGCGGCGACCGTGCGATGGCCGGCGAGGGCGAACAGCTCGCTGCCGGGCACGCCGGCCGCCACCCAGGCGGCGAAATCGTCGCGGTGCCCGGGCCCGAGGTCATCCAGCAGCCGCGACGGGCTGCGCCACCAGCCGAGCACATGCACCCGGACGGCCGGGCCGCGCCGGGCCGCCTGCCGCAGGTCGTCCAGCCCGGTGCGGCGGCCCGAGCCGCTGGGCGCCTCCAGCGCTGCCCGGCCTGCGTCGGCGGCGAACAGCACGAGCAGCCGCAGCGGGAACGGCGCGCCGGGATGCCCGGATGCGGCGCCGTGGCCGCCGTCCTCCTCCCGCCGGCCGACCTCGGCGGCGGTCTCGGTGACGACGCCGGCGAGGCCGGTCAGGCCGGTGACGGTCACGGCGGTGCCGGCCGCGTGCAGGGCGGCGGCCAGGTCGTCGACGGCGCCGCGCTCCGCCGGCCCGGCCGCGACCAGGTCGACCCGCAGCCCACCCGGCGCGCACTGCGCCGCGACGCTGCGCACGGCGGCCTGCAGCACACCGACCGCCTCGCGGCGCAGCGGGCCGAGCACCGCCAGGTTGCGGCCCGGCTGCGCGGACAGCGTGACCCCGACCGCGGGCGGCGCCAGATCCAGCGGAGCGCCCACGAACGCCAGCGGGTCACCGCCGCCGGAACCGGGGCGCAGCTGGGCGAACGCCGAGTTGGTGTCCAGCAGGGCCGGCGCGTGACCGACGAACACCCGCGGCGGGGTGGGATCGTCGACGGTCGCGGCGAGCGCCTTCGCCAGCCGCGGCCGCAGCGTCGCCAGCGTCTCCGGGTCGGGGCGGGCGACCCGGATCAGCTCGTTGCCGGCCGGGTGGCCGTTGCGGCGGTTCACCACCGCCTGGCCGACGCCCGACAGCGCGCCCGCTGCCTCGTTGTTCGTCGACAGCAGCACCCTGGACTCGCTGATCGAGGTGCGCAGCGCGACCCGCAGGGCGAACTGCCCGAAGATCGAGCCGCGTTTGCCGGCGGTCGCGTCGAGCGCGTCGATACCCGAGAGGGTCTGGCTGGCCAGCAGCAGGTGGATGCCGTACGCCCGGCCCTGGCGGGCGATCGCCTCCAGGTGCGCGACCGCCTCCCGGGCGACCGGGTCGAGCGGCGTGAGCATCACCTGGAACTCGTCGATGACCACCAGGATCCGGGGCCAGGCGCCCCGGCCGGAGCGGGTGCTCCCCCGGGCACCGCCGCCGGGGCCCGCCGGGCCGTCGACGCCGACGGCGGCCCGCAGGCCCCGCAGGTCCCGGGCGCCCGCGGCGCGCATCGCCACCGCCCGCCGGGACATCTCGGCGCGGACGTGACGCAGCACCGCCACGCCGAACTCGCGGTCGCTGTCCATCCCGACCGTGTCGGCGTGCGGCAGGAAGAAGCCGTCCCGCTCGCTCGGTCCGAACTGCGCGAACTCCAGGCCCTCCTTGAAGTCGAGCAGATGAAGGCGCAGCTGGTCAGGGCCGTAGCGGGCCGCGAGGCCGTAGATCATGGTGAGGAGCAGGGTGGACTTGCCGGCGCCGGCCTGCCCGCCGACGAGGGCGTGGACGGTGTCGTCGTCGAAGCCGAGCACGCAGGGGCCGTCCGGACCGAATCCGACGGGGACCGCGATCCCGGCGGCCGAGTCGTCCTCCCACAGCCCGTCGGGCAGCAGCGCGCCGAGACCGGGAGCCGTCGCGGCGGCGGTGGTGGCGACCGCCGCGACGCCGGCCGCGACGGCGGCGACCAGCTCGGCCGGCGGCGGCCCGTCGAGCACGGCGTGCAGGCCGGGGGCCAGCGAACAGCTCCAGCTCGCGCCGTCCGGCCCGTCGGCGCTCAGCGCGACCTCGTTCGGCAGCGGGCCGGCGGGCGCCCGCCCGGTCGCCGGCGCGTCGGGGGTCTCCGGCTCCGTGACCGCGAGGACGTGCACTCCGCAGCTCGGGCCCTGCCCGGCGAGGCCGAGCAGCGCGCGGGCCGACTCGTCGGGCAGTGACGGCCAGGCCAGCAGCACCAGCAGCCGCCACGGCTCCGACCGCGGCAGGCCCGCGTCCTCCCGCTCACGCAGGTTTGCGAACGAGCCGCCGAGCCGGTCGACGGTGATCCGCCCGACGTGGCCGGACAGCTCCGTCACCGCTGTCTCCAGCGCGGTCCGGGCGGTCAGCGTCGGGCCGATGACCCGGGCGGCGCGCAGCGGCGCGAACCCCGCGAGGCCGGCGCCCAGCTCGGACGGGTCGTAGACCGTCAGCTCGACCCGGCCGGGCGGCACGGTCGCCAGCACCCGGGTCAGCAGGCCGCGGACCAGGTCGACGGCCTCACTGCGCCGGGGGCGTGGGGCGGTGACCCGCAGGTTGCCGCCGTCGAGCAGCGGGAGCGCCAACGGCACGGCGCGCCCGCCGCCGGGGACCAGCACCCGGCCCACCCGCCACAGCCCGGGCCGGAACCCCCCGCCGGCGGTCAGCCCGGGCGCCGTGGCGACGGCCGACCAGGCGGCCGCGCTCCAGCCCGCGCCAGCGAGGCCGGGTGCCTGGCCGTAGACAAGCTCGGTGGCCTCGTCGAAGGCTGGCGCGAGGCCGGTGGCCGCGCCGGCGCCGTTCTGTGCCGGTGCCCCGGCGAGCCGCTCGGCCTGCGCGTCCAGCCGGTCCGCGACCGCGAGCGCCGCGGCGAGGGAAGACTGGACCGCCGTCGCGAGCGCGCGTGCCCGCCGGCTGCCCGACACCGCGAACCTCCCCGTTTCCCAGTCCGATGGCGCGCCGGCGCCGGCCGCGCCGGCCGCCGGCCGCCGGCCCCCCGGGCGGCCCCCAACGTCAACACTCCACGCTAGCCAGAAAGTTAGACCTCCAGGCGCCTTTCCCCGACTGGGGGTGTCTATCCCCCAGTCGGGACGACGCCGGACATGCGGAGGTTGTCCTGGGTCCGGTGCCCGCGCTCCATGCCGCGGCCCCTTGCGCCGCGGCCGGCGGGTCCCGGGGCCGCCCGCTCGGCTGCCGTCCTCGGCCCCACCGTCCTCGGCCCCACCGTGGTCGGGCGCCGCCCGAGGAGATGGCGCTGTGTCGAGACCGTACCGGACTGCGCCGGGCGGTGACCGTCTGGCCGGCCGGGTACCGATGTGTCCCGGCGTACGCCCTGGCCGGCCCGGCGGCGGGCCCTCGCCCGCGGCCTGGCCGAGACCGAGACCACGGCCGCCGCGCCCACCCCGGGGCCGGAGGCACCGGGTGCAACCGGCCAGTATGGAATGAAGCGGGTGGCCGGCGTCGGGCCGGGCGGAGGAGGGTGAGCGTGGACGAGGCGGGCCAGGTGGTCGACGCCGCGGCGGTGGCGCCGCGGCCGCTGGCGGTGATCGACGTGGACGGCGTGGTCGCGGACGTCCGGCACCGGCTCGGGTTCCTGCGCCAGCGGCCCGGCGACTGGGACGCGTTCTTCGCCGCGGCGACGGCGGACCCGCCGCTGCCGCAGGGCGTCGACCTGGTGCTGGGGCTCGCCGCCGAGCACGACGTGGTGTGGCTGACCGGGCGGCCCGAGCGGTCCCGGGCCGACACCGAGGAGTGGCTGCTGGCCCAGGGCCTGCCCGTCGGGACGCTGCGGATGCGGCCCGACGACGACCGCCGCTCGGCCCGGGTCTTCAAGCGCGCCGAGCTGCGCCGGCTCGGCCGGACCCGGAGGGTCGCCGTGGTCGTCGACGACGACCCGGCCGTGGTCACGCTGCTGCAGGACGACGGCTGGCCCGTCGTGCACGCCGACTGGCTGCCCTACGAGAACACCCTGCGCAACGCCCAGGAGGTCGAGGGCCGCACCTGAGACCGCCGCGGGCGCCGGCGGGCTACTTGCTGGTGCTGCGGCGGTAGGTGCGGACGGCCAGCGGGCCGAAGACGGTGATGATGCCGACGCTCCAGGCGACCGACGAGAGCAGGGGGGTCGCCACCGGGCCGCCCTGGAACAGCGCCCGCGACGCGTCGATGGTCACCGACACCGGCTGGTGCTTGGCGAAGGCCTGCGGCCAGCCGGGCATCGTGCCGACCGGCGCGAAACCGGAGCTGGCGAAGACCAGCGGGAAGACCCAGATGATCCCGCCCGACTGGGCCGCCTCGGGGCTGCTCACCGCCATCCCGATGGTCGCCGGGATCCATGCGTACGAGAACAGCAGCAGCACCGCGAAGCCGCCGACGACACCGGCGGCCGTCGTGTGGTGGAACCGGAACCCGGCCGCGAGCCCTACTGCGAGCATCAGCAGCAGGACGAACGTGTTGCGGACCAGGTCCGACAGGGTCCGGCCGGCCAGCAGCGCCGACCGGGACATGGGCAGCGAACGAAACCGGTCGAGCAGGCCGTTCTGCTTGTCCGTGGCGAGCCCGATGCCGGTCAGCATCGCGCCGAAGACGACGGTCTGCGCAGGATGCGGACCGCCGTCGTCTTTCCCGCGCCGTTGGGACCCAGCAGACCGTGCACGGTGCCCCTGTCCACCGTCAGGTCGAGCCCGGCCAGGGCCTGGTTGGGCCCGTAGCTCTTGTGGACCCCCTCCATCAGGACAGCGTCGTCGGAGAGGGCGGGCGGATGGCTGTCGCTCACGCGCGCATCGTAATGGGCGGATGCGACATCTCGGGTCGCGTGAACGTCCATCCGACGCAACCGGTGACACCGGGCTACGGGCCTCCGGCGCCGTCCGCGCCAGGCCTCCAGGTCACGGCCCGCGGGCCGGCGACGCCGGGCCTCAGGCCGAGTCGCGCCGCGCGCGGCGGCCGGCGAGCTCGTCGCCGGGATGGGTCGCCAGCGGCTGGCCGAGCCGCTCCGACGGCAGCGAGGCCAGCTGGCCACGCATGTCCTGCACCGCCCGGCCGACCGCGATCGCGAAAACGCCCTGGCCACCGCGGACCAGGTCGATCACCTGGTCGTCGGAGGTGCACTCGTAGACGGTCGACCCGTCGCTGATCAGCGTCAGCTCGGCGAGGTCGTCGACACCGCGGGAGCGGACGTGGTCGGCGGCGGACCGGATGTTCTGCAGCGAGACGCCCGCCTCCAGCAGCTTGCGTACGACCCGCAGGACCAGGATGTCCCGGAACGAGTAGAGCCGCTGGCTGCCGGACCCGGTCGCGCCGCGCACGCTCGGCACGACGAGCCCGGTACGGGCCCAGTAGTCCAGCTGCCGGTAGGTGATGCCGGCTGCTGCGCACGCCGTCGGGCCGCGGTAGCCGACGTCGTCACCGGGCGGCCCGGGCAGCTCGTCCGGGAAGAGCTCACCCTGCTCGATCATCGCCGTCTCGTTCCCGGTCGCCACGCCGCCCCCGACTCTCCACCGCACCCGTCCCCGCACCGCGACGACTGCCAGCGGCCTCGCGGCGAGAGAGACCCTCGCCGCGCCGAAGGCGGGACCAGCCGCACCGTCGGACCTCCCGTCGCCGCCAGCCCGCAGGCGGACCTTGGCCTTCGCGACACGCCCACGCGGGCGCGCCACCCCTGCTGGCCGGGCCTCCCCCGCGTGGCGCGGCCACTCCGGCCGACGGCCGGCCCCCAAGCCGGGCATTGCGGCGCCGGGCCCGATGCGGACCCCTCGACCGTAGGAGCGCCGCTCCGTGGCTTCAACGATCCAGTTCGGCGTGTCTCCCGTCCAGCCGACAGAACTCCTCTACCGGCTGGACGAACCCAAATCGCCCCTCAAGCACGCCCAAACAACTGCAATCCGCCCACGACGTACACAGCAGCGGCGTCTAGGATCGAAGCCTGCGTGGAGCTGGCTACCGACACGACTACCTGTCTGCCCAACCTGCTGCCGACAGCGCACCGGCCACCCAGCCGTCAAGCTGATTTCAGCGTACGCCAGCCATCTCGCACAGAAGGGCACAATGCCAACCGGTCCCACCGCCTGACGAAGACGGGGACCGTGGCACACCAAGGCTGAAAGCGGCCGGCCGCCCGGGCTGGGTGACCGGCCGTCACGAACCCGGGGTGTTGAAATCCTCCGGAGAGATCGTGTCGAGGAACTCGCGGAACTTCTCGAGCTCGTTCTCCTGCTCCTGTTCCTGCTCTTCGGGCACGGTGATCCCGGCCTCGGCGAGTACCGCCTCGACGCCGTAGACCGGGGCGCCCATCCGCATCGCCAGCGCGATCGCGTCCGACGGACGGGCCGAGACCTCGACGCCGTTGGCGAACCGGAGCGTGGCGAAGAACACGCCGTCCTGCAGGTCGGTGATCGTGACCTGGGCGAGCTCGGTCTGCAGGGCCCGCAGCACGTCCCGCATGAGGTCGTGGGTCATCGGGCGGGCCGTGGTGATGCCCTCCTGCGCGAACGCGATCGCCGTGGCCTCGACCGCGCCGATCCAGATGGGCAGGTAACGCTCGCCGCCGACCTCCTTGAGCAGGACGATCGGCTGCTTCGAGGGAAGCTCGACTCGCACTCCGACGATGTCCAGCCGATGCACCGATCTACCTCCTCGCGCGGATGCCCGGGGAGCCACCCCCGCCCACACCCACATCAACCCGGACGGCCACCCCAACGCCGGGCCTGCCTCGCCTGCTTAGGGAGGCGGCCCCGAACCGCCGGTACCGGAGACGGCCCAGAACCTCGGCTGGTTCCCATCCGGGCAACGGCCCCGGCTGGTCTGGACCCGGGACGCCCCCGGACCCCCGGCAGTTCCCGATCCGGGGGACGGCCCCCGGACCCCCGGCAGTTCCCGATCCGGGGGACGGCCCCCGGACCCCCGGCGTGTGGGACCAAAACCCCACTCTGGAGACAGTATCTCCGCCGCGACCCGCCCGTCAGCGCGCCCGCCAGTTCGGCCAGCCAAGCACACCCCGGACAGCGCGGCCCACGCGGGGCCGGGTCGCCCCTGACCGGCCGGGCGACCCGATCCAGGTCAGGCCAGCGCAGGGCGGGCGCCAACCGTCAGCGCGGCCCCGAGCCCAGCCGGGCCCGCAGCAGCGCCGCGTGCAGCCGGACCAGCAGCAGCGCGAGCTCGTCAACGGAGTCGCGCGGCAGGTCGTCGTCGCCCGCGGCGGCGCCGGCGCTGCGCGGGGCTCGCAACGGCGCGACCGCGGCCTCGATCAGGCCCGCCTCCCGGTCGGCCGCGGCCCGGGCGGCCCGCAGATGGCGTGCCTGGACGCCATGCGCGGCCAGCAGGCCGACCGTCCGGGCCACGACGAGCGCGTCGGCGTCGTAGTAGCCACCGCCGGACACCGCGCGCAGCAGACCGTGGTGCTCGAGCTCGGCGAGCGCCACCTCGTCCAGGCCGCTCGCGGCGAGCAGCTCCCGGCGCGACATCCGGACCCGCTCGGCCCCGAGCAGCACGTCCAGCCCGGTGGCCGGCGGGGTGGCGGGCACCGCGCGCGGCCCGGCTGGAGCGGCCGGCGGGGCCTCACCCCGGTCCATCGCCGCCAGCTCGTCCTTGATCACCCGAAGCGGCAGGTAACGCTCCCGCTGGGCGTGCAGGACGTAGCCGAGCCGGGCCACGTCGCCAGCCGAGTACTTGCGGTAGTTCGCGCTGGTCCTGGCCGGCTCGACGAGGCCCTCGGCCTCCAGGTAACGGATCTTGGACAGTGTGATGTCCGGGTAGTCCACCCGAAGCCGGTCGAGCACCTCGCCGATGTTCAGGACCTTGGCGGCCATCCGCGCGTCCGACTCGGCGTCCGGAATCGGGCGCGCGCCGGCCCGCCCGGGCCGGCCCGGGCGCTGCGGGCCGCCGCCGGGCCCGAGCGCCGGTGCCGCGGCGGCCGCGGCGGCGGACAGCCGGGAACTCACCGCTGGCCCCCTCGCCTCACAACGGACCTCCCCCCGGGTAGGGGGACCCCGTCAGGAACACCAGCCGGAACTTGCCGATCTGCACCTCGTCTCCGCTGGAGAGATCGGCGGCGTCGATGCGCTCCCGGTTCAGGTAGGTGCCGTTCAGGCTGCCGACGTCGCGCACCGTGAAGCCCTTGGTGTAGGGCGACCGCAGGAACTCCGCGTGCCGACGGGAGACGGTCACGTCGTCGAGGAAGATATCGCTCTCCGGGTGCCGGCCGGCCGTGGTCAGGTCCGCGTCGAGAAGGAACCGGCTGCCCGCGTTCGGGCCTCGCTTGACCACGAGCAGCGCCGAGCCGGGAGGTAGCGCGTCGACGGCCGCGACCGCCTCCCGCTCGCCCGCGTCCTCAGCCTGGTCCGGGTCAAGGCGGTGCAGCGCCGCGGTCGCCAGGTTCAGGGTCGACGTCTGTGGCTCCACGGGCCGCTCGGGCGCGACCGGCTCGCCGGGGCGTACCAGAGGGGACCCGCACCGCGCGCAGTACAGCGCGTCGGGTGGGTTGTGCTGTCCGCACCTGGTGCAGAACACGGTCGCGTCCGCCTCCTGCCGGCGCCCGCGGGCGCGGGCCACCGGCCGCTCGTGCCACCGGCGCGGTGGCGAGAACGTTGTCTTCCCAATCCGAGGGGGTCGCCGAGCCATGCCGCCCACCCCCCACACAGGTCGCTGGGCACGGGCGCCGGGCCAGCCCCGCCGCCGCGCGGTGTCCACACCGCACGGCCAGGTAACCGGAGAGCGCCGCACCGCCTACTGATGCACACCGAGGCTAGTGCATCAGGGGCAGGCTCGTGAAAAGGGTGCGACAACAGATCTCGGCGTGGCGCCGAGATCTTCCCCTCTCGGGCGGCGACGGAGCGACCCGTACCACCAGGTGAGATCACGCAGTGTGATCAACTGTGGGCGTGCCGGACCACGCCAGGCCCCCGGGCCTCTCCTCGGCGCGTCCGCGGTCGATCAGCCTGCGCCCAAATGTCGCGTATCCGACATCGGGTCGGCCGGGTCACACTCGTACGGCCGACCACGCCGGGCGGCTGGGCCTGGGCGCCCGGCCGGGCGCTCAGGTGCTCTGGACGTGCGCCTTGTAGCCGGCCGCGTCGAGCAGCTCGCCGAGGGCGGCCTGGTCGGACACCGTGACCTCGATCAGCCAGCCTTCGCCGTACGGGTCGGAGTTGACCAGCTCGGGCGACCCGTCGAGCGCCTCGTTGCGGGCCACCACCTCGCCCGAGGCGGGCGCGTACACGTCCGAGACGCTCTTGGTCGACTCGACCTCGCCGAACGGCTCGCCGGCGGCGACCTGCGCACCGACCTCCGGCAGCGACACGTACACGATGTCGCCCAGCGCCTCCTGCGCGTACGAGGTGATGCCCACCCGCAGCGTCTCCCCCGCCAGGCGGACCCATTCGTGCTCACGCGAGTACTTCAGGTCCTCCGGGTACACCGCGTCACCGGCCATCGTGTCCCCTCCCATACGCGCAACCACCTCCAGCCTGTCCGCGGCCCGGCCCAACCGGGCCACCGCCGTCCCGCCCCGCCCCGCCCTGCCCAGGCGGATCCACACGCCCCGCCACGGCCGCCGGATCAGCCGGCCGGCCGGGTCGCCGGGCTCGGCACCCTGCGCACCGCGCGGATCTCGGCCCGGTCGGTCTCGGCGACCCGGGCCTCGGCGCCGTCTCGGGCTGCCACCGTATCGAGCACGCCGCCGGGGAAGCGCATCGCCTCCGCCAACGTGTGCGGGTCGCCGACGACGACCAGGCGGTACGGCGCCCGGGCGGCGACGCCGTCGACGAGCAGCCCGCCTCCGGGCCCGTCCACGATGTAGCTCTCGGCGACCAGCCGGACCCCGGCGAGCTCGATCGCCTCCGCCCCGGCGTCGCGCAGCTCCTGCAACGCGTCGACGAAGACGTCCGCGCCGACGTTGCCCCGCGGGTCGGTGACGGTCATCGTGATGCCGGGGCCGGCGACCGGTACGGCCCCGGCGAGCACGGCGAGGGTGCTCGCGCGGGCGGCGGCGGTCGCGGGCGAGTCCGGGTCGGGCGCGGCGGCGGCCAGCGTGGCGCGTTCGCCCTGCAGCCGGTCGAGCTGGCCGGACAGCCTCCGGTTCTCGGCGCCGGCGGTGGCGAGCTGGTCGACCAGCCCGGCCGTCGTCGTGCCGGCGGGCGCCGCCCGGCCCGCCGCGGAGATCGTCACCGGGATCGCGAACCCGCTGGCGGCGAGCAGCACGGCCACGGCCGCGCGCGCCGCCGGCCGGGCCCTGGTTCGCGGCGCGTCGCCCGGCGCGGCCCGGGGCGCCGGTATCGCGGCGCCAGGCGGCAGCTCGGGCTCGCCCACCACCGGGCCGGTGCGGTCCACGGGGCGCTCCTCAGACCCGGAACATGTGGCGGCGCAGCGCCGTCGCGTTGGTGAAGATCCTGATGCCGAACACGACGACGACCGCGGTCGTGAGCGCGCCGCCGACGCCGAGCCGGTCGCCGACGGCCACCAGCGCCACCGCAACGCCGGCGTTCGTCAGGAACGACACCACGAACACCAGGTCGTCGAAGACCCGTTCCAGCGCGGCGCGCAGGCCACCGGCCAGCGCGTCCAGCGCGGCGACCACGGCGACGGGCAGATACGGCGCGAGCCAGCCGGGCGCGGTCGGCATCACCAGGAAGCCAGCGACGAGACCGGCCGTGAGTGCGAGCACCGGGACCAGCCAGGGCGATGCCAGCCGTGCCACCCCACTGGTCCGGCGCCGGGCCGGTGGGGCCACGACACCGGGCTTCGCGGCCTGAGGCCCCGCTGGGCCAGGCTCCGTGGCCCCGGGCGGAGGGCCGCCGGGCGCGGGCGGGGCGGAACCGCCGGGGGGCGGGCCGGCCGGATCGTCGGGGCGGGTCACGGCGCGATCACTGGCTGAGCCTCCTCGCGAGTCGGGGCGCCGTCGCCGGCGCGGCAGGCACGGTCAGCACGCGGGCCGTGGTGGCGGCGAGCAAACGCACGCCCGGCAGCCGGTCGTCGGCCAGGAGCCGGCCTGGCCGGGAGCCGAAGAAGGCGGCGAGCAGGCCTGCTGGCGTCCCGAGGGCGTCGATCCGGTACGGCGAGGCGACGGGCTGGAAGTCGACGAGGATCGCGCCACCGGCGGTCCGGATCGGGCTCGTTGCCGAAAGCCGGATGCCGTCGATGGCGATCGCCGTCGCGTGCCCGGCCCACAGGGCGTTGACCACAGTGGCGAGGTCGTGGTCGGTGAGCCCGTCGACGCCGCGCTGGCCGCTTCCGCGCGGACCGGTGCCCGGGCCGTCGTCGGCGGCGTCGGCGAGCTGGACGCGCAGGCCCGGGCCGCTCGCCGCGACCGCGCCGGCGGCGGGCCCGAGTACGCGGAGCGCCTCGGCGGTGGACCGCTCGGACGCGGTGTCGCGGGCGACGTCGGCGCGGGCGGCCGCGACGGTGGACCGCAGCCCCCGGACCTCGGCTGACTTCGCCGCGACGTCCGCCGCGCCGCGGTCGCGTTCGGCGGTCAGGGCCGCGTCCAGCCTGGCTCGGCCGGGCGCGCCGGCCCGCTGGGTCACGGCGGCCAAGGCCAGCAGCCCGGCCATGAGCGCGAGCGTGACGGCGACGAGCCTCGCCGGCGACCCACCCGTCGGGCGCGCCGGCGAGCCGCCGCGTCGCCGGTCGGCGGTCCCGGGATGCCGCCGGGGCCGGGACGCCCGGGCCCGCGCATAGGCGGGGTCGAGTGCCTGTGCCGCGACCGCCGCCAGTGGTCCCGGAAGCCGCCCGCCCGCGGGTGTGGCGGATCCAGGCGAAGGCACATCGGGCATTCTCACCGACGCCGGGGCCCGTACGGCGAGGCGCGCCCGGCCGCCCGCGATCACGTGTCGCCACGGTGTCGAAGCCCCCCGAAAGCCACCGCGGGCCGACGCCGCGCCCACGCCCAGGCGAACCCGGGCCGGGCGCTCAGCGAGCGGTGGCGTCCCGGTGGTCGGCCTCGACGATCGCGGCCCACCCGGCCAGCAGCGCGCATGCCTCGTCCCAGCTGCCCGCCTCGGCCCACAGGTGGGTGACGGCCTCGGCGGGGTCGGGCAGGACGAGAACCCAGGCGCCGTCCGGCCGCACGACCCGGACGCCGTCGGTGGTGTCGATGACGTGCCCGGCCGCGACGTCGACGGACTCCACGATGCGGCGCATCACCGTTCCCTTCGCCGCCCACGGGGTCGGCACCGAGCGGCGCACCACCGCCACCGGCGGGATCCGGGCGTCGATCGCGGACAGCGTCAGGCGGGTCCGCGCGACCAGCGCCAGCAGCCGGACGAACGCGGCGAACCCGTCGATGGCGGCACCGAACTCGGGCACCACGAAGCCGCCGCGGCCGTCCGCGGCGAATACCACCAGCGGGTCGCGCGCCACCCGCGGCAGGTCGGCCGCCGACAGCGAGGTGCGCCGCACCGACAGCCCGTGGAACCGGGTGATCTGCTCGGCGACCAGCGTCGTCGTGACCGGCACGGCCACGGCCGCGCCCCGGTTCTCCGCCGCCACCAGGTCCAGGAACACCAGCAGCGCCCGGTCGTCGTCGATCAGGTCGCCCCGCTCGTCGACGATGGTGATCCGCTCCCCCACCTGGTCGAACCGGACTCCGAAGGCGGCCCGGGAGCTCGCGACGAGGCCACCGAGGCGGCGGACGGCCTCGACGCGCCCGGCCTCGTGGGTGACGGCGGTGTCGTCGAGGCGGCCGTTGACGGTGAGGACGTCGACGCCGAGGCGGCCGAGCAGCGTCGGGAGCACCAGCGACGCGGCGCCGCCCGACGGGTCGATGACGACCTTGAGCGCCGCCTCGGCGACGCCGGAGGTGTCGATCCGGTCGAGCAGGTCCTGGGTGTACCGGTCGGCGGTCCGGGCCGGCAGCCGCAGGTCCCCGATCTCGCCGGGGAACGCGCGGCGGAACTCCTGCCGGGAGAAGACCCGGTCGAGCTTGCGCTGCGCGGCGGGCGAGAGGTCGTCACCGTCGGCGTCGAGGATGACGATGTCGATCCGCTCCGGGTCGCCCTCGGTGTTGTGGATCATGATGCCGCCGGCGGCATCGGAGGTGCGCACATCGAACCGGGCGACCGGCATCGCCGCGACCTCCAGGTCGCGGACGTCGATCGCGCTGGTGGTCAGCGCGCTGATCACCGCGCGTTTCAGCGCCCGGGCGGCGCGGGAGCCGTCGCGGGCGGTCGTGACGGTGGCGCCCTTGGGCAGGGTGGTGGCGTAGGCCGCCGCGAGCCGGACGGCGAGCTCCGGGGTGATCTCCGCGTTCACCAGGCCGGAGACACCGCGCGGGCCGAACAGCGAGCGCTGCCCGCGCGACTCCCAGATCACCGACGTGTTGACGACCGCGCCGGCCTCGATCGTCTTGTATGGGTAGATCCGCACGTCGTGGGAGATGAACGCCTCCTCCTCGACGACGCAGGCCTCCGCGACGACAGCGCCCTCCTCGACCCGGGCGGCGCGGCGCACGTCGGTGCCCTTGCCGATCACGCAGCCGCGCAGGTTCGTCCGCGGGCCGATCAGCGCGTTGTCACCGACGAGCGCCCGGTGCAGGAACGCGCCCTTCTTGATGACGACGTTGCTGCCGACGACGGTGAACTCGCGCAGCTCCGCGCCGGCCTCGACCTTGGAGTAGTCGCCGACGACGAGCGGGCCCTTGAGGACCGCGTCGGGGTGCACGTCGGTGTCCTGGCCGATCCAGACCCCGGGCGACACCTCGAAGCCGCCGATCTCGACGTCGACCTGCTGGTTGAGCACGTCGGCCTGGACCCGCTGGTAGTTCGCGATGGTGCCGACGTCCTCCCAGTAGCCGGAGACGACGTGGCCGAACACGGGGGCACCGGCCGCGACGAGGCGGGGGAACACGTCGGCGGACCAGTCGACCGGCTCGCCGGCCGGGACGTGGTCGAACACCTCCGGCTCCATGACGTAGATGCCGGTGTTGACCGTGTCGGAGAAGACCTGGCCCCAGGTGGGCTTCTCCAGGAACCGCGAGATCCGGCCGTCCTCGCCGGCGATGACGATCCCGAACTCCAGCGGGTCGGGCACCGACTTCAGGGCGACGGTGACCAGCGCGCCGTTCTTGCGGTGCTCGGCGACCAGCGCGGTCAGGTCGATGTCGGTCAGCGCGTCGCCGCTGATGACGAGGAACTGCTCGTCGCGCAGCGCCGCCTCGGCGTTCTTCACGCTGCCGGCGGTGCCGAGCGGGGTCGACTCGGTCGCGTACGACAGGTGCATGCCCAGCTCGTCGCCGTCGCCGAAGTAGGTGCGCACCATGGCCGCGAGGAACTGGACGGTCACCACCGTCTCGTCGAAGCCGTGCCGCTTGAGCAGCCGCAGCACGTGTTCCATGATCGGCCGGTTGACGACCGGGAGCAGCGGCTTGGGCGCGTTCGCGGTCAGCGGCCGCAGCCGGGTGCCCTCGCCGCCGGCCATGACGACCGCTCTCACGGCGGCCCTCCCGCCGGGGCCGGCCGGCCGCCCCCGGCCCGGCGGCGCCGGTCCCGGGCGATGCCGGCGACCTGGAACGCGTAGAGCAGGCCGGCCCACCAGTACATCGCGGTGCCCCAGATCGCGAACGCCCAGCCGAGCGGGCGGGCGGCGGTCGACAGCCAGCCGTGGCCGTCTGTGAGCAGCAGCAGCGGGAACGCGTAGAGCAGGTTGAAGGTGGCGGCCTTGCCCAGGTAGTGCACGGGCAGCGCGGTGCCGAGGCCCAGCCGGCGCATCGGCACCAGCAGCAGGAGGAGGAAGACGTCCCGGCCGATGATGACCACGGTGAGCCACCAGGGGATGTTGCCCCGGACGGTCAGCGCGACGATCGTGGCGAGGATGTAGAGCCGGTCGGCCAGCGGGTCGAGCAGGGCGCCGAGCCGGCTGGTCTGGTTCAGGGCCCGGGCCAGCCGGCCGTCCAGGTAGTCACTGACGCCGGCGAACATCAGGATGCCCAGCGCCACCCAGTCCGCGCGCGGGCCCAGCGCCACCCACAGGAAGACCGGGACGCCGACGAGCCGCAGCGTGGACAGCAGGTTCGGGATCGTGAGGATCCGGTCGGACGGCGCCGGCTCCCCGTCCGGGGACCCCCCGCCCGGGGGCGCGGGGGCGCCGCCGGAACCGTCGCCTGACGGGGCGGGAGCGCTCGCCATGCGCATCTCCTCACTCGTCAGTGGCCTGTCCCCGAGACACTACGGGCAGAAGGAGACGCGAAAATGTCCTGCCCGCGTCGGTGCGCGGGCGCATCGGCACGGGCCGGCAAGGACGGCGCGTCTCTCGCCTCGGCATGACGCTAGCCGATGACCACCGGGGCGAACGTCGCGAGGCGACCGCAGACCACTCCGCCGGCCGTCAAACTAGCCCTGTGGAGCCGTTTGCAGGCGGCGAGAGGCGCCCCCGGGGCAGGAGAAACAGCCGTACGCGGGCGGGACCTGCGGCGGCGAAGGCCTGGTGGCGGGCCTGGCCGCGTTCGCCAGGCCGGGCGGGCGTGGCCGCCCGCGTCCGCTACATGATCCGCCCGACGTGGTACGTCGAGCTGTAGATCGGGCGCAGCGACACCACGCCGCCGGTCTCCGGGGCGGCCCACATGTAGCCGTTCCCCGCGTAGATGCCGACGTGGTAGATGCTCCCCGGGGCGCCGAAGAAGATCAGGTCACCGGGCTGCTTGGCCGACTGGGCGACGTGCACGGAGGCCCAGTACTGGGCGTCGGCGGTGCGTGGCAGGTTGCGGCCGAGCTGGCGGAAGACGTACTGGACCAGGCCGGAGCAGTCGAACGAGTACGGGCCGGTGGCGCCGTAGACGTACGGCTTGCCCTTCTGCAGGGAGGCCAGGTAGACGGCCTTCTCCCCGATCGTGCTGCCCGGGATGACGCTCGGGATCGCGTTGTTCAGGTAGCTGCTCGCGGCCTGGCCCGACGAGATCGTGATGGTCGTGGCGCCGGCGACCGAGGGGCGCAACGTGCTGCCGCCGTCGAACACCGCGGTGATCGTGGTCGTGGACAGCAGCCGGGCGGAGATGCTCGCGGTGCCGTTGTCGTCGGTGGTCAGCGCGGCGGTGGTCTGCCACTTCGGCCCGTCGACGACGACGATCTGGACCTGCTCGTGCGCCAGCGGCGCGCCGCTCATCGCCTCGGTGGCCTTCACCGTGAGGACGACCGGCGAGTTCGGCGCGACGGTGGTCCTGTCCGCGGACAGCGTCAGGTTCGTGAAGGCCGGGTCCGAGTTGGCGAGCGCGCCGGCGAGGCCGCTGGAGCCGTGGCTGGTCGGGGTGGCGGTGTCGCCACCGCCGAGCGCTGCGGCCAGCGCGTTCGACGCGAACGGCATGCTCTGGTTCTGGGCGCTCGGGTCGATCGTGGCCGGCTGCTCGGGAGCCGACGGGACCGTCGCGGCGAAGGCGGCGGTGGAGACGGCGAGCGTTCCGGTCGTGAAGGCGGCGATGGTGCCGACCCGACGAGATCCTGGCGCGGACCGCCGACGGGCCTCCCGCGGAGCGCCCCCCGTGCGATGCCGGCCGCGGACCAGCTCATCCCAGTCGTCCGGGAGCCAGGCCATGCCACGACGGGACAACGCTCGTCCTTCCCTGACGCCTGCGAGGTCAGCTGTCGGGTTCGGGCTGGGTTCATGTAGCCCGGCCGCCTGGGGACGGCGACTTCACCCCAAGGGCTTGGCCGGTCTCCCGGCCTTGCCCGGCGGAACCATGGGTCCCCCGCTCCTGCCCCGGCATGTCGGAGGGAGCGTCGGGCCGGGGGCAGGACTCGGCGTTTCAGCCCGACGCATTGGTGCCTTAGGTGAAGAATGTTGCATTGCCGACCTTAGTGGATGTCTACGGGGGTACTCCAACCACCGTAAACACAACAGTCGGACACCTTCCGGGGGTTACCGACAGGTGTCGGGCGAGTTCCCCGCACGTTCCCCACAGCGGGGCAGCCGCTCCCGGGCCGCGGTGACAGCGGGCGCCCGGAAGCCGCCGAGCCGGCCGACTTGGCCTCCCGTTGTGTTCCAGACAAGTTGACTCACAGCGCTCTAGGACCTTGGACACAAGGTTGTGAGGACTTTAGTTTCGATCATTTCTAGGGGCCCAAAGTCCCAACAACGCGGCCCGGCGGGGGGCTAGCCGCGCGCGGACGCTCCGGCCCCAGATTGCGTCGCCCGTCACACGTCCCGAAGGGCGGGCGACTATCAGCTCGGCGTCGCCGAAGGCCGGGGCGCCGCGGGCTCGCTGGATGCCGCTGGGGCACCCGCCAGCGGGGTGGTCGGAACCGGGGTGGTCGGCGACGGCGCAACGAGCGGCGCGGCGGGCGGCAGCGCGGGCGACCCGGCCGCTGGGGCGCTCGAGCTCGCGGCGGCGGCTGTCGTGGCCGCCGGCCGCGGGGCCGCCACGGCAGCGGACGGCCGCGGCGCGGACGGTGCCTGGACCGCAGTCGGCGGCACGCTGATGGCGTGGCCATAGACCACCAGGTTGTCGACGTAGTGGTGCGTGTGCTCGTCGAAGGCGCCGTCGCAGGTGATGACCCGGATCTCCGGCCGCGTGACCGGCCCGTAGACCTCCTGGGTCGGGAACGTCGCCTTTGAGACCTCCTGGAGGCGGTCGACGACGAAGGTGACGCTCGCCCCGGACGCGCCGACGACGACCAACTGGTCGCCGGGTAGCACCGAGCCCAGCCGATAGAAGACCGCCGGTCCGGTCTTCGAGTCGTAGTGGCCGACGAGCACCGCCGGGCCCACCGCGCCCGGCGCGACCCCCGGCTTGTACCAGCCGACGTCGCCCCACTGGGCCGGCACGTCGATCGCGCCCTGCGGGTCCAGCCCCAGGCCGACGACCGGTGCGTCGAGCGCGATCGCCGGGATCTTCAGCCGGACCGGGCCCGTCACCACCGGCGGCGGGGGCGGCGGGCTGGGGGTGGCCGTCGGCTGGCCGGCCGGGCTGGCCGTGACGGGCGCGGGCGGCGGTGGAAGCGCGCGCCCGGACGGAGCCTCGGCCGACCGGATCATCGGTACCGCCAGCTGGAAGCCGCTGGCCACCACGAGTGCCATGCCAGCCAGCGCCAGCGGCCACGACAGGCCACCCAGCCGCCGCCCGCGCCCGCCACCGGTTGCCGCCTCGCCCGCACCACCGGTCGCCGTCCGCCTGAAGCGTCCCGCCGCGAAGGCTTTGTCGCGGCCGGCCGCGACCGCCCTGGCGAGGGCCGTCCGCGAGGCCCCGGCGAGACGAACGGTCCTGGGCCTGGCGGAGCCAGACCGGGCGGCCCTCGTCGGGACAGCCCGCAGCCACGCGGCCCGCCGGCCAGCGGTGGGCCTGGGCGCACCCGGTTGCCGACCCGGCTTCGGTGGGCCCGCCGGCCGGGGAGCCGTGGGCTGGGCCGGCGCGGACCCGGCCGCCGTCTGCCTGCCCCGCGACGGTTCCCGCCGGGGGTGTTCCCTTCCCGCCGGCCCGCGCCGCGCACCGCGCGCGGGGTCACGTCGCCTCGGTTCCAGGCCCACGAAAACCGCTCCCTCCCCCTGCCCCGACGCCCGGATGCTACGGCCGGCGACGTCGTTTCCCGGCCTGTCGCCGCCGTATCCGGGCGCGGTTTGGGCGGGCCAGGAAAAACGGTCACCCGGCCCACGGGCGACGTACCGCGCCAACACCGTGGCCCTGGTTTCCGGAAATACGGAGAACGAGTCGGGAAAACGGGCGCCGCCGAAGCACAGAGAACGGGCGGACATCCCACCGGCACGGGCATTTGCCACCAGCAGCCGTCGACCGGGGCGTGTGCCCGGCGGCCCCGTCCGCCAGGTCCGAGGCCACCCGCAGGCTGCGCTGGATTCCGTCGTCGAGTGGCTATGTTGTCGCTCGCAGCAATCACGCAGTCACTAACTCTGGGAGAGGGGACCTGATGAAGGGACTGGGACGGAGCGCCGCCCTGCTGGGACTGTCCGGCGTCGCCGGCATGCTTCTCACGTTCGGGCCCGGCCTCGGCGTCGCGTACGCCGACACGGCCTCTGGCGACAAGTCGAGCAACGGCATTCTCGACAACAAGGACGGCAAGGATGGCGGGCTGTTCCCGAACGGGATCCTGAACGACAAGGACAACTGCAACAAGGACAACAAGGACGGCAAGGACGGCAAGGACGGCGGCCTGTTCCCGAACGGCATCCTTGACGACAAGAACAACAGGAACTGCGGTGTCGGTGTCGGTGTCGTCGGCGTGGGTGTCGGTGGCGGTGGCGGTGGCGCCGGTGGCGGCGTCGCGGCGGGTGGCGGCGGCATGGCCGGCTCCAGCACCGCCCTCCCGCTGGCCGGTGCCGGCCTCGGCGCCGTCCTGCTGACCGTCGGTCTCGCCAACCGCCGCCGCCAGCAAGGCGCCAACTGACCCGTGGGGCTGACCGGTCGGACGCGCACGGGCGTCCGACCACCGGCGTCGAGGCGGCTCGCCCGCCCCACGCCGGCCCGGCCTGGCGCCTCCCCGCGGATCCGCGCCCGCGGATCCGCGGGGACCCCGGGTCCCGCCCGGCGGTGTGTCGGTCAGGCACGGGCCTTTCCGGGCCCGTGGCGGCAACTGGCAGCGGGTGCCACAGCCTCAAGGCTGTGGCACCCGCTGCCGCGATACCCCACAGCCATCACAGCACCCCCCAGATCAGGTAAGGTGACAACGTCGCCGGGCCCCCACAGGGCCAGCCCTCAAAGGACACGGCGAACCCGCCGGGAAACCAGCGGGCCGGCCCGGCGGTCGAGTGCGACCTCGCCGGCCGGTGCAACGCAGGACGGTCCCGTCTCAGGGGCCTCGTTCCGGGACGTGGCGCAGCTTGGTAGCGCACCAGACTGGGGGTCTGGGGGTCGCAGGTTCAAATCCTGTCGTCCCGACAGCGTGATGTCTCAGGACATCGGGGGCAGCCGAACCTATTACAATAGGTTCGGCTGTTGCATTTCGGCGAGTCCCGCGACAGGCCGCCGAGCAGGGCGGAAGCCGGCCGCGCGGTCCTTCACGTACCACGCCCACAGGCCCGCCTGCGGCTAGTCCCCGCGAAAACCGGGGACCTGACAGGGCACGGTCCGGCAGGATCAGCTCATGGCCGGTGACCGTTCGCCCGACGACTGGGTCTACGTCGTGACCGACATCGAGACCGACGGTCCCTGGGCCGGTCCCAACTCGATGCGGTCCTTCGCGTCTGTGGCGGTGTCCGTCGACGGCGCGCGGTACGGCGAGTTCGAGGCCGTTCTGGAGCAGCTTCCGGGCGCCGCGCCGAACCCGGACACGCTCGCCTGGTTCGAGCGACAGCCGGCGGCGTGGGCCGCGGCGACGACCGGCCAGCGGCCCGTCCCGGTCGTGATGGCCGAGTACGTCGCCTGGGTCCAGTCGCTGCCAGAGCGCCGGATGTTCGCCGCGTCCCCGCTGGCGTTCGACGGCTGCTGGATCGACTACTACCTGCGCCGCTTCACCCGGTACGGCCTGATCCACGGGCCGTACGAGACCGACCGGCTGTTCACCGGCCCCGGCCTGTGCCTGCGCAGCTACGCCGCCGCCGTCACGGGCCTTCCCGTCGCGTCGGTCGGTGGCGCGACCCTGCCGTCGAGCTGGTTCGGCGACGTCCCCCACACCCATCAGGCCATCGACGACGCCCGCGGCTACGCCAACCTCCTGGTCACGCTCACCAGCCAGCCCAGGCCCGCCGGGCCCTGACGTCACGACAGGCTGGCACCCGCCCCGGGAGTGGCGGCCGCGGCGCGGGCTAGTGGCGGGCCTTGCGGTCCTCTCGCTCGCGGACGCGGACCGAGATCTCGACCGGGGAGCCGACGAAGCCGAAGTCCTCCCGCAGCCGGCGTTCCAGGAAGCGACGGTAGCCGGGCTCCAGGAAGGCGGAGGCGAAGACGACGAAGCGGGGCGGGCGCACGCCGGCCTGGGTGGCGAACAGGACCTTGGGAATCCGGCCGCCGCGTGGCGGCGGCGGGGTCGCGGCGACGACCTCGCCGAGCCACTGGTTGAGCCGGCCGGTCGAGATCCGGGTGCCCCAGCTCTCGAGCGAGGTGTGCAGGGCGGGGGCGAGCTTGTCCGTGGCCCGGCCGGTCAGCGCCGAGACGTTCACCCGGGGCGCCCAGGCCACCCGGGCGAGGTCCCGGGTGATCTCCTTCTCCAGCGTGAGCCGGCGGTCCTCGTCGAGCAGGTCCCACTTGTTGAACGCCAGGACCAGGGCCCGGCCCGCGTCGACGACCATCTGGACGACCCGCTGGTCCTGCTCCGTCAGGGTCTCCCCGGCGTCGAGCAGCACGATCGCGACCTCGGCGGCCTCGATCGCGGCCGCGGTGCGCAGCGACGAGTAGTACTCGGCGCCGCTGGACTGGCCGACCCGCCGGCGCAGGCCCGCCGTGTCGATGAACAGCCACTGCTCGCCGCCCACGGTGACGAGCTCGTCGACCGGGTCGCGGGTGGTCCCGGCAACGTCGTGGACGAGCGCCCGTTCCTCACCGGCGAGCCGGTTGAGCAGCGACGACTTGCCAACGTTGGGCCGGCCCACCAGAGCCACCCGGCGCGGGCCGTCCTCCTCGTCGAAGCGTTCCGGCGGGGCCGCCGGCAGCGCGGCGAGCACCGCGTCGAGCAGGTCACCGCTCCCCCGGCCGTGCAGCGCCGACACCGGGTACGGCTCGCCGAGCCCGAGGCTCCACAGGGCCGCCGTGTCGGCCTCCAGGCGCTGGTCGTCGACCTTGTTCGCCGCCAGCACGACGGGACGGCCGGAGCGGTGCAGCACCCGGGCGACCGCCTCGTCGGCGTCGGTCGCGCCGACGGTGGCGTCGATGACGAACAGCACCGCGTCGGCGGTGGCCAGCGCCCGCTGGGCCTGCGCGGAGACCCGGGCGGCCAGGCCCTTGGCGTCCGGCTCCCAGCCACCCGTGTCGACGAGGGTGAACCGCCGGCCGGACCAGTTCGCGTCGTAGGCGACCCGGTCGCGGGTCACCCCGGGGACGTCCTCGACCACCGCGGCACGCCGGCCGAGGATACGGTTGACCAGCGTCGACTTGCCGACGTTGGGCCGGCCGACGACGGCGAGCACGGGCTGGCCACCGGCCACGGTGCCCGTTGTCGGGCCCGGGCTGTCCTGGCTGGCACCGCTGTCCTGGCTGGCACTGTCGTGGTCTCGTGGGCTCACCGTGGTGCCGACTTCCTGGTAGGTCTCGCGTGGGTGGATCTGGTGCTTCCGAGGGTATCCGGGCGCGCGCGCCAGACCGGCTCCCGCCAGCCGGCGGGCCGGTCGGCAACGGCCGAGTGCTACGTCGGGTCGCGGAACCTGAAGGTCGCGCGACCCCGACGTAGGACCAGGCGGTGCCGGCGGACGGCCTGGGAGATGTCCGGGCCTAGGAGATGTCGCTGGCGCGGGCGGCGGCCAGATGGTCGGCCAGGTGCACCCGGATGTCCTCGGCGACGGCCGCCAGCGCCTTGCGGGAGCGGGGGTTGGCGGGCATCTCGACGGCGAAGGGCGCGCCGAAGACCACCCGCACCCGCACCGACCGCTTCGGCCAGTGCGCCCCCTTCGGCAGCGCGTCGCCCGTCCCGAGGCAGGCGACGGGCAGCACCCGGCAGCGGCCGTGGACGGCCAGGTACGCGATGCCGGCCTGGACCGCGCTCATCTCGCCGGAGCCGCGGGTGCCCTCGGGGAACAGCCCGATCGCCTTGCCCCGGCCGAGCTCGTCGAGGGCGGTGTGCAGGGCGACCCGGTCGGCCTTGCCACGGTCGATCGGGATCTGCCCGACGAGCCGCAGCAGCCGTCCGAGGACCCCCTTGTACATCTCCACCTTGGCCAGGCAGCGGACCGTGCGCGGCGCCTCAATGACGACCAGCGGGCCGTCCAGCCAGCTCGAGTGGTTCCCCGCGAAGATCAGCGGCTCGTCACGCGGGATGTTCTCGACGCCCTCCAGCCGGATCCGCATCACCAGCCGGTTGAGCAGGAAGCGCACCGGGGGCTTGAGCGTCCGGTGAAGGATGTCGTTGTACGGGGACGACTCGGCACCCCGGTGCAGCGGCTGCTTCGGGCCTGGCTCGGCCGCCGCGGGCTTCGTCAGTGTGGCCGCCGGCAACGACGCGGGGGCTGGCTCGGCCGCGGAGACGGCAGCCTCGCCGGCCAGCTCGGCCCGGCCAGGCTCCTGCTCGGCGGGAACGGCCAGCGCCACGCCAGGCTCGGCCGTGGGCGTGCTCACGCCGGCATCCTCGGCCGCGTCAGCCGCGGCGACGGCCGGCTCGGACTCAGGCGCGCTCACGGCGCCGAACCGGGAATGGCCGCAGCGAAGCCGGCCGCGGCGATGTGCCGCAGCACCTCGGCGACGACCTCGTCGACCGACATGCCGCTGGAGTCGACCACGATCGCGTCCGGTGCCGCCTGCAACGGGTCGACCTTGCGGGTGCTGTCCAGCTCGTCGCGCCGCCCGAGCTCGGCGAGGGTCCTGGCGACGTCGTCGACGCCCTTCTCCCCCAGCTCCCGGGACCGGCGCAGGGCGCGCACCTCGGTCGACGCCGTCAGGAACACCTTCACCGGGGCGTCCGGCGCGACGACGGAGCCGATGTCGCGGCCCTCGACGACGATCCCGCCGGACGTGTCGACGGCGCCGGTGATGATCTGCTGCTGCTGGCCGACGAGCCGGCGGCGCACCACGGCCACGGCGCTGACGGCGCTGACGGCGTTGGTCACCGCGCGGGTCCGGATCTCCGCGTCGACCCGGACCTGGTTGACCGAGATCGTCGGGCCGTCCGGGTCGGTGCCAGAGGTCAGCACGGCCCGCTCGGCGAGCTCGGCGACCGCCTGCGGGTCCTCCAGGTCGATGCGCTGCTCCAGGGCGAGCTGGGTGACGGCGCGGTACATCGCACCGGTGTCGAGGTAGCGCAGGCCGAGCCGGCGGGCGATCGCCTTGGCGACGGTGGACTTGCCGGACCCACCCGGCCCGTCGACCGCGACCACCAGACCGGGCCCGCTCCGGCCGCCGCCCGACCTCACGCCGGAACCGTGGTCGTGCTCCACCCGCGTCCTCCGTCCGGACAGCAGCAGCCGCTGCCACTCGTCGTCTCGAAACCTGTAGTGATCGGTCCCGGCCGTCCCCGGGGACCGGCGGGACGGCCGGGATCAGGCTACTCGGCCCGCCTCGTCCCCGACCGTCGGCTCGGCCCTCCGCGCGTCTCATCGGCGATGACGCAACCGCAGATGCCGACTCCAGGAGGCACCCGCCCTAGCCGTCGGCCTGTAGCCAACCAGGCGTTGGGAGGGCGCTCCGCGCCCGGCAGGCAGGACCGGGGTCCCTGCCTGCCGGATCGGCGACAGGGTTCCTCCCGGATCGACGAAGCCGGTCCGGGAAGGGCGGCGGTCCGGGAGGTCGGCGAAGGGCGCTCCGCGCCCGGTTCCGGCCGAACGCCTCAGGAACGGTGATAGGCGCACCAGCCGGCGGCGTTCAGGCGGTCGACGAGGTCCGCGGCGACGTCCGGGGCGACGGCGAGCTCGATCACGCCGGCCGGTGCCTGCAGGCTGTGCTCGAACGGCCCGATGTCCTCCAGGTTGACCCGCCAGTCACCCATCGTCGTCAGCAGCGCGGCCAGCTGCCCGGGCCGGTCGTCGAGCACGACGCCGACCCAGCCCCAGGGCCGGGCAGCGGCCCGGCCGGGCTTGCGCGGCAGCAGGGTCCGGCCGGCGCGGCCGCGGTCCATCAGGTCGGTGACGACCTTGCCGACGGAGGCCTCCGACGCATGGTCGAGGGCGTCGGCGAGGGCGGCGAGCTCCGCGGCCACCCGGCGGGCCTGCGCGGCCACCGGCCCGCGGTTGCCCTCCAGGATCGAGGACCACAGCGCCGGGTCGGAGTCCGCCAGCCGGGTGGAGTCGCGGAAGCCCTGCCCGGCCAGCGCCAGCTCCCCGGGCCGCAGGTGCGGGGTGGCGGCGGCCAGCAGGCTGGAGACCACCTGCGGCAGATGTGACAGCGCGGCCATCGCCTCGTCGTGCCGGTCGGGGGTGGTGCGCACCGGCAGCGCGCCACAGGCCAGGGCGAGCGCCTCGGTGGCCGCGACCGCGGCGGTGGCGGTGTGCGCGGTGGGGCACAGCACCCAGGTCCGCTCGGCGAACAGGTCCGCCTGCGCCGAGGCCGCGCCGCCGCGTTCCCGGCCGGCGATCGGGTGCGCGGGGCACCAGCTGGTCAGGTCGCAGCCGGCGACGACGGCCTCTGCGATCGGGCGGCTCTTCACGCTCGCGACGTCGCTGGCCGAGCCGGTGATCCCCGCCTGCTGGAGCGCGCGCAGCTCGGCGGCGACCGCGTGCGGCGGCACGGCGACGACGGCGTGCTCGACCCGCTCGCCCTGCCACAGCGAGCCGGCGCCCAGCGCCTCGGCGAGCTTGACCTGCTCGGGGTCGGTGTCGCGCAGCAGCACCTCGACACCGGCCCGGCGCAGCGCCAGCCCGATGCTCGTGCCGATCAGACCGGATCCGACGATGCCGACCCGGCGGGGCAGGTCTGGCGATGAGACGGGCGCAGGTGTCACGTCCGCCCACGTTACGGGCCGTGGCCGGGCCGCGCGGACGCGGCCTTCCCCACGTCGGGCGCGCAGGACTGCCACCGTCCGGGGCCCGGGGCCGGCCTCAGGCCGCTCGGCGGCGAGCCCCGAGGCTTCAGAGGCCGACCATGCTGTGCAGCGCGCCGACCTCGTGCAGGGTGAGGTGGCGAGCCCGGCCGGAGCGCAGGGTGCCCAGGTGCACGGCGCCGAACTCGGTGCGCAGCAGCCGCACCACCGGGTGGCCGACCTCTTCCATCATCCGGCGAACGATCCGGTTGCGGCCCTCGTGCAGGACGATCTCCAGCAGGATCTGCGAGCCGGCCTGGTCGATGATCCTGGCGCTGTCCACGCGCACCGGGCCGTCGGACAGCTCGACGCGGGTGTGCAGGCGGCGCATCGTCTCCTTGCGCAGCGGGCCGTTGATCTGGACCTGATAGGTCTTGGGCACCTGGTAGGACGGGTGGGTCAGCCGGTGGGCCAGGTCCCCGTTGTTGGTGACCAGCAGCAGGCCCTCGCTGTCGACGTCGAGCCGGCCGACGTGGAACAGCCCGGCGCCGGCGCCGAACTCGGTGAGCAGGTCGCTGATCGTCGGCCTGTCCTCCGGGTCGGACATGGTCGACACGACCCCGCGCGGCTTGTTCAGCGCCAGGTGCACCAGCCCGGTCCTGGTCACGACGCGCTCGCCGTCGACCTCGATGACGGCGGTCTCCGGGTCGACCCGGCGGCCCTGCTCACGCACGACCTTCCCGTCGACGCGCACGCGGCCGGCGTCGATCAGCTCCTCGTTGTGCCGGCGCGAGCCGACTCCGGCCGCCGCCAGCACCTTCTGCAGGCGGATGCCCTCCTGGCCAGCCGCCTCACCGCGCCCGCCGCCGCGCCCCGCCGTCGACCCACGCTCTGCCGTCGACCCACGCTCTGCCGTCCCGCTCACCTGCGCACCACTTCCGCCACGTCCGCCACACCGCCGCGGCCTCGTCGCCGCGTTCCGGGGATGTTCATGTCCAGGTTACGGACCGCGGGCAAGCGGGCGTCGCGCGCTCCGGCCCAGCCGGGCGGGCCGGCACCGTCACGGGGCGATGAGGTCCTCAATGTCGTCGAAACCGGGCAGCAGCGGGGCGAGCGGGGGAAGCTCGTCGAGGCCGCGCAGCCCCATCCGCTCGAGGAAGTAGTCGGTGGTGCGGTAGAGGATCGCGCCCGTCTCCGGGTCGGTGGCGGCCTCCTCGACCAGCCCGCGGGCGGTGAGGGTGCGGATCACGCCGTCGGCCGAGACCCCGCGGACAGCGGAGATCCGGCCGCGGCTGACCGGCTGCTGGTAGGCGACGACGGCCAGCGTCTCCAGCGCCGCCTGGGACAGCTTCGACATCTGGCCGGCGAGCACGAACCGCTCGACCCAGGGGGCGCACTCCTCCGCGGTGTAAAACCGCCAGCCGCCGCCGACGTTGCGCAGGTCGAAGCCGCGGCCGTCCGCCCGGTACTGGGCCGCGAGCTCGGCGAGCACCCGCTCGACCTCCAGGGCGTGCGCGGACAGCCCGGTGGCCAGCTCGGCGACGCCGACGGGCTTCTCCGCGACCATCAGCACGGCCTCGACGAGCGCCACCAGCGGCGGGCGGTTCGCCAGATCGGGCTCGGGCTCGTCGCCAGGCGTCGGCTCCTCAGCGGACCCGGTCTCGCCGAGCGCCGCCGGTTCCTCGACCCGCGTGGGCACGCCGTCGGGCTCACTTGCGGGCAGGGTCTCGCCGACCACCGCCGGGTCCTCGACCCGCGCAGGCACGCCGTCGGCCTCGCCGGCGGACTGGGCCGCGCCGGCCGCGGTCGGTTCCTCGGCCTGCGCCACCGTCTCGTCCGGCTCACCCGCGGACCCGGTCTCGTCGACTGCCGCCGGGTCCTCGACCCGTGCCTCCGCAGGCTCGATGGCGGCGTTCTCGGGGGCTGGGCGCGGGCCGGGGATGTTCTGGGGATGCTGCTCGGCGGGGTCCTCGGTCAACGCCCGGCCTCCTCGTCCGCGTCCTCGTTGTCAGGGTCCAGGTCGTCGTCGAAGTCGCTGCGCGCGGGCAGCTCGGCGACAGGGGTGAGGCCGCCGCCGATGTCCGTGCCGTCGGGCTGCTGCTCGCTCCAGCGCACGATCAGCTCGCCCAGCGGAGTGTCCTGCTCGAAGGAGATCCGGCCCTCACGGAACAGCTCCAGCAGCGCCAGGAACCGGGCGACGACCTCGATGGTCTCCCGGCAGCCGACGCACAGCGTCCGGAACGACGCGGCGCCCAGCTCGCGCAGCCGCTGGATCAGCACGAGCATGTGCTCCCGGACGCTGACCCGCGGGGCGTGCACGTGGTCGACGGCGACGACCGGCGGCAGCACCGGCTCGCGCAGCCGGGCCGCCATCGCGGCGAGCTCGGAAGGGCCGACGGTGATCTGCACCTCGGGCAGCGCGGCGGCGTACCTCGGCTCCAGCGCGACGGCGCGCGGCGTGTGCCGGGACTCGAGCGCCATCAGCGTCTGGAAGATCGCCGCAGCTTCCTTGTAGGCCTTGTACTGCAGCAGCCGGGCGAACAACAGGTCGCGGGCCTCCAGCAGCGCGAGGTCCTCGTCCTCGCCGTCACCGCCGGAGGTGGGCAGCAGCCGGGCGGCCTTCAGGTCCAGCAGGGTCGCGGCGATCACGAGGAACTCGGTGGCCTGCCCGAGGTCGAACCGGTCGCCGAGCCGGCGCAGGTGGGCCACGAACTCGTCGGTGACCTTCGCCAGCGCCACCTCGGTGACGTCCATCTTGTGCTTGGCGATCAGGGACAGCAGCAGGTCGAACGGGCCGGAGAAGTTCTCCAGCTCGACGAGGAACGCCTCGGACCGGCCGCTGCGCGCGGTCAGCGGCAACGCGTCCGCGGATGGGGTGCCGGCGCCGGCGGTCGGCTCGGGTGGGCCGGGTGGCGGCGCAGGTTGGGCGGCCATCGGCTCGGCGGCCTCCTCGGCCGACACGGCGGCCTCCCCCTCGTCAGGGACCGCGCGCAGCACCGCGGCTCCCGAAGAAGCGGATCCACGGCCCGGCGTCATGGCGCAACGCTACCGCCGATCACCGACCATCCGGCGACATGGCCAGCCGGGAGCGGGCGAAGCGGTCACCCCTCGTTGGGCCTGCTCACAGGCTGATGCCGACGATGCCGCCCAGCCCGCGCAGCAAGGGCGGGACGAGCTGGCCGACGACGTTCGGAAGGCTCGGCAGCAGGACGGGGATCAGGAGGATCACCAGCAGCAGGACGACGCCGAGGTGGGACTCCGTGAGCTTGTAGTTGGCGTTCTTCCAGCCCTGCGAGGCCGGGGCCAGGAGGAACAGAACCCTGCCGCCGTCGGTGGGCGGGATCGGGATCAGGCTGAGGACGAACATCGACGCGAAGGTGATCGCCATCCAGAGGAGCAGGTGCGCGCCGAACCCGCCGACCCGGCCGACCTCGATCACCCGGCTGCCGTCGGCGATGTGGCCCGGGTCGGTGACCGCCGCCAGTGCCGCGATCGCACCGAACGCGAGCAGCAGGTAGGCCAGCGGCCCGGCGAGCAGCGCCGCGCAGATGTGGAACCGCCGCTTACGCCAGACCTCGTTCATCCGGATCGGCTCGGTCCAGCCGTTGCCGACCAGGACCATCGACACCGCGCTGAACGGGCTGACCCGGGTAGGCAGCGGCCGGGCCGTCAGCCGCCCGGACCGGCGGGCCGACGGGTCGCCGAGCAGCTTCGCGGCGTAGATCTGGGCGGTGTCGTGTGCGTAGACCCCGATGAGCAGGGCGACGACGATCCCGAGCAGGGCCGAAGGCTCGGCCAGGTGAAACAGCACGACGACTCGTCCGTCTTCTGTAGGGCAGCGGACCGGTCCCGACCCGCCAGTCCGTCTCCGTCACCCGTCTAACGCCCCGGGTCGCGTTGATTCTCCCACCCGCGGGTCGCGCAGCGCCCAGGAGGGCGCCTGCCCGCCCCAGCCCGGCCAGATCGGCGTCGCCGGCGCGGCGCGGGGCTCTCGCGGTGAAGGGCCGAGTCAGCCGACCAGCGGAGGCCGCGCGTGGCGGCTCATCAGCTCCCGGGCGAGCCGCCGGTAGCCGGCGGCGCCGACCGAGGTGGGCGCGTAGGTCGTGATGGGCTCGCCGGCGACCGTGGTCTCCGGGAAGCGGACCGTCCGGTTGATCACGGTGTGGAAGACCTCTTCGGGGAACCGCTCGACCACCCGGGCCAGCACCTCACGGGCGTGCAGGGTGCGGGCGTCGTACATGGTCGCGAGGATGCCGGCGAGGTCGAGGCGGGAGTTGAGCCGCTCGCGGACCTTGTCGATCGTCTGCAGGAGCAGGGCCACCCCGCGCAGCGCGAAGTACTCGCACTCCAGCGGGATGATCACCGCATGAGCGGCCGTCAGCGCGTTCACGGTGAGCAGGCCCAGCGACGGCTGGCAGTCGACGAGGATGACGTCGTACTCGTCGTGGACGGGTGTCAGCGCGCGGGCCAGGCTGTGCTCGCGGCCGACCTCGCTGACCAGCAGCACCTCACCGGCCGACAGGTCGATGTTGCTCGGCAGCAGGTCGAGGCCCTCGACCTGCGTCTCGATGATCACATCGTTGACGTGGGTGTCCCCGCCGCCGAGCAGCAGGTCGTGCACCGTCAGCTCGAACTGGTTCGGGTTGATGCCGAGGCCGACTGACAGCGCGCCCTGCGGGTCGAAATCGACCAGCAGCACCCGGCGGCCGTACTCGGCGAGCGCGGCGCCCAGGTTGATCGTGCTGGTCGTCTTTCCGACGCCGCCCTTCTGGTTGCACATGGCGAGAATCCAGGCGGGACCGTGCGACGGGAGCTGCTCGGGCACCGGGAACAACGGCATCGGCCGCCCGGTCGGCCCGACCTGGCCGACGTTCTCGTCGTCCTGCGCCATCTCCAGCCGGCCCTCAGCGGGGATCCGCGGCTTGTCGATGTTGACCTCGCCGAAGGGCACCCGAGAGGTGCCGCCCACCGAGGGCGCGTCGGAGAAACCAGCCACGACTGAACCTGCCATTCGTCTTTCCGGGTGGCACGGCCTGCGTTGGCACAGGCCGTGGGGGCAGCAGCAGACCCGGGGCGCGTCTGGAGCGTACCGACAAGATGGGCCGTAAGCGGCGATGGGTGGGGCCGACACGCCAAGGCGGGAAATCGAGGCCGGGCCCCCGTCCAGGGTCAGGAACAGGGCCGCGATTGGCTCAAAGCGTTCTTCCTGGTTACCCGTTGGCCGGGGCTGCGGAGCGACCGCCAAAATTGGGGCCGGGTGCGGTGGGTCACCAGGCGAGCGCGGTGGGGGGCTCAGGTGCGATCATGCGTGTCCAACGCGCCTGACGGGTGACCGTCGCCGTCGCACTGACCACGCGCCGGCCACCGCACGGCCGCGCCGGCCGAGGCCGAGAGGATCGCTCGTGAGCAGTCCGGTCATTCCACGGGTGGAGCGCGTGCTGACCCGCGGGGACTTCAGCCTGGACGGGCAGACCGTCAAGGTCGACAACAACGTGTGGCTGCTCGGCGACGACACCGAGGTGCTGGTCATCGACGCGGCGCACGACCCGGCGGTGATCGTCGCCGCGGTCGACGGCCGGCGGGTCAACGGGATCGTCGCGACGCACGGGCACAACGACCACATCAACGCCGCCGTCGAGCTCGCGGACCTCGTCGACGCGCCGATCGCCCTGCACCGGGCCGACCACCTGCTCTGGGAGTCGGTCTACCCGGCGCGGCGGCCGGACCGGGCCCTCGTCGACGGCGCGCCGATCCCCGTCCCGGGCGGGACGCTGCACGTGCTGCACACCCCGGGGCACTCCCCCGGCGGGATCTGCCTGTTCGGGCGGTTCGCCACCGGGCCGACGCTGTTCAGCGGCGACACACTGATGCGCGGCGGGCCAGGGGGCACCGGCTGGTCGTACTCGGACTTCCCGACGATCCTCATGTCGATCCGGGAGAAGCTCTTCGCCCTGCCCCCCGACACGATCGTGCATCCCGGCCACGGCGACGACACCTGGATCGGGCTGGAGGCCCACGACTACGACGCGTGGGTGGCGCGCGGGCACTGAACCCTCCGCCCCCGGGCCCGTTGGCCAAGGACGCTCAGGGCAGCTCAGGGGCCGACGGTGTAGTCGCCGATGTGGGTGATCAGGCTCGGGTCGCGGCTGATCGCGGCGATCTCGTCGGAACGACCGTTCTTGGTGAAGTGCTCCAGGCCGACCTGGACGAACAGCGCGCGGGCCCGCACGGCGACCGGCCCGTCCGACGCGTCCAGGTGCCCCTCCCCGCTGGCGTACAGCTTGCGGCCGGCCACCGCGTCGGCCCGGGAGCTCAGGTACAGGGTGGTACCTACGGGGACCGGCCGGCGGAAGTCGGTCTCCAGCCGAGCGGTGACGCAACTCATCCGGGTCAGGTGGCCGAGCATGCCGAGGATCTCGTCGAGCGCTGACGCCAGCAGCCCGCCGTGGGCGAGGCCGGGCGCGCCCTGGTGGTCCGCGGTGACCTCGAACGTCGCGGTGAGCTCGCAGCCCGTGCCGACGACGATCCGCATGTGCAGGCCGTGCGGCTGGGCTGGCCCGCAGCCGAAGCAGCTCGCGTAGTGCGATGGCAGGACGAAGCCGGGCGCCGGCGCGTCCGGGTGGCGGGTCGGCTCGACCGCGTCCGTCGGGATGTCGGTGCGATAGGCCGTCACTCGCCGGACCATATCCAAGCACCCGCCGCCGAGAGACGCTGCGCGGCCAACGTCTCACCCGCGCGAGGGCACGCGGGGCCGCTCAGCCCTCGAGCCGCCGCTTGGCCGCCCTCAGCCGCCGGCGCAGCGGGATCTGCGCGATCACGCCGACCAGGAGCCCGACGACCAGGCCGGCGCCGGAGGCGATGGTCAGCGCCGCGGCGACAGACATGTATTTGCGGCTGCCGAACAGCCAGATCGGGACCGTCTGGCCGTTCTTCGCGACGAACAGCGCGACCAGGATCGCCAGGATCAGGATGAGGACGGTGACCGCGTAGACGACCCAGCTGACCCCGCCGTGGTTGCGGCGCTGGCTGCCCGTCGGCTGGCCGGGCGGACCCACCTGCGTCGGCCCGCTCGGCGCGGTCGGCGGCGGGATCTGCCCCGGCGCCGGGTTGACGTATCCGTAGCTGCCGGCGGGCTGCCCTGGCGCGGTCATACCTGACCCACTCCCCTGCGACGTGGCACGTGTTGCCGTTCTCAGTCTAGATCTACAGCGCACCAGAAGACCCGCTCAGCGCGCCGCGTGCGTCGTCGGACAGTCTTCTCAGCCCGCCGGAGCAGCCGCGCGAGGGTGCCGACACGGGCCGGCCAGCCAGGCGACGAGACCCCCGGGCGCCGGGCGGGTGCGACGGACGGCACCGCAAGGCAGGCCCTTCGGCGGCGGGCCGACTCTTGGCTCAGGCGGACCGGCCGCACGTCCTACGACTCAGCTCCGGCCTGCGGATCTACCGGGAGTTCGGTGGCGAGGTCTACCGGCTGCGCGTGCTGCCCGCCGTGCTGTGGCACATCAACCGCCTGCTCAAGGTCATCGCGGCCGGGATCAACGAGCACGTGCCGTTCGAGGACCGCAGCCTGCCGTCGCCGGTCGTCGGCGACGGCAACAACGGCGCACAAGCGGTCGTCCTGTGGCTGTGTGTCGTGGCGTTCGCGGTCGTCGCCGGCCCCGTCCTCTACCAGCGGTGGCGGGCCACGCGGACCGGCTCGGCCCCGCAGACCGAACGCCCGTCGTTCGCCGTCGGCTACGGCGGCCTCTTCCTGGCGGTCTTCGTGATGCTGTGGGCGACAGCATTGCCCGCGTACGCCTCGGCCACCGGCGGCGTCACCACCAGCGGCACTCCCGTCGGAGCCTGCCCACGCGATCGGGTGCCTGCTGGTCGCGGCCGTCGTACTGGCCGGCGTCGCGACGGCCTCGCCGGTGCCCCTGGCTCGCCGGGCGGTACCCAGGCATCCGCATCGGGATCACCGCCGCGGTTCTGCCGGTACGCGACATCGACGGGCCGGTCCGGCAGGCCGCGGCCCTTGACCAGCTGGCCGAGGGCCGGTTCGTGCTCGCCGTCGCGGCCGGGTTCTGGGACGACGAGCTCGCCTACCGCGGGGGGGACGCCGGCCGAGCGCGGCAGACGCTTCCGGGAATGCCTCGACGAACTGCGCGCCGGCCTGCGCGGTGAGCTGCTGTCCCCGCAGCTGCTCACGCCGGGTGGCCCGCCGATCTGGCTGGCAGGCGCCGCGGCGACGATGCGGCTGGCAGCCCGGCTCGGGCTGCCCTGTCAGGCATCCCGGGCGCTGCCCGACGAACACGCGCCGCTGGCCGCACGGTGGCGCGATCTCGGCGGCGGACCACTCACCCACCGGATCTACGTCGAGGCCGGATCGGCCGTGCCGGACGGGGCCCAGGTCGAGCGCCACGTGCTCGCCGGCTCGGCTGAGCGAATCCTCGACGGTCTGACCCGCTACCGCGAGCTCGGCGTCGCGGACCTGTCGATGGTTCTCGGCCACGACGACGCCAGCGCCCGCCACACGCTCGACACCCTGCTCACCGATGTACTCCCTCGCCTCTGATCCGGGCTGACTAGATCGCCAGCACGATGGCGGCGCTGATACCGCCCAGGCAGAGAGCGAAGAGCATCTCGGGCAGTCCGCCGTCACGGCGCCGGAACAGGCGGTCGAGCGCGAGACGTCCGGCGCCGATCGCCGCCACGGTGAGCGCGACGACCGCGATGGTCAGTGGGTACTCGATGCCTCCGTTGGTGCCCCACAGCCCGTTCGAGGCGGTCACGACCATCGCGTTGATCATGACGCCGACGACGGCCGCGGCCGACAAGGGCGTGAGCAGGCCGGCAGCGAGGCCAAGGCCGCCGAGGAGTTCCGAGGCTCCGGCGAGCCCGGCGAACAGGTTGCCGGGAGGGTAGCCGAGGTGTGTGAAGCCTCTGCCGGTCGCGGCGAGGCCCTCTCCGCCGAACAGGCCGAACAGCTTCTGCGCGCCGTGCCCGGCGAGCAGCAGGCCGACGGTTGCCCGCAGGAGCAGCCGCCCGACATCGTCCGCGGACACAGCCACGCGCGACGGCGCGGGGCGAGAGGGAAGAAGCGGTGCGGGGTAGGGCGTCCGGTACGGCGCCGGGTGCCGCTCGGTGAGAAGTCTCATGTCGACCCCCATTCCATGACAGCAGGCAGTGACTCTATGGTCACGACAAGTCTGCCCGCTCGCCCGATTCACACCCGGGCTCACAGATCCCCACGCCCCCGATGACGATCGCCTCGCTGGGGACGCAGCCCGATGATGTCAGCGGCATCGAGCAGCACGGCGACCTGAAGGCCAACGAGGACGGCGGCGAAGGCGATCGCCATGCTCTCCAGCTGGATCTTGCGCTGATACTCGCCGGCTCGCCGGAAGACCCGTACCAGAACTCACACGACGGCGAGCGTGAAGGCGCGAGTCGAGCGGGCTGGTCCCGGCCTGCGCGGCGCCGCCGCCCCGTCCCAGGTGACGTGCAGGCGGGCGTTGATCGAGCCCGCCGAGGCCCGGCCACGCTGACCGCGTTCCGAGGCGCGACGTCGCGTGACCTCTGGGTATATGTAGATGTTTCAGGTCACTGCAACGGGACGCACGGACGAGAGCGGCTCGCGGCGCCTCCGCGCGACGGCACACCGGCACGAGCGCACCCACCCGACCAGGCCATGCGTACCGAGGCGATGTGGGACCGGGCCTCAGGCGGCTGGCCGTCTTCACGTGCCCGGAGGCGCCGCACCTCGTCGCCGAGCTGCCCAGGACGGCGACCGGCAAGGTCGCCAAGAAGGAGTCGCGCGCCCAGATGACCGCGACCACCAGTCTGATCACCCGAGCCTGGCAGCAGACCTTTGGGTATTTACTGACCAGCGATCTACGGTCACGCGATTCCGTCCAGAAAGACGCGCCCGGTTCGCGCCCTGGCTCCATCCCGGCGGCTACTCCCCCGGCGCGATCTCGTAGAACTGCGTCGCCCAGCGCCGATAGGCCATGTAGGGCTTGGCATCCTGGACGGCCATCACGGGGTGCTCGATGTAGTCCTGGTAGCGCCAGATCTCGAGGTCGTCGTCCAGAGTGGACAGGAACTCCTTCTCGAGACGCTCGAGCACGTCGGCGGGCGGAGTCTCGGCGGTGTCACCCGGAAGACGGGGCCACCAGATCGAGTAGAACATGTCCGAGCAGCCGTCCTCGACGGGCGTGGTCGCGAAGATGAGGCGGTAGTTGTCCGCGCCGTCGAACGCGCTGATCGCTCCGCCGAGGCCGAACAGGTAGCTGTGGATGCGCAGCGCCATCGCGTTCGGGTCGTCGCTCCGCCTGTCAGGCCAGCCCGTCTCGAACAGCCATCCGTGGTCGTCGGCCTGCCAGTCGAGCAGGACGGGCGTGACGGTGGCGTGGTGGACGTAGCGGAAGTGCATGCTGTCCGCGGCGTTCTCGCCCGGGATCTGCGGGTGCACCGGCTCCCGCTGCGACTTGCGGGACAGCGCCGGGTACGGCGGGTAGTAGGCGGCCGGGTCGGTCTCGTACTGCGGGTAGAGCCGGAAGATGTCAGGCATCTCCCAGCTGGGGGCCGCGCCGTCCGGCTGGTGCCAGAGGAACACGCAGCCGTACTGCTCGCGGACCGGATAGACCCGCAGCGCCGCGGCACGGTTGGGCCGGTCCTGGTACGGGATGTAGCGGTTGCGCCCGTCCGGTCCCCAGATCCAGCCGTGGAACGGGCACTCGACGCAGTCGCCGTTGACCTTGCCACCGTGGCCCAGGTGCGCGCCGAGGTGGCGGCAGTGGGCCTGCAGGACGTGGAGCGCGCCGTCGTCGCCCCGGTAGGCGACCAGGTCCTCGCCCAGGTAGCGCAGCGGGCGCGCCTGGCCGGTGGGGAACTCCTGGGACCAGCCGATCATGAACCAGCCGGTCGGCCTCCAGGTGAACGGAACCTTCATGCGACGACGTCCCCTCGTTGAAAGCTCTAGATTTATCTAGCATCCACGTGGAACGGACGGCAAGGGCGTTCACGGCCCGCCGTCGGCGGACAGGCGGTCGGTCACCTGGTCCGTGGCGAGCCCGCAAGCCCAGGACCAGCGCGAACCGACTCCCAGGACCGGGATCCGGCGGCGAATAATATATACATGTTGCGTCTCTCGGCGGGCCGTCAGCAGCGCCCGCCGCGCGGAACGAGCATGGGGAGCGCGGATGGATCTGTCGGTGGACGAGGCAGGGCGGGCGGCTGGGGAGCTGGCCGCGGCCGTGCTCGCCAGGCGTCCCGGCCTGGTGGCGGCGCGGGAGGCCGAGCCGTCGGGGCATGACCCGGCGCTCTGGGCCGAGCTGTGCGCGGCGGGGCTCGCGGGCCTGGCGGTCGCCGAGGAGCTCGACGGTGGCGGGACCGGGCTGCACGCGCCGGTCATGGCCGCGGTGGAGCTGGGCCGTGTGCTCGCGCCCGTGCCGTTCGCCGAGCACGTCGCGGCCGCGCGGCTGCTTGCCGCGGCCGCGCCCGAGCACCCCGACCTACCGGCCGTCGTGGCCGGCGAGCTGATCGCGACACTGGCGACGCGGGTGCGCGCCGGTGTAGGGGTGGCCGTGCCGGCGGGGGCGGTCGCGGGACTGGTCCTGGCGGTCGTCGACGGGCAGCTCGTCGCGAGCCGGTCCGCTCCTCCGCCCGACGCCACGCTCCCCAACCAGGGCGACCTCGCCGTCGCAGACCGCGACCTGCATGGCGCGCAGGTGCTCGGCGGCGACGCGGCGCCGGCCGCGTTTGCCCGGGCCCGATCGGAGTGGCTGGTCCTGATGGCCGGCTGGCTCGCCGGCCTCACCGACGGCGCGCTGCGGCTCGCGGTCCGGTGGGTGAAGGATCGCGTCCAGTTCGGCGTGCCGATCGGGTCGTTCCAGGGCGTACAGCATGGCCTCGCCGACCTGCCGGGGCTGGTGGACGCGGCGGCGCTGCTCGCCCGGGAGGCGGCCTGGAGCCTCGACACCGGACACGCGTCGGTCACCGGTGCCGACGGCCCCCAGCTCGCGGCGATGGCCGCCCTGTTCGCGACGGACGCAGCCCGGCAGGCCTCCGAACGCGCCGTCCAGTACCACGGAGGCCTTGGCGTCGCCGTCGAGCACGACGCGCAGCTGTTCTTCCGCCGGGCGCGCGCCTACCCGGCCCTGGCCGGAGCACCGCGCGGCCTCGCCCGGGAGCTTGGCCGCGACCTTGTCGACGGACCGGCCGACGGCACCGACTCCGCTGGGCGGGCGCCCGGGGTGGTCGGGACGGTGGCCCCGGCCGGCCCGCGGGACTCCGACGGCACGTCCTTCGCGTACAACCAGCCTCTCGCCGCGTTCGCCGCCGAGGTCCGCGGCTTCGTCCGCTCCTGGCTGACGGACGAGATCCGCCACGAGGCACGCCGGACCGGCACCGTGCATGTGCCCGCGCTGCACCGGGCGTTGGCGCGCCGGGGCTGGCTCGCCGCCGCGCAGCCCGGCGGCCGGGCCGCCCGCGACCCCTACGAACTTGCCGTCCTGTTCCGCGAGCTGGAACTGGCCGACGCCCCGTACCACGGGATCGGCACAACAATGATCGTCGCCGGCGTCCTAGACCAGATCGGAGGCTCGGCGCTGCGCGCGGGTGTGCTGCCGGCGCTGCTGGCGGGTGAGGCCACGGCGGTACTCGGCTACTCCGAGCCGGGCTCGGGCTCCGACGTGGCCGCGGCGCGCACCCGGGCCGTGCCCGTCGACGAGGCGCACTCCGCCTGGCGGATCAACGGCCAGAAGATGTGGACCACCCTCGCGCACACCGCCGCCCACTGCCTGCTGCTCACGCGGACGAACCCTGACGTGCCCAAGCACCGCGGCCTGACGATGTTCCTGGTGCCCATGGACACCCCGGGCATCTCCATCCAGCCCATCCACACGATCGCCGACGAGCGGACCAATATCGTCTTCTACGACGACGTGATCGTTCCGGACTCCTGCCGGCTCGGCGAGGTGGACGGAGGCTGGCAGGTCATGGCCATCGGGCTGAGCCTGGAGCGCGGGGTCATGGGGAGCACCGCGATGCTCGAACCGCTGCTCGGCGCCGTGACGGCGTGGGCCCGGGTTCCAGCGCCCGCGGACGGCTGGCTCGGCGGGCAACGCCCGGCCGACGACCCTGCCGTGCTGACGGCGATCGCCCGAGCCAGGTCTGACGCGGAGGCCGCCTTTCTGCTCACCGCGCTGACCGCCTGGCTCAGCGTCGCCGGAAAGTCGCCCGCGGTCGCGGGCACCATCGCGAAACTGTTCGCCTCGACCGCCTACCAGCGGGCCAGCCGTGAGCTCCAGGACGCGGCGGGTCTCGGCGGCATCCTGCCCGGCCGCGCCGGGGGCGCCGCGGCGCCGGCCGCCGGCGGCGAGATCGAACGCGCCGCGCGCCATTCCTGCGTCGTCACGATCCAGGGCGGCACCACCGAGATCGCCCGCAACCTCGTCGCCGAACAACGACTCGGCCTGCCCAAGACCCGCCAGGGAACTCGCTCCAGCTGATCGGGCGGGGCGCCGCGGTGATCACCGCCGCGGCGCCGACAGGCTTGCTCCGTCACCGCGGGCCTCGGCGTCTGCGCCCGCCCGTCAGCACCCTGGCGGGCGACCTCGCCTCTCCTGACTCGTGCGTCTGGTCAGCGGGCGCGCGCGCTGAACATCGCGGCGCTGTGGGCCGGTCGCGACCTGGGTCGTTCCGCGGTCGACGGGCCGGCCTCGTGATCTGCTGAGCTGACGCGCGCCGTGGTCGCGAGAGATCGAGCGGCCGTGCCTCGCCCGGCACGGTGGCCGCGGCCGCCGGCGGGGCGGCCCCCACGCCGTCTGCCCGTCCGAGGTGCCGGCTCGCTGCCGCGGCCTGCGCCGGCTGGCACTCGCCGGGCTGGGCTGGTTCTGGTCTCCGGCTCGATCGCGACCGCGGGGCTGGTGAGCGACCGAGCGCCGGGAGCGAGCGTGGAGAGTATCGGGTGGTCGGCAGTCGCGACCCGCGTGGTCGTCGGCCGGATGCCGGCGGCGCGGGCCAGTAGCGTGACCTCACGGATCTGATCCGTGGTCGCCAGGGTGATGACGGTGCCACTGTTGCCGGCGCGCGCGGTGCGTCCGGAACGGTGCAGGTATGCCTTGTGGTCGGCCGGTGGGTCGGCGTGGATCACGAGGGCGACGTCGTCGACGTGGATGCCGCGGGCGGCGATGTCGGTGGCGACCAGCGCCGAGGCCCGGCCTTCGCGGAAGTCGTCGAGGTTGCGGGTACGGGCGTTCTGGCTGAGGTTGCCGTGCAGCTCGACCGTGGGCACGCCGGCGCGGTTGAGGTGGCGGGCCAGAGCCTTGGCCCCGTGCTTCGTGCGGGTGAACACGACCGTGCGTCCCGGCGCGCTGGACAGATCGACGAGCACGGGGAGCCGGCTGTCCCGTTCGACGTGCAGCAGATGGTGCGCCATGGTGCCCACCGGGGACTGGGTGGAGTCGGCCTCATGCACGGCCGGATTGCGCAGGTACTGGCGCACCAGGGTGTCGATCGCCCGGTCCAGGGTGGCCGAGAACAGCATCCGCTGCCCGCCGGCCGGGGTCTGGCCGATCAGCCGGCGTACGGCCGGAAGGAACCCCAGGTCGGCCATGTGGTCGGCCTCGTCCAGCACGGTGATCTTCACCTGGGCCAGCGAGCAGTGCCCCTGCGCGAGGAGGTCCTCGAGCCGGCCCGGACAGGCCACGACGATGTCGGCGCCCCGCCGGATCGCGGCCACCTGCGGGTTCTGGCCCACGCCACCGAACACGGTGCACGAGGTGAGGCCGGCCGCGGCGGCGAGCGGCCGCAGAGCGGTGTCGATCTGCGCGGCGAGCTCGCGGGTGGGCGCCAGGATCAGCGCGCGCGGAGCCCCGGCGCGGGCCCGGGGCCCGCCCGACAGCCGTGCGACCACGGGCAGGAGGAACGCGAATGTCTTGCCGGATCCCGTGCGGCCGCGGCCGAGGATGTCACGCCCAGCGAGGGCGTCCGGCAGCGTCGCCCGCTGGATGGGGGTGGGCGTCTCGATGGCGAGACGGGTGAGAACGGCGGTCAGGCGCGCAGGCACGCCAAGATCGGTGAACGAAGACAAGAAAAATCGCTATCTGTGCGATGTCCCGCCGACAACCGGGGATCCGAGGATCTCGACCAGTTACACGCGGAGCGAAGGCCCGATGCTGAGAAACGGGTGTTGACAGGCCTGCGCTACGACGCGCGGACAACTCGCGGCAGGAGCTCGACGAGCTGATTACCGCCAGCATAGCCGGTCCGAGCGCGCAACGGTGCCAACCGGGTCGCCCGCAGGTTGCGGCGATACCGGCCCAAGCTGTCCGTCTAGTCGGAGGCCGCCACGGTTTGGCGTCATCTGACTGCGGTATGCCACCTTGAGGGTGAGACCATGTCCGGACTTCGTCGCGCTGTGATTTCCTTGTTGTCCCTGCGAATCTTGCGGCGGACGCGCGCTGCGGCCTTGGGTGTCTGGCCGGCGGCGCGGGCGGCGTCGTCCCAGCTCTCGGGTCCGGTCCCGTCGACGTAGGCGAGCACGACGGCCCACTCGGCGAGCTTGAGTCTCTCCCGTGCGCGGTGGAGCCGCAGGTCCTTGAACTCCCAGGGCAACGCGTCTTTCTGATCTTCGGCGTCATCGTCGTCGGGTGGTGGGGCTTGCTCAGAGGCGGCGAGGCGCCGTCAGCGGATCAGCCAGCGTGGCCAGTGCGCGGGGGGTCGAGTGCAGCCAAGAGGCGTTCGCCGAAGACCGGCGTC
Organism: Pseudofrankia sp. DC12; assembly: GCF_000966285.1. Taxonomy (NCBI): domain Bacteria; kingdom Bacillati; phylum Actinomycetota; class Actinomycetes; order Frankiales; family Frankiaceae; genus Pseudofrankia; species Pseudofrankia sp. DC12. The sequence continues at coordinate 6,860,980 of NZ_KQ031391.1, forward strand.
CCGTGTGTGCGCAGGTAGCCGGCGATGTCGTAGGCCGTCAGCGCGGGGCCTGACCTTCCCGTCCTGGCAGCGATGGCACGGACAGCGGTCACGACCTGGTCGGGGTGAAGATCGAGCTCGTCGAGGAGGAAGCCGTCCAGGGACTGACGGGTCAGTGGCGCGGTAGCGCGCTGAGCGGGAAGTCGGCGAGGTTGTCGGTGACGATCACGTCGGCGCGGCCAGCACGGGCGGCGGCGACCACATGCCGGTCATCGGGGTCGGGCAGTCCGACGGTGGGCACAAGCGGCTCCCAGCCCGTCACGACCGCGTCCGGGAAGGCGGTCTGCATCTGCCGGAAGAGACGAGTCAGGCAGGCCTCGGTCTCTTGCGGAGAGGTTCCTCGCTTACCTAGCAGCGTGCGCAGTGTCCGGTCGAGCTCACCGAGGACCTCCGTGGGCCACGGTGGCCGGTATGCACCGGTACTGGCGATCTCAAGTAGCACGTCACGTGCCCCGCTGGGCACGAGGACGCAGGTGTCGAGCGGCGCGCTGAACACCTGCGGTCAGCCTTGGGTCTTCGTACGCGCGGCCTTGAGAGCCGTGCGTGCCTCGTCCGGGTCGACGTCATAGAGGCCGAGACGTTCGGTGTCGGTAACCATGTCCGCGAAGGCGAGCTCCGCGGCGTTGCGCTGGCGGCGGCGGTACCCGAGGAGGTCATCGAGGCGGACTCTACGGTGGCGACTGGGTTTCTCGAGCGGGATGACTCCGGTCTCCAGCAGCCGGACCAGGGTGGTGCGCGAGATGCGCAGCAGGTCCGCGGCTTCCTGGGTGGACAGCAGCAGATGGTGCGGCGCGACCGTGACGGCGAGGCCGGCCTGCATCGCCGGCACCGGCAAGACCTACCTTGCGCAGGAGCTGGCCCGATATGCCGCCGAGGAGACGAACGGCGAGCACCGCTTGGTGCAACGCGATCCGCGCACCCACCTACCAGCCGACCCGGGACAGCGTCGTCCGCGGCGTACCCGGCCCGCGGCACCGCTACGGACGGCTGCTGCACGCCGACAATCCCGCACGCCGCTGGCACCACGGCCCAGTCCAGGTCGTCACCGCCGCCCGAGCCGCCCCGCCCCAACCCGTGCTCGCGCGGGGCCCGGACAACGACGAGGGCACCCGACTCGCCGTGGACCGCACACTCGGAACCATGATCGAAGAAGAATCAGGCCCAGAACAGGCCACGATCTAGATCACGATCTAGATCACGAAGGCGAAGTGCCTGTGCCACAGGCGTTTGGGGGACGAGTCGGCCTGTAAGCCGGATTCAGAGACCTTGGTTCCCTGACCAGCACGAACGAGACGATCAGCTGGTCTACCAGGAACTTTGCCTTTCGAGATCTCGCTCTGTCTGTCGTCGTTTCGCTACCTCAAACAGGCCCAGAACAGGCCAGAGATCGACTTTGGAAGCGCCATCACCCGGCCCGGGGCATCCCCTCGGGCCCGAAGGAGTGCCTGTCCCAGCCAGCATGGCCACTACTGAACGCCACGCCCGGCGTGGCCTGGATTCAGAGAGCCGGAGTCAAGCTTCCTGAATAGGCCACGCCGGGGGGACGCCATGGCGAGCCGCCAAGGCGCGACAAGTACGGAACTCAAGCAAGTCAGCCTTTGACGCTGCCGCTCCCCTCGCAGGCAGCTCGGCCGTTTCGATCGAACCCGGCTCCGCGTCATCGACGATCACGGCTCGCAGCGACCCCGCCGTCAACGTCGTGGACAACAGCGACTTCGTGAACGCGCCTGCTTCCCGGGACCGTTCGAGGATCTCCGCGTCGCGCGGGGCCGGCCCCCGAACTGTCAGAGAACCTGCCTACAGAAACCGCCTTGAGGCGGATCCGCTTGAGGGACCAAACCCCAGGGCCAAGGGAAGATCACTCCAGGTAGCGAACTATCGCTCTGAGTAATCGTCACGATCAAGCTCTCGGTCCAGGTTTCGACGGGTCTCGCGGGTGCAGTTCCTTCCGGCCGGAATCTCGCCGCCCGCGCTTCCGAGCTATCGGAAATGACGCCATCGGCAGCTACGAATGCCTACCCGAAAATCCGCCGCTGTGCGCCCAGTCGCCATGGCCGTTGAATTGACGAAAACAAGAGCCGCCGTTGCGAAACGACGGCCTCCTGATCGGGACAATGAGAGTGCGAACAAACAATCCCCCGAGACAGAAGGCCGCCAAGTGTCATCATGCCAGACCGGCGCCGCTTTGTCGAGCGGCCTTGACAACGCCGGCAAAGAAAAAATCGGTCGACTTCTTGCCATGCTGCGTCTTGTGAAGGATTTCCGCGACGCCCGGGGCCGGGTTTACGACCTCGAGTTCGTGCTTGCCACGGCGACCGTCGCGACGCTCGCTGGCGCCACGTGTTACCGCGAGATCGGAAGCGAGGCGGCCGACCTCTCCCAAGGGCTCCTCGCCGCACTCGGCGCGCCCTACGGCTATTTTCGGGGCTGCTACACCGTTCCCTGCGAATCCACCATCCGCGAGACCCTCAAAGGAGTCAACTCGCATGTGCTGGACCTGGTCGTCGGCACCTGGCTGCACGAACAAGCGACCCGCGATCACAACGGCGATCTGGTGATCGCCCTGGACGGTAAGGTCTTGCGCGGCGCTTGGAGCACGGAGAACCAGCAGTTCACGCTGTTCTCTGCCATGACTCACAACCAGGGGGTCGTCATCGCCCAGACCAAGGTCCCCGCGGATACCAACGAGATCACCCAGGTCGCGAACCTACTCAAAAACATCAAACACGAGCGCGGCCGAACCGTCATCACCGCAGACGCCGCGCACACGCAGGTCAAAACCGCGATCCTACTCTGGAAAAAACGAATCGACTACGTGTTCACTGTCAAGGGGAACCAGACGAAGCTCTTCCAGCAAATCTTCGATCGCCTCCTGCCGGTTATTCAGAAAACACCGGGGCATGAGGTCGAGGAATGCTCCCGCGGAAGTATCAAGCGCTGGACGACTTGGACGCGACCCGTGGATGACATCCGTTTCCCACGGGCCCGAACAATAGCCGTCATCTGCCGCGAAGAATTCGATCTCACCGGCGCCCGTCTCAGCAAGGAATACGCCTTCATTGTCACCAGCCTGCGCGGTGAGCGCGCCGCTCCGGACGCTATCAACACCCACGTCCGAATGCACTGGGGCATAGAGAACCGTGTCCATTACGTCCGCGACACCACCTGGCGGGAAGATGCCTGCCAAGCCCACCAAGAAAACGGCCCGCACAATCTCGCGATCATCCGCAATCTCGCGCTCGGCCTACTACGCCTCCACGGCGTCACCAAGATCAAGGAAACTGTGCAGGAGATTGGCCGCGACCGTAATAGAGCCGTCCAGTACCTCGCTACCTAGCGTAGCCGATCAACACGCAGTGCGATCTTCGCGAGGCCCTGGACCAAACCCGGACGTCGAAGGTCGTCCTCCGTTCGTCGTCGGAGGGGACCAGGCCACCGACTGGGGGCTCGGCTCATCAGCGGAGACGCCGGGGGTCAGACCGTCGAGCCAGACGTTCAGATCGTCGCGCGAGACCCGGATCTGACCTTTCAGCAGCGTGATGGGCCTCGGCCAGCGCCCGCGGCCTGCCAGTCACGCCACGTCGGTCGATTCCGACGACGCCGCCGGCATGGTCTGGGATGACAACGGCACCCGCCACTGGCCATCGCGCCTATCGACGGGCTATCACTACTCTCTATCCACACTGCAAAGCGTGTTCTCTGCAGCAAGGTGGAGTGGTTAATGGCATCCTGACTAGAGTTTCGCAGTTTTCTTGATCAGGATCTGCGGCTGGTAATGGCTGGATGATTGGCCTGATCGTTTTCGGGTGGATGATTCCCGGGTGCCTGCCGGTGGTATCGCGGCGCGTGGCGGGGGGGTGGAAGGCCAGCTCTGGGGGCCGGTGGCGGGAGCATCAGCGTTTCCTGTACCAACCCGAAAGCTGGACGCTGATGCTCCCGGACGTGACGATACCGGTTTCTCTCGCGGTGTTGCTGGAGGGTTTCCGGCCGTGTTTCACCGCCCCGTCGTTCCGGGTGTTCCGGGCGCTGGTCGTCGGGATGCTGGCCACGGGCGGGCGGCGGACGGTGTGCGGGATGCTCGTCGGTTGCGGGCTGTCGGCGCTGTGGCCGCACGACCGGGCGCACCGGTTCTTCGCGCGGGCCGTCTGGTCGCCCGAGAACGTCGGCCTGGCGCTCGCCCGCCTCGTCGTCGACCGGCTCGTCCCGGCCGGGCCGCTGCGGGTCGTGGTCGATGACACCCTGTTCCACCGGGCGGGGAAGAAGGTGTGGGCGGCGGGCTGGTTCCACGACGGCTCCGCGAAGGGCCCGGACCAGGTCGGCTTCGGGAACAACTGGGTGATCGTCGGCCTCGTCGTGGCGGCGCCGCTGCGAGGGTGTCAGGAACTTTGTGTAAGGGGGTGGAGACCTAGAGTTAGGTTCTAGGGGTGTGAAGGCCCCTGGAGCGGAGGAGGACCGAAATGGCGACGCTAGACGGACAGGTGGGGCGGGTCCAGGACCTGGAGTCGGGGCAGGGCGGGGTGCTGGTGCCGGTGCAGCCGGCTGGTGAGGGTGGTGCGGGGCGGCCGGGTGAGTTGGTGTTGCCGGACGGGGTCGCTGACGAGTTGGTCGCGGCGTTGCTCGCGCGGACGGCTGTGGGTGGTGAGGTGAAGCTGACCGGGCAGGGTGGGTTGTTGTCGGGGCTGCTGAAGCAGGTGTTGGAGCGGGGGCTCGCGGCGGAGCTTGACGCGCACCTGGCCGACGGGAAGGACGCCGGCGCGGGGGCGGGGAACGCGCGGAACGGGTCGTCGCGTAAGACGGTGATGACGGAGGTTGGGGCCGGTCGAGCTCGATGTGCCGCGGGATCGGGCGGGGACGTTCGAGCCGCGGCTGATCCCGAAGGGTGAACGCAGGTTGGGGGGCCTGTCGGACACGGTGATCTCGCTGTATGCGGGTGGGATGACGGTCCGCGACATCGGGCATCATCTGGCCCGCACGGTGGGTGTCGAGGTGTCGCATGACACGATCTCGCGGATCACCGACGAGGTGCTTGAGGAGGTGAAGGCCTGGCAGCACCGGCCGCTCGACGAGGTGTATCCGATCGTCTATGTCGATGCGCTGGTGGTGAAGGTCCGTGAGGGCTCGGCGGTGCGGAACAAGGCGGTGCACCTGGCGGTCGGGGTTGACCTGGACGGGGTCAAGCATGTGCTGGGGATCTGGGTCGAGCAGGTCGAGGCGGCGCGGCACTGGGCGCAGGTGATGGCCGAGCTGCGGAACCGGGGGCTGCGCGACATCCTGGTCGTGTGCTGCGACGGGCTGACGGGCCTGCCGGAGGCGATCGGCAACGCCTACGGGCCGAAGACGACGGTGCAGACGTGCACGGTGCATCTGATCCGCGCGGCGCTGCGGTATGCGTCCTACACGGACCGCAAGGCGTTGGCGGCCGCGATGCGGCCGATCTACACCGCCCCGTCGTTGGACGCGGCCGAGCAGGCGCTGCTGGAGTTCGCCGAGTCGGCGCTCGGGCGCAAGCATCCGGCGTCGGTCGGGGTGTGGGAACGGGCCTGGGACCAGTTCGTGCCGTTTCTGGAGTTCACCCCGAACCTCAGGAAGATCATTTATACGACGAATGCGATCGAAAGCTTCAACTACCAGCTACGGAAGATCATCAAGAATCGGGGGCATTTCCCGACGAACGACGCGGTCGTGAAGCTGCTGTGGCTGGCGATCGTCGACATCGAGGACAAACGGGCCCGTGCGCGGGCGAAGGAGGCCGGGAAGCCCCGCGCCGAGCGGGCCGCGCCGGGGAAGCTCATCGAGGGGCACACGGCGCAGGGCTGGCGGCCCGCGCTCGCCGAACTCGCGACCGCGTTTCCGGGGCGGATCCCCGCCCTGGCTCTGTGACCGGGTGATGCTCGATGTCATGGCCGCCACCCGCCCGCCCGACGATGTCGCCGCCGCGCTCGCCGCCACCGTCACGCTGCGCCGCGCCGACGCCGAGGACCTCGCCGACCTGCTCCGCCGCGCCGGCGCGCTGTGCTCCCGGCTGCTCGGGGTCGAAGCGGCCGAGGCCGCCTGCGCCGAACTCGCGGACCCTGACCACCCCGGCCTGCAGGACCTCATGTTCGAGTTGCTGCTCGCATCAGGCGACCTTCTCTCCGACGACCTGTGAATACCAGGCCAGGCCACAGGAAACACCACCCGAAGCGGCGTGTCGGTATCGACCAGCCCGTCCGCGGCGATATGGTGAACACACGCCCCAACGGCCCACGGGAAACCGGCCGGACCGGTGAGCGGCACAGCCGGAACACCCCACAACTCCAGACACGCCGCACCGTTCCCCACTTGAGTGGAACACCCGGATCGGCGATCACCGGTCACAGACCGGACCATAGAACAGCAGGTGTCACCGGCAGGGCGAAAGACGTGGACCGGTAACTACCGGAACGCGGGAAAACCCCTTACACAAAAAATCTGACAGGCTCGGCGCGGAGCCTGTCACGATTTCCGTGTAAGCCGAAGGTGAAACTGCGGCTTACGGGTTCAGGTTATCAGAAGGGTAGTCGTCCCGGGAAGAGGTTCACGAGCGTGTTGAGGGCTATTTTCCAGCCGTGGGTTCCGGTGCCGGACTCGCCGCCTCGTTGGCTCGATATGTTTCTCAGCCCCAGGTAGAGTAGTTTCATTGCCGCGTCGCGGTCGGGGAAGTGTCCGCGGTTCTTCGTGATTTTGCGGAGCTGGAAGTTCATCGACTCGATGGCGTTGGTCGTGTAGACGATTTTCCGGAGCTCGGGTGGGTAGTCGAGGAAAGGGATGAACTCGGTCCACGCGTGGCGCCACACGTCGACGGCGCCGGGATACTGGGTTCCGAACTTCTTGTCGAAGGCTTCGAGGCCGAGTTCGGCGGCTTCGAGAGTGGGCGCGGTGTAGATCTCCTTCATCGCCCTGACGACGGATTTCCGGTCGCTGTAGGAGACGAAACGCATCGCGTTGCGGATCACGTGGACGACACATGTCTGGACGACGGTCTCGGGAAAGACCGCGACGACGGCCTCGGGCAGGCCGGTCAGGCCGTCGCGGCAGACGATCAGCAGGTCCCGCACGCCGCGGTTACGAAGGTCGGCGAGGATCTTTTGCCAGAACTTCGCGCCCTCGGTGTCCTGGATCCAGCAGCCCAGCGCGTGCTTGCGCCCGTCGACATCGACGCCCACGGCCAGGTAGGCGACCTTGGTCGTGACCACGCCGTTGTCCTTGACCCGGATCCGCAGCCCGTCCACATACAAGATCGGATAGACCTCGTCCAGCGGCCGGGACTGCCACGCCTTGATCTCATCGACCACGACCTCGGTCACATTCGAGATCAGTTCCCGGGACGCCTGAACGCCGTAGACCTCTCGCAGATGGGCCTCGATATCGCGGGTCGTCATGCCCCGCGAGTACAACGACAGGATCAGGTCATCGAGGTTCCCCAGCCGACGGGCGCGTTTCGGCACGATCGCCGGCTCGAACGAGCCGTTCCGGTCACGTGGCACCTCGATCTCGACCGGCCCGTTCCGCGTCGACACCGTCTTTGTCGATTTCCCATTGCGGGAGTTTCCCGTGCCGTGACCGGCCGGGTCGCCGGCCTCATACCCGAGATGGTCCGTCATCTCGACCTGCAGGGCACGCTCCAGGACGGCCTTCGTCATCTGGTTCAACAGACCATCGACCCCGTCGACCGGCGTACCGGTCGCTTTCGCGTCTTTCAACAACGCATCGATCGTGTCCGGCGCGAACGCCTCAGCGATTCTCCGCGCCGCCGCCTCGTCAGATGCCCGAAGCGTAGTGGTCTCTGCCATTAGGTGTCCATTTCTGACCTACCCCGATCAGGTAGATCAATCCTGGTCCACCTCCGGCTTACACAGTCGTCATGACACGCCCCCCAGCTGGTCATAGCCGTAGCTCTCGACGGCGCCGCTGCTGCCCGTAGTCATGTCGATGTCGTCCCGAGACCCGGGAGATCTCCTCCAGGATCAGACCTCACCTCGGACCCAGGGCTCCGGCGAGGTAGCTCACCGCTTTGATGCGCTACAGGCTGTGACGAGCAGGCCGAGTGCGGCGTTGCGATCGGCGGCGACGTCCTCCAGGGTTTCCTTGATTTTCCTCCTGCCGTTGAGGCGGAGGATTCCGATGGTCAGGTTCCGGAGGCTCGCGAAAGCGTGATTTGTGTTCCCGGTATAGGTCGGATCGTCGTCCTCGCGCCAGGCAGTGTCGCGAATGTAGTGGACCTCATTTTCGATGCCCCATTGGCCGCGGACGTGAGAGTGGAAGTATGACGCTGTGGCGTGCGTGCCCGTAGCGCTGGTGAGGGCGAGAGCGTATTCGCGGGTGAGGCGCGTTCCGGTAAGGTCGAACTCGTCTCGCCGGATGATGGCCGCCTTGTTGACATGCGGGAACTCGATGCCGTCGGCTTTCGTGGTCCAGGTCTGCCAGTTTTTGATCCGGCCGTGTCCGCGTTCCTGGACCTCGTGGTGGGCTGGTTCCTGGAGAAGTGGAAGGACCCGTTCGAATGTCTGCCTTTTTAGGGTCGGGCGATTCCCCTTCACCGTCATCACGTAGTCCATCCCGTGCTTGACGATGTCCTTTGCGGTGTCGTCCTGCGTATGCGCCGCGTCGAGGGTCACGGTCGGATGGCCTGGTATTTCCGGAAGCTGGTCGAGCAGATTCTCGACCTGGGTGATCTCGTTGGTGTCGTCGGGTACGCGGATCTGTCCGACGACGAGACCCCTGCCGTGGATCAGCGCGGCGAGTAGCTTGACCTGCGTCTTCTCATCTACCCAGGCACCACGCATGACCTTGCCGTCGACCGCGATGGTGACCTGCTCCCCGTTCTCCCAGGTGGTCTGCGCGAACAGCCAGCAACCGATGCGGGCGTCCAGAGCCGCGACGTCAATGACCTGGAGAACCCGGCGGATCGTCTTCTCGCTGGGTACTCGGTACCGCCCGAGGAAGTGGTCGTAAGGCGCTCCCAGCCGGGCCAGCAGGGGCTGGGGGATCCTCGCCGCCCAGCGGCCGATCTCACTGAGGCGCTTCGCGCCCGTCATCGTCGAAACAAGCGAGGTCGACAGGATGTACCGCAGGCTGTAGATCGCTCCCTTCGCCTTGCGCGGGTCGGGAATCTCGCCGAGCATCGCGAGCAGGCTGGAGATGTCGATCTGCTCGCAATCGATAGGCTCGGTGGACATGCCGGGGCCAGACTGGCATGATGGCACGTGGTGGCCTTCTGTCTTGGGGTTTTGTTTGGTGGTACTTACATTTTCCCAGGCGGAAGGCCACTTCTTTCTCAACGGGGAGCCTGCATCCCGTCAATCATTTCCAGATAATCGCGTGCGCCCAGCGACGCTGAATGCCCCGTCGAATCACGGTCAGCGCCAGGACAAGTTGCTATGGCACGAATCCATGACGAGCTGTAGCGATAATCAATCGCCCGTCGGACGCCCAGGAGTGATCACCAAGCCGGCTACTGTCAGCTATCAATTATGACGCTGCGCTACCTCGCCGGAGCCCTGCCTCGGACCCATGGCCTATCATTTTCCAGGTTCAAGGTGTCGAGCGATCTCCGCCCGATCCATCAGCCGTCGGACCCATACGTTACCTGATTCTCGAAGATCATCGAACTTCAGATCGCCAGGAGCGGTTTCGATGAGATGCAGGAGACTCCACGCAAGTCCGTAGCAATCATCGGGGCCAAAAGCGTCCACAAGAAGAGATGCCTCTTCGTTTGACACGGGCCCCGGAATCCTCGACAGCATCTCCTGTCTGATTCTTATCTCGTCGACACCGGCCTCTCCTGAAGGGAGTCCACCTGCTTCCACGAATTCTCTGATCTCGCGCCGAATCGCCACATCGACCACCTAGGGCCGGCCAATTGACCGGTAGCAGGTCAGTAGCGACCGGATACCCTGATTGTAGTACGAAGGGTCGCCATACTGCGATTGACCGATGACCTGAAGATCCCGGGTTTCCTTTGCCAACACTGTGCGGAACGAAAGCCCAGCGTCTGAACTCTTGGTTAGTGCTCCCCGCCAACCGTATGTGCGCGTCAGCGCGTGATCATCTTCCTGCATCACGATCGCACCACCATCATTCTCCGCGTCGAAGCCCAACGCCTTCCGGGGCATGTGATGAGCCGTGAGGTCATCGCCCTTGGGCCGGGACTGAGGTCGCCGAATCTACCGCCATCATTCTCCGCCGGGGAGCAGATTTTGTGAACGAGGACGGCTCAGGCCGCCGAGATCTCGATGTAGAAGGTGTGAGTGTTGTCGATGGTGAGGTCCCACATGTCGCCGCTGGCAGGGATGACGACGGTGGCGGTGACGGTGGGCTCGACCCCTGAGCACGGACAGTGTCCGCCGTAGCAATGCCAGTGAAACTCTCTTGATCGCGTGGGTCAGGCTGCCATGGCTGGCTGAGTGTGGTCACGTTCGGTGACATCGGGAAGCGTGAGTGTTGGGGCCGCCGTGGTGAGGGTGTCGGTGATCGGTCCGCAGATCCGGGTCTCGTAGACGACCTTGCGGGTGGTGAGGCCGGGTCCGGCGTGGGGGAACTCCGAGACGCTCTTCGCCCGGCGTTCGCGGGTGCGGTTGCGGTCGGGGGTGTTGCGCCGCCGGCTGAGTGCGCTGTGGATGGCGGCGAGCCGGTGTGCGACGACCTCGTCGGGCAGGCCGGGGGTCGCCGCGCCGAGGTGGCGGGTGAGCGCGAGCACCGTGGCCTTGGTGGACAGTTCCCGGGCCAGGACCGGCTGCCCGGCGCGGGCGCCGCGCTGGGCGGGGGTGGCCTGCGCGGCGGCGCTGCGCTGCACCGCGCGCAGGAGAGCCGCCCCGAGCAGGAGAGCGGGGATCTCCTGGTCGACCTCGAACGGGTCGGTGGCGCGCAGCATCGGCCCGGCTCCGGGTCCGGAGTCGTTCAGGGTGGCCTTGGTCTCGCGGATCGGGGTCTCGGTCGCGCCCCATCGGGCCCGGTAGCCGGCGGTGAGAGCGAGCGCGGGCAGCGCGGCGGGGTCGGTGATGTTCGTGGCCACGGCGAACGTCTCACCGGTGTGGACGCCGTCGGCGAACACGTCCCACTCGACGTCGCGCCAGCCGTGCAGCACGTCGTCGGTGCCGAGGTCGACGAGCGCCGAGCCGTCGGGCAGCCACGTGTCGACGTCGACGGTGATCCCGGCGCGCAGCCGCACCGCGAGGTTCATCCCGGCGCCGGTCAGCCGCCTCAGCCGCTCGGCGCCGGGGAAGTTACGGTCCCCGACGTGCAGGAGCCCAGGGTGACAGATCGCCGGGGTGGCGGTCGCGACCTGCTCGAGCAGCGTCTGCTCACCGGCGTCCTTCGCGCCCGAGGACGGGCCGTGGGCGTAGCCGAGCGGGGTCTTCGTCCCAGCGTCGACGTCGATCAGAAGGCGGACGTGCGGGAACGGCGCCGGGTCGGTGCCCGCCCCGAAGCGCTCCCGGTTCGCCGCCGTGTCGGGCAGCCGCAGGAGGGTCCCGTCGAAGCCGGCGACCCGGAACGCTCCCGCGGCCAGCGCCTGTGGGTCGTGCGGGTCGAGGAGCTCCGCGCGCAGCACCACCAGGACCGCCTCGCACACCGCGGCGACCACCACCCCCGGCACGCCGCGCCGCGCCCGGGAGAACGCCGGCCCGCCGGGCGTGGCGGAGCAGCGGGTGAACGGGACGTCCGCGACCGGCGCGAACAACGCCGCCAGCACGTCGTCCCACCCGGTGCCCGCCATCCACGACCCCAGGACCAGCGCCCGCACGACGACCCCCCGGGTCAACGCCAACGCCGTCTCCTGCCCGCGCACGGCGTCATCAGGTGCGGCGTCGTCGCTGCCGGGCGGTGTCGTCGCCTGGAACTGGGTGAACGCCTCGGCGATCAGCCGGTCGAGCGCGCCGGGGCCGAGCCGCCGGTCGAGCTCGGCCTCCGCCGCTCCCAGCGACACGTGGTCCGCCGCCCGGCCCGACAGGGCCAGATCCCCGTTGTCGTAGGCCCTGAGCGTCCCGGCCAGCACCGGCCGGTAGACGATCACCTGGTCGCCGTGGCGGGCCGGGAGCGCGCCCTCAGCCAGCGTGAGCAGGCCGCGGCGGTCGCGGGCCGGCGCCCGGCCGCCGCCGCGGCGCCCGGCCGTGCGAACCGGCCCCGCGGCCAGGTCCTCGGCACGCACCGCCAGCAGCCCGGCACCGACCCGGCCGAAGGCCACCCCGGGCAGCGCGACCGACGGGACGACAGGATAGAAACAGGACACGGCGGACTCCGGGTCAGGGAACTGGCTTCGACACCCTTCACCTCACCCGGAGATCCGCTCAAACCCCGCAATCCGGGCACTCCCAGCACCCAAATCCTCCGCTCCGGCGACCTCCCACCCCACCCCCGACCGTCACCCAACGTCACCGTTAGCTCAGGCGCGGCCGGGTACCTCACACCTCGCGATCAAGCGCCTTACAACGGCATTGGTCCGCCGTAGGGGGGCCAAGCTCAGGTCAACTTGTTCACGTCAAATCAATCCTCACTTTGCCATCCAGGTCAGCACACCTCAACCTCCGCTACACCGCAGCGCCGCTGTCCGATCCGCCTCTCACCCCGAAGAGTATTTCTCCTGGATTCAGGCCTTCAAAAGACTTTGCGACCTTCAGATAGTTCATCTTTTCGACCTTGCCCCCTCGCGATGAAGATCCTCTGCCAACTCCCGATAGAGCAGGAACCTTTCTTTCGGCAAGTCTCTTCCCGCAGACATTTCCTCGAGACGACGACGCGGCAGGTGAACCGTCAAATCGTCGATTCTTTCGCGCAGTCGATCAGTCGATATTCCTCCGGTCGCGTCACCGCGTTCACTAACGATCTCCGCGATATCACAGAAATGAATCAGGAGGGCCAACTCTTGACTCTCCGACAGAACGTCCTGAACGAGTCACGCCCACACTGGCCAGTCCGACCTCGTGAAGAACTCGTCGTTCGCACCGCCACCTCGGACCTCGAGTGCCGGGCAGGCCCAAACTGGCCGGGTAATACCTGAGAGGAATTCAGCGCGATCAGCAGCCAGAAGCTCGACTAGCTGCTCCTCGCCGATGTGGAGCCCCTCGGTGAGATCGACGCACATGTCCAGGTCGTCCGCGGCGATGGGCGTGTAGATCCGACCGAGCAGGCGCAAAATCTTGACGCGACTTTCATCATCCACCGTCAACCCTCCAAATAGGCAGCCTGGCACAAACATCAAAATTAGGCAAGAACCTCGCAGCGCATTCTACGGCATGAGGCCAGACTGCAGCGCACGAGTCCCATTGATGAATACCTGGCGCCACGGAAAATTGTTCGCGACACTATTTGCATAACTCTCAAGGGCGGCATCAAACGGTCGTAGCGACGCCCCGATAGGATGATCGCGATGGTGTCGAGGGGCTGGATGGTGGATGGGCGTACGGGAGCGGTTGACGGTGGAGGACCGCGAGGTCATCTCGCGGGAGTTGAGTCAGGAGCGTTCGGCTCGGTATATCGCCGCTGTGCTCGGTCGTCATCATTCGGGGATCTCCCGGGAGATCGAGCGTAACGGCGGTGCCGCGGCGTATCGGGCGGTGGATGCGCAGGCACGGTGTGATCTGATGTGCGCCCGCCCGAAGGAACGGAAACTCGTCGCGTCGAAGGAGCTGCACGACGCGGTGAACACCGGCCTGGTCGAGAAGTGGTCGCCGAAGCAGATCAGCGAGAGACTGCGCACGGACTTTCCCGACGACGAGAGCATGCGCGTGAGCCACGAAACAATCTACGAGTGCCTCTACCTCCAGGCGCGCGGCGAGCTGCGGACGGAACTGAAGATCGCGCTGCGTAAGGGCCGGGCCAGGCGGGTCAACCGGTCGCGCAGCACCCTGACCAGGGGCGGGATCGTCGGCATGGTCAACATCAGCGAGCGGCCGAAGGAGGCCGAGGACCGCGCCGTCCCCGGTTTCTGGGAGGGCGACCTGATCATCGGGAAGGGCAACAAGTCGCAGATCGCCACGCTGGTCGAGCGCACGACCCGGTTCGTGATGTTGGCGCGAATACCGTACGACCGTAACGCCGACAAGGTCGCCTACCTGCTGGGCAAGAAGATGGAGACCCTGCCCGAGTTCATGCGGAACTCGGTGACCTGGGACCAGGGAAAGGAGATGGCCCGGCACGCCGATTTCACCGTCCGCACCGGTATTCCCGTGTATTTCTGCGACCCGCACTCACCGTGGCAGCGCGGCTCGAACGAGAACACCAACGGGTTGCTGCGCCAGTACTTCCCGAAGGGCACCGACCTGTCCTTGCACACGCAGGAAGAACTTGATATGGTGGCCACGCAGCTGAATGGGCGGCCACGGCAGACGCTCAAATGGGCGACGCCGCTCGAGGTCTTTACCGAGCTGCTGGAAAGTCATGTGTCGCCATGACCGCTTGATTCCGCCCCCGTTGTGATTCCGACTGTGCCAACACCTCGGCGGCGCAGCCCCGCCACGACCTCCCCGGCCTCAACTGGGCGGCCCACGACCCAGCCCGGCGGCTCGACGGGCGGTTGCGCGCCCAGCCCTCCCCTAGACTCTCCCGCCTGCAGACGAACGGCTGCCCCCGCCGCCAACGCCGCAAGCAGGCTCACAACGCCCGCCGACCAGAACGCGTGGGCACGCGCCGCGTCGAACACTCCCGGCCAGCGCTCTTGACCTGATACGACATTGATCAGAACGGCGCCAGCGTTCGCCGACACCACCGCGCATCCCGCAAGCACCACCGCCAGGCGCTGGGACCCCCGTCCGCTGGACACAGACACCTCGCAGTCGTAGAAGCACCATGCGTATCATCCAACGCCTCCGCCTAGCAGCGAGGCTCCGTTCGAACGGGCCGCCAAAAACGTCGCCTTGACTTCTGAGGAGGTGCTTAGCCCAGGACGCCAGTCGAGCCGTCCGTCAGTTCCCGCAGGATGTCGGCGTGCCCAGCGTGGCGGGCGGTCTCCTCGATCATGTGCACGTAGATCCAACGCACCGAGACCTGGCCCGCGTCGGGATGCGGGATCACATCGTCAAGCGCGAAACCCGCGGCCGCTCGCCGGGACACGGCGCAAACGCGCTCATACTCCTCGATCAGGACGCTCGGAGTATGGGCATCAGAGAGTTCCCACGAGCTGTCTGGCAGCTCGGGGTCCTCCCCCGTCAGCCGGTGGAACCAATTGCGTTCCACCGTGGTCAGGTGGCGCACAAGGCCCGCGAGAGTGGTCATCGATGGCACCAGCCTCGCCCTTGCCGCCTGGTCATCGACTCCCGCGATCTTGTGCACCACGATGTCTCGGTAGAAGTCCAGGAAGGCTTCTAGGATCTCGCGTTCTTCAGCGGTGTTCGCGCGCATGACCCGCAGCGCCGGCGGGCGCGGGGGAGGTGATTCCATGTCGGCACCGTACTGCGCCAGATGCTCTTCCACTGCATCCAGAACCAAGCGTCGACGGTCTGTCGAGGCCTGTGCGACTCGTCCCGGCCGTCATGCGGTCTCCGGGGGGGCTCGCGGTCACAGGGATTGTGAGACGTCCGCTAAAACCCGAGGGTAAGAGCGATGGGGAACTCCATGTCGGCCGCGTGGTCGTAGGCATGGGCGGCTTGCGGATCGTGGGGGCGGTCGCCGAGGGCTGCACGGGTTGGGTCCGGGCTCGTCATGGCGGGTGTTCCGAGGGGAAGTCCGAGGTGATGATGGCGGTAGTGCTCGATGCGTTGGGCGGCCGCGTCCCATGCGTCGGTCTCGCCTGGCTCGGGCGGGCGGGGGCCGAGCATTGCGGTCAGATAGCCGGTCGGTTCGGCCGTCACACGTAGGACGGCGGCGGAGACCTGGTGGTCCAGCGCCGCATTGAGACGGCTGAACCGCGCCTGCGCGAATTCGCTGGTGGCGGCATCGGCCTGTTCCGCTCTGGCCAGTCCGGTGGACCCGTGGAGCTGCTCGGCGAGGGATCGCCCTTCGGCGTGTAGGACAGCGGTCGGCCGGGTCGCGAGATGGTTTGCCTCAGCCGTCGCGAGGCGCCCGCTGGCGTTGGCCCATTCCTGCAGCGCGGTGTGGGGAGCGGGCAGTTCGTACGCCGCCGGATCGACGCGGGCGGCCTCGCACAACTGGGTGACGCGGTCGGCCAGCACGGGCGCGCCGGCGCGGACGCCGGTGAGTGGTTCGCGGCCGAGGGCCGCGGCGAGATCGGCCGGTGCTTGCCCGTGGTCGAGCAGTGCGTGGAGGCCGGCGACAGCCCGGTCGCGGGGGACGGATTCGGCTGGGCTGTGGAAGCGCGCGCGCGTCCGTTCAGGGAGCGCGGCGGTCCAGGCCTGGGCGAGGTGGACGGCCTGGTCGTGGTGGCGCAGCCACGGGTCGCGCTGCCGGTCGTCCGGCGCAGTGTCGCGGGGCGGCTCGGGATTGTCGATGTCACCGAGAGGCTGACAGCGGGCGCGGTAGATGGCGAGAGCTGCGACGGCGTCGTCCCAGATCGCCCGATCGGGACCGGCTGGCGGTCGCGGGCCGATTCGGTCGACGACGGTGCTGGGTGGCTTCGCAAGAGCGGCGGCGCGTAGCGCGGCCTCGGCGGCGAGTTCGGCGCGTCGCCAGAGCACCTGACTCGGCAGCCCCGCCCGGTCCGTACCGTCGTTCGCCGCATCGGCTGGAGAGGCGGACGCGCCTGACGCGCTCGGCGGTGCGGTAACGCGACCAGCCGAGGCCCGCGGGCGCGCCGTGCCGGCCAGGCGTTGCGCGGCGAGCTCGGCGAGCGTGTGAAGGCGGCGCAATTCGTGCACCACACGGGCGTCGGGGTCGTGTTCGGTCGCGAGCCGTTCGGGCTGGGAACGGCCGAGCCGATCAGCCAGCCGGTCCAGTGGATCGCCTGGCTCTCGGCCTGCGGGCAGCCAGCTTTCGTCGTCGTCGCGGTCATCGAGCTGGTCGCGACGCAGGACGTAGGCGTGTAGGTCGGTGCGAGCGCGCGACAGCATCACGTACAGCCCGGCGCGGGAGGTGTCGTCGGGCACGATGGCGCGGGCGGTGTCCATGGTGGTGCCCTGGGCCTTGGCTGCGGTGATGGCATAGGCGTGGCCGAGACCTCCGTCGCGGCCGTCGTCGAACCGCCACGTCAGGTACTCCCACGGCACGCGCACCCAGCCCTTGTTCGGGAAAGCGACCGTCACGGCCTGCTCCGCCGGGTCGTCGGTGTCGAGGTGGATGGCCGCGATGACACCGAGGGTGCCGGTCCGGATGTAGGCCGAGCGTGGCTTGCCGGCCGGGACGAGGGTGTGGCCGGCCTGGGTCAGGGTGATGACCTCGTCGCCGACCTGGAACTGGCGGCCCGCCACGGTCAGTGCCGGCCCGGTCAGCGTGCCGTCGGCGGTAAGCAGCGCCCGAGCCGTCTGGTTGAGGGCATCGACATCGCGGTGCCGTTCGGCCATCATCTGCACCATCACCGGCCGGGCCGGCGTGGTCTCCCCCGAGCCGCGCCGCGCCCGGCCGGCCCTGTCTGAACGCGCCGCCGTCGGCGCAATGCGACGTTGGCGCTCGGCATACCAATCGGCGACAGCGCGATCGAGCACGCTGTCCGCGGTGTCGGCGACGTGGATGCGGCCGGTCGCGGCGAGCCGTTCGAGGGCGGCGCGCGCCGCCGGCGCGGTGTCGGCGCGCAGCGCCGCGAGCGCGGCGCGGACCGGCGCCATCTCCGGCCCGGCCTGGCGGTGGACCGTCGCAAGCGCCGGCACATCCGGGGTCTGTTCGACGAGGTGGCGGAACCAGCCGCCCGCCGCGACCGACCCCAACTGGGCTGGATCACCGAGCAGAATGACGACGGTCCCGGTGCGGGTCGCGTAGCGCAGCAGCCGTTCGGCGTCGCGGGTCGAGACCTGAGTGGCCTCGTCGACGATGAGCACCGACCCGGCCGGCCACACGTCCGCCGGCTCGTCGAGGTTGTCCAGCAACGTCAGCCAGCCGGCGACGACACGGGCCGGGATCCCGATCCGCTCGGCGAGCTCCTCGGCCTGGCGGCCACCGTGCGCAGTCGCCAGCACCGTGCGTCCCACGGCCCGCAGGACGCCGGTGAGCGCACGCATCGCCTCGGTCTTGCCAGTCCCCGCTGGTCCGACCGCCAGGCGGACCAGATCTCCGCTGGTCAGCAGCCGCCGGACAAGCTCCACCTGCTCCGCGGCCAGCACCGGCGCTTCATCACGCCCGCCGCCGGGTGCTGTGGCCGACCCGGCTGGCCCGCCAGGTGAGGCCGCCGTCCGCAGCCAGGCCTGAAGGATTTCGGGGGCGACGAGCAGACGCGGGGCCGCGCCGGCACTGACCTGGCCCTGCCGGTATGACGCGAGCAG
This sequence comes from Pseudofrankia sp. DC12, assembly GCF_000966285.1. NCBI lineage: Bacteria > Bacillati > Actinomycetota > Actinomycetes > Frankiales > Frankiaceae > Pseudofrankia > Pseudofrankia sp. DC12. The sequence continues at coordinate 6,879,339 of NZ_KQ031391.1, forward strand.
CGCCTCCTCCGCGGCCAACATCCCTTCGACCGTGTACAGCGGCTCGGGCTCCCGCCGGTGCCGGGGCTGCTCGGGCTGCTGGAGCAGGACGACCCGCTGGTCGGCAAGAAACCGGTCCGCCAGCCGCTCGATCTCCTCCGCGCCCAGCCAATCGCCAGCCCAGCCGGCGACCTGCTGGACCACATCCCGACGCAGGAACGTCGTCGCATGCTCGGTCAGCCCGACAGCTCCGGTCAGCCGCGCGAACAACGCCTCGATGTCTCCCTCCCCCACGTGGACCTGTCGTCGTTGCGGCGTCGGAGCGGACAGCGCGGGCGCCAACCGCCGCACCTGGTCAACCGTGTAACCAGCGGCGGTGAGCTTCTCGGCCTGCAATGCGCGGACCTGATCGTCGGCCAGGACCCGTTTCGGTGCCCGCGAGCTGCGTTTCGCCGCAGCCGCGGTCGCCGCCGACGGCTCAAGGCCCTGGGCGACCAACTGCGCGAACTCGTCGGCCACCTGGCCGCTGCGCGTCGAGAACGCCGCCAGGAGATCGGCGGGGAACCCGGCGATCTCGGCAACACCGCGCCGGGCCGGTTCCCAGACGATTCCGCGCCGCGCCGACAGCTCCTGGCGCAGCACCGCCGCGCCGACATAGCCCGCTGTCTTCACCGTCGCCAACAACACCTCGCCGTCGACCGCCCGCCATTCCCAGCCTGCCTGTGACGACTGTGTTCCGGGTGGATCGGCAGGTACGGCGACCGCATTGATAACGATGTTGTGGATGTGCAGGTGCGCCTCATCGTTACGCGAGAGCTCGTGCAGGTAGGACGCGACCGCGAGTCCCACGGCCCGCCGGTTTTCCCCGCCGACCATCCCGAACACGGCGTGCCGTTCGAGGTAGCGGATCGTCGCATCCACGGCCGCGTCGAACGCGGCAGCGACATCCGCCCGCATCGCCTCGTCGCCGAACGCCCACAGCAATGACACCGACTTCGGCGCCGCGCACACCACATCGAACCCGAGCACCGTCGCCGGCGGGGTCCGCTGGGCGCACCATCGCATCAGGTCTTCACGGCGCACAAGCCACGCGCCGTCGGAGCGCCGCGTGCCGACGAGGTCGTCAGCCCTCCGCCGGGACGAGCGCCGCGCGGCGTCAGCGACGTCGCCGACGCGCTCCTCGCCGGCCGCGGACGCGCCGCCCGAGGAGCCGTCCAAGGACGCCCGCGCGGTCGGAGAGGCGGAGGTCCGCTTGACCAAGGAACGCAGGTACGCCGCACTCACCCCCGCCACGAGGCCCGCCTCAGCGAGCGTCAACCACTCTCGATCCTCACCGGCGGCCAAGCGGCCGGCCGGGCCCGCGGCTGGCCGCCGTACCCGGCCGGCGGACCCGGAGGCGCCGAGCAATGGACGGCCGGTCACCGCGTGCTTCCCACGCAACAGGCGCTCCAACGCAAGCCCGGATACCTCCCCACGCAGGCCGACCAGCTCCGCTCCGGCCCCACACGCTCGGCCGATCGCCTGGCCGCCGTAGTAGCGAGCCAGAGGATCAGCGCCTCCCTGCACGTACGCCACCACCGCCCGCGCGGCTTGGGCCACATCAAACGGATCCCGCGCCCGCACCCGCAGAACCCGCGCCGTCGCGATCACGAGCCCGTGCCTTCCCTGCGCCCCAGATTCGGCCAGGGCGCCGCCGAACGACGCCGCGACCGAAGCGACCGGGGCGAGACACCACAAGGCGACGGCGTGCCCGTCCACCAGCTGGACGCGGTCCGCACGACTGAGAGAGCACGGTGCTGAGCATCGAGTGCTCTGACCGGCCGAATCGCCTGCCTGGGCATGAAGCCTCCCGGCCCGGCGCACACAGCGAACCGGCTCCGCCAGCCAGATGCGCGCAGGGACTCCCGACGCTCCCGGGCCACGACATCGCGCGTCACATCGCAGCCTCATCGCCTCCGACATCGCTCAAGGTCCGCGCATCCGCGACGCCATCGACAGCGCCATCGCGACCACGGTCGGAAACATCACGGTGATCGCGATCTCGGGATCTACGGACCGCCCGGCCGACGCCGCCACTCGCCAACCGTCGGGCCTACTTCATCCGCAGCGCCGAGCCCCCGATTGATGGTCATCAGGCGATGTCCGCGCCGAGGCGTTACGTAACGCTGCGAACAGCACCTGCCTCGCGGGGACGTCATCGAGGGGTTGCCCAACCCACGGCCCGCACGCACGCTCCGGGCCCGCCGCGGTGAGGACGCGATGTTCGGTTAACGCGAGGTTGATCGTCTGGCCGACGAGGGAGATCATCGGTCAGCTCGATCTCGCGGACGCGCGCCTGGCTGGCCGCCGGCCGGTCCGGTCTCGCCCGCCGTTTTGCGGGGAAGAGCGCGACCGCGCCGGCTCGCGTGGCCGCGTCCCGCCATGCTCCGAGAGGCGGCGTAGACGCGACGAGGCCCTCGTGGGGGGCCGGTGAGGGTCAGGGTGGGGGCGGTCGGATGGACGGTGGGATGTAACCGGGTGGGTGGTGCTGGACATGAACAGGGTGACGCCCCGCGGAAGGACTGTCCCTGTGCCTGCCAGTTTGGCCGTGCCCTCGTTCGAGGCGCTGTTCCGGGAGCACCGTGGGGCGGTCCTGCGGTTCGCGCAGCGGCGCCTTGGCAGTGACGAGGCCGCCTGGGACGTCGTGTCGGAGACTTTCCTCGCGGCTTGGCGGCATTGGCAGCGGCGCCCCGCCACTTCGGAGGAGACCCGGGCGTGGCTGTACGGAATCGCCGGCAATGTCGTGCGTAACCAGCGCCGCGCGGGAATCCGGCGGCTACGGCTCGAAGTCCGGATGGTCGGGTTCGGGCTTGCCACGGACCCGGCCGCCCTGACCGATGAGGACATCGCGGACGAGGCGGTACGCAGAGACACCGCCTGGCAGGCGTTGGAGCGGCTTTCTCCGGATGACCGGGAGATCCTGCAACTCGCCGGCTGGGAGGGACTGGACCTTCACGGCCTGTCGGTCGCTCTGGCGGTTTCCACCTCCACGGCGAAGGTGCGTCTGCACCGTGCCCGGCGCCGTCTTGAGGCGGCCCTGGCAGAAGCCGCCTCAACGCCGACCGTCACCGCACTCCCAGCCTCGCTCACCTTCAAGGAAGGGTCATGATGTCCGACCGCGACGGCCGTGGCGACATCGACGATCTCGTCGTTGTGCGCGCGCTCCTCAGCGCCTCCAACCCGGTGGCGGACGACCCCCTCGACGACATCGAGCAACGGCGCGGCGAGCACCTGCTGGCTCTCCTGCTCGCCGATTCGTCCGCCCAATCCCACCGGCGCGGGGAGAGACTTGATCGCGGCACCACCTTGCGCCGCCGTCACGTCCTGACGGCGGCGGCCACGATCCTGGTGCTCGCGAGCGCGATCGTGGGGCTCACGACCGTACGAACACACGACCGGGCCACGGCCACGCCCCTGCTGCCGACACCTCTGTTCACCGCGACCGCGGGCGATCACGATCGTGCCGTGGTGGCGTTGTCGGACGCGGCCCGCCGGCAGCGAGGGAGCGCGCAGGCCGGGACCGGTCCGGTCCTCTACGCCCGCAGCCAGACCTACGGACTCGATGTCGCCATCGCCGACCACAAGTCGACGACCACCGCTCGTACGACGATCACGGACGAGTGGCGTGGCAGCGACGGGACGGTGCGGACTGACCGGTACAACCAGCAGGTCGACCGCGCCGGCGCGGACATTGGCGGTCCGACCCCCGTCGACGACGACCGATTCGCGGGCAGATCCGACCGTCCGCCAGCGCCCCCCGAGTCCGATCCGGCCCTGACTCCCACCGACCCCGCGCAGATTCTGGCGAGACTGAAGGCCTATGCCACAGCGGCCGGTCACCCCGTCGACCTCACGGTCGCGGCTGATGTCCTCAGCACCCTGCGTACTGGCCTGACGAGCCCGGCGCAGAACGCCGCGCTCTACGACGTCCTCGCGCAGATCCCCGAGGTCTTCGACCTCGGGCCGACCCGTGACCACGCCGGCCGGCCCGGTCGCGCGGTGGGCCTGGTGGTCTCTGACCAGTCCAGCCTCAGTCTCGCCACCGAGTATCTGATCTTCTCCGACACTGGTGCGCCGCTGACCATCGAACAGGTCGCCGCGCCACCGCCCCCCGGACTGCACCTTCCCAACGTCCCGACCGTCGAGAGCTACACCGAACTCATCACGGCCCGGCGCGTTCCCACCATCGGCGCCACCACGTGACGCCCATTGACCCGAACTGGCTGACGACGACGACAGCACGGAGGGCAGCGAAAGCAGAACCAATCGCGGCTGCCAGGGTCACCGCTCGGTTCATGAGCTATCCCGCCCTCCGTGCCATCAGCCCGCTACCTGCAGCGGCTACGCGCGGTAATGCCGTTCTAGCAGCCCGGCGCCGGGGGGGTTCGAGGGCTTCTGCAGGAAGACCTGATCCGCCCACTCAGCAGGACTAAAATAAATCGTGCCAGGGCGGAATCAAGCGGTCATGGCGACACATGACTTTCCAGCAGCTCGGTAAAGACCTCGAGCGGCGTCGCCCATT